>NZ_JBPDVG010000003.1:0-200099 GCF_051851525.1 Lonepinella sp. BR2357 | reverse complement strand
CCTCTGTACAGCCCCCTCTCCCTATGGGAGAGGGAACGATATTTGGTATTATAGTCGATCTAACCATTCCCTCTGTACAGCCCCCCTCTCCCTATGGGAGAGGGTCGGGGTGAGGGTCATCCCATCAATTTTTCCATTTCTTTCGACCGCGCCACACAAGCCAACATCGCTTGCTCCACAATTTGCCCTAACTGCTTCTCATTAAACACATTTAATGCGGCCGCCGTAGTTCCCCCTTTCGATGTCACATTTTGACGTAACGTCGCCAACTCAACAGTAGGATTTTCCACCACCATTTGCGCTGCACCCAATGCGGATTGTTGCACCAATAAACGGGCTTGTTCTGCGGTTAATCCCATCTTTAACAAGGCTTGTTGCATGGATTCCATAAACAAAAAGAAATACGCTGGGCTTGAACCCGACGCCGCAGTAACTGCGTGCATATCTGGCTCATCATCCACCCAACAGGTTTTGCCCACGGCTTGCAATAAATTCTCAGCAAATTTTTTGAAATCCGCATTCACACTATTTCTGGCAAATAACCCAAACATTCCTTGTGATACCAAAGCTGGCGTATTCGGCATCACACGCACCACATTGTTTGCCTGATGTAAAAGTGCGGTGATTTTTTCCACAGAAATGGCTGCCATAATAGAAATCACTAATTTTTGCGAAAAATCCACCGCACTTTCGCCCACATTCAAAGCAGAACAGACTTCATTTGCCACTTGAGGCTTCACGGCCAACACAACAACGTCACAGGCTTTCGCACTGGCGACATTATCCGTAGAAACTAACACGCCATTTTCCGCAAATAAACGGCGTTTTTCCGCATCGGGATCACAAACCGCAATCAAATTTGCAGGATACTCCGCTTTCAACAAGCCAAACACAATCGCTTGTGCCATATTGCCACCACCGATAAAACAGATTGATTTTTGTTGCATGATTTTTTTCCTTTTGATGTTTTTGCTTACTAAAGATTATACGGAGATTTCATAAAAATGGCATGAAATTTATGGCGAAATACCATACAATTTCACACAATTTTTGATTTTTGACATGTTAAAAATCACTGCACGTTGTAGATTATATGTTAATATTGGGCAAATAATGCTAATTCATATATTGATTACTGAGATGAAAAAATATCTTTTCTTTATTTTCGTTTTTTTTATCACCAGTTGCACATCGTTACAAGTGCAACAACTGCCTGTTCAACAAGAAAACATTCGTGTGTTTAAAATTGAACAATTTAACCATTCGACTGACTTCACTAGCCTCATACAAAATCCATTATTATTAGAAAATATCAATATCACACTTAAGCAGCAAAGTTTATTATCTATACAATTTAGTCCAACACAATGGCGTTGGGTGCAGACGGATATTTTGGGCGCACCATTAGCCAGAGTCGTTCTCACGCAAAATGGTTGGCAAAATGACGGTTTTATTATGCCAAATAAGCAAGCAGAGAAACTGTTTTCTGCATTGGCCACTGAATTGAATCCCACCACCGCAATATTTCAACTTAGTCAGATTAACATTGATCGCCATCATAAGATTTACAAGTTAGGTGATCAGACAATTTGGCTGATTCAGCATAATCAACAAAGTTTCCAAATAATATTAGATGATAATTCTTATTGGCGAATTAGTGAAATTTCACAAGGGGAGCATCATGAATAAACTTTATTTAATGTCGCCAGCGATCACCACCTGTTTAGGGGACGGAATTCAACAAAATTTCACCGCACTTTTTGCCGGAAATTCTCCTTTACAAGCCACGGATCATGTATTTAGTCAGCATCAAATCCAAGCTAAACCGCATTATCTAGGTGAAGTAATGAGCCCTTTGCGAGCCTTGCCTGCGGATCTTGATCCTATTCATTGTAGTCGTAATAATCAGTTGTTATGGCATAGTTTGCAACAAATTGAGCCACAAATTCAGCAGGCAATAACGCAATTTGGTAAACAACGCATTGCCGTAGTGATGGGTTCTTCTACCACCGGCGCAGATGAAAATATTCCCGTATTTCAGTCTTTTGTTCGTCATCAAAACTGGCAAGAAAAAGCGTTTAATCAACAACAATATTTATTTTCAGCGCCGGCCGATTTTGTTGCTGCAGCTTATGATTTGCAAGGGCTGACTTATGGCATTTCAACCGCTTGTACTTCGGGAGTTAGAGCCTTAATCAGTGCGGCACGTTTATTGCAAGCCGATTTGTGTGATGCCGTGATTTGTGGGGGCGTGGATACGCTTTCGCCATTAACAGTGAGCGGTTTCCATTCCCTTTCAGTATTGTCCGAACAGCAAACTAACCCATTTTCTGCGAATAGACAGGGCATTAATATTGGCGAGGGGGCTGCTGTATTTTTGATGACCAAAACGCCACTTCTGCTGGATGACCAAGAGGATTGCGTGGAACTTTTGGGTTATGGCTCAAGCAGTGATGCACATCACATGTCCTCTCCCGATCCGACTGGAAATGGCGCCATGTCTGCCTTTCAGCATGCCTTAAGGAAAGCGGAATTAAATGCTGATCAAGTAGGTTGGGTTAATTTACATGGAACAGGCACAAATCATAATGATCACATGGAAGCCTTGGCGGTCGTGGCTGTATTTGGCGAGCAAGTACCTTGTACTAGCACTAAACCTTATACAGGGCATACTTTAGGGGCGGCAGGGGCCGTGGAGGCCGCTATTTTATGGGCGACGATTAGCCGAAAAATCAATCCGAATGGTGTATTACCGGCTCAATTATGGGATAATCAGCCCGATCCGACCATGGCTAACATTTGTCTAGCCGATAAAAATAGCCGTTGGCAAGGGGAACAGCGTATCGGTGCAAGCAGTTCTTTTGCCTTTGGTGGCAATAACGCGGTGTTAATTTTAGGAGAATGTCATGATTGATTTAACTTGTCCAATTAATGATGTTGCTCCCTTGATTCCACAAAGTGGTGAAATGGCTTTATTAGATCGTGTGCTGGCCTTTGGCGATGATTTTTTGCACGCACAAGCCACAATTTACCCTGAACATATTTTGATTCAAAATGGCGTGTTTGAAACCTTGAGCGCCCTTGAAATTTTAGCACAAGGTGTGGCGGCTTGGGCAGGTTGTATGGCACATCAGGTCGGCGAACCAGTACGCTTAGGTTATTTGCTCGGTACACGCAAATTGCATATTTATCAAGCACAGATTCCGCTTGGTACCTGTTTGGATATTAAAGTAAAACTGTCATTGCAAGATAGCACAGGAATGGGCGTATTTGATACGCAGTTGTTTGATGGTGAGAAATTGCTATTAAGCGGTGCCTTGAATGTGTTTAGTCCGAAAGAATAAAGAGAGAATAACATGAACAAAACCGTTTTAATCACCGGCTCAAGCCGAGGCATTGGCAAAGCGATTGCGTTGAATTTAGCCGAGCAAGGTTATGATATTGTGGTACATTGCCGTAGCCGAATGGAGGAGGCGGAAAAGGTCGCCGACAGTATTCGTGAGCTTGGGCAAAATGCCCGAATATTGCAGTTTGATGTGGCCAATCGGAGCGAAACTCGTCAAAAATTAACCGCAGATGTGGAGCAATTTGGCGCTTATTATGGCGTCGTCTTAAATGCGGGATTAACTCGAGATAATGCGTTTCCTGCTTTTTCAGATGAAGATTGGGATCAGGTGTTACGAACCAATTTAGACGGCTTTTATAATGTGCTACACCCGATTATGATGCCCATGATCCGCCGTCGCACAGACGGTCGCATTGTGTGTATTACCTCTGTATCTGGTTTAATTGGTAATCGTGGGCAAGTGAATTATAGTGCCTCCAAAGCGGGCATTATTGGTGCGGCAAAAGCCTTAGCATTAGAGTTAGCCAAACGCAAAATTACGGTAAACTGCGTTGCTCCTGGTTTGATTGATACCGATATTATTGACGAAAATGTGCCTGTTGCCGAAATTTTAAAAATGATCCCAGCAGGGCGAATGGGCAACCCTGATGAAATCGCCCATGCGGTTGCATTTTTGCTTGATGAAAAAGCAGCATATATTACCAGACAAGTGATTGCGGTGAATGGTGGGTTATGTTAGATGATAAGTAGCGAAAGGAATAAAAAATGAAACGAGTAGTCGTAACAGGAATCGGTGGTTTAACTGCGTTGGGTAACGATTGGCAAAGTATTAAATCGGCTTTTCAGCGTAAGCAAAATGCGGTGGAAACCAAGCAAGATTGGCTTGAACGTTATCCTGAATTAGAAGCACGACTTGGGGCGGAAATTCCGGATTATCAGCCACCGAAACATTGGAATCGTAAGCAATTACGCAGTCTTGGGCGTGTCTCGCAGTTTGTGGTGGATGCTAGCGAACGTGCGTTAAAAAGTGCGAATTTGCTAGATGAAGATGGCGTGATTTTAGACTGGCTAAAAGACGGGCGAATGGGCGTGGCTTGCGGTTCGTCCACAGGTTCAACGAATGATATTAAAGATGCCGCAGAGCTTTTGATGACAGGCAAGTCAGACGGTTTTAATGCGAATACTTATGTGCGGATGATGCCACATACGACAGCGGCGAATATCGGGATCTTTTTTGGTTTAACAGGGCGGATTATTCCGACGTCAAGTGCTTGTTCATCCGGTAGTCAGGCCATTGGATACGCTTATGAATCCATTAAATACGGCTTAATTCCAATGATGTTAGCAGGTGGTGGCGAAGAATTTTGTCCATCCGAAGTCTATGTTTTTGATAGTCTTTACGCCGCGAGTCGGAATTGTAATAATCCTAAATTAACGCCACGACCTTATGATAAAGATCGAGATGGTCTTGTGATCGGCGAAGGTTCAGGAATGTTTGTGTTAGAAGAACTTGAACATGCACTGGCTCGTGGAGCGAATATTATTGCTGAAGTGGTGGGGTATGGCGCCAATAGTGATGGTAGCCATGTGACACGTCCGCAAAAGGAAACCATGCAACGCTGTATGGAACTGGCCTTAAAAGATGCGCAATTATCCCCGCAGCAAATTGGTTATGTCAGCGGACATGGCACGGCCACCGAGCAAGGAGATATTGCAGAAACCTTGGCCACGGAGGCGGTATTTGGGCGTATTCCATTAAGTTCACAGAAAAGCTATTTGGGGCATACCCTTGGCGCTTGTGGGGCATTAGAATCTTGGTTTGCCATTGAAATGATGCGTGATGGCTGGTTTGCACCTACAATTAATTTAGAAAATATTGACGAACGTTGCGGAAAGTTAGATTATATTCAGGGCGATGGAAAACAGATCCAAACCGATTATGTGATGAATAATAATTTTGCTTTTGGGGGCGTGAATACATCGTTGATTTTTAAACGTTGGCAAGCATAGCAAAGAAAGAAAATCTATGCTAAATTATCTGTAAAATAAGGTAAGGAGAATTGCAATGAAAAAAACATTATTTGTTATTATGGCAAGTACATTGGCTTTGGCCGGTTGTTCATCTTCTGTCACCAATAGTGAACCAGTAGCTAAACAAGCGGATATTAAACATATTTGCGTAAAAGATGTGAACAAGCCTGCGATTGCCAATATTGGACAATATTTAGCCAACAGTCTGCAGAAAAAAGGATTTACGGCGGAAGTCAGCGTTAATCCACCTGCAAATTGTAAATATGTGCTAGCTTATAGCCTAAGAGAAGAAAATAATCTTATTTTAAGAGCGAAACTTCGTTTATCTGAAGTGAATAATGGCAGTCGTACTGCCTTAGGTGAAGTCTCTTATAAACAGCGTGGTGATGAGAAAGAGTTAGTGAAAGTCAGCGGTGTTCAAGGTCAGACAGATCGTATCATTAATGAATTATTCAAAAATTATTAATTAATCGTTATCTTTGGGGTGAGAGAAAGGTATGTCAGAAAGGATTTGTCATTTTTCTTTCAATGTGTTGGATTGGCACTTTGTTGCTGATCGGGAAATTCCATCTCATGCTTGGCAATTGGATGAAATGGCTTTTTTACAAGATGCTAAGCAGTGGCCTGTCTCTCCTCCTAAGTTAGATTTTTTGCCACCGTTAAAACGTCGTCGCCTCAGTGAATCGGCACGGCTATTTTTTTCTGCCTGTTGGGAATTGACCCCAAATGCACCGCACTTTCCTGTGGTTTATGCTTCCCTGAACAGTGAAATGAACCGCAGTTTTGCCTTGTGGCAATCCCTGTTAACGGAGGGAGACATTTCCCCCACGTCCTTTAGTCTTTCTGTGCATAATGCGTTAATCGGGCAATGGTCAGAAATGCGTCAAGTCAAACAAGAATGTACTGCCATTGCCGCACAAGACAATCTAGAAATGGCGTTGCTTGAAGCCTATTTAATGCTCAATGACGGGGCAGAAAAAGTGCTTGTGGTCGTGGTAGAAACGCCTTTAAAGCAAGAATATGATGTAGTGCCAATGAGTCGTCCGCCTTTCGCCTATGCGTTAGCATTGGTCGTTGAGCGTGGTGAACAATTCGGTTTAACCTTACATCCCCAAAGTGCGGTCGAAAATTCAGAATATTTTGCGATGGATAGCACATTAATTTGGATGAAACAGCAAGCCTTGAATAGTCGACATTGGCAAACCCCATCCAGTCGTTATGGACAATGGTTATGGCAAAAAAACTAGTGCAAAAACTCGACTGGCTACGCCGTTTTATCGGGACATTACTCGGTTTTGTGCTGTTTGGTGTGGTCGGCGTGCTGTTTAAAATCGTGCTCTATCCTTACGCCAAGCGTTACCCCAATCATACGCCTGAAAGTCTGGCAAAAGGGCGTGCGATTGTAAGTGGCACTTGGGCATTTTTTGTGAAATGTCTGCATTGGTTTGGTATTTTAAGCGTGGAATACCAAGGCTTTGAACGACTTGGGCGAAAAGGACAGTTGATTTTAGCCAATCATCCCTCTTTGTTGGATGTGGTGCTGATTTTTGCCAAACAGCCCAATATGAATTGTATTGTTAAGCCCGATTTAATGGATAATCCGTCCATGTCGAGTCCGATTAAAGCATGCGGTTTTATTCCAAATTGCCAGTCGGAAGCCTTATTAGAAAAATGTGCCGCTACCCTAAGCCGTGAAGCCTTGCTGATTTTCCCCGAAGGCACACGCACTGGCTGGGATGGCGTGGTCAAATTTAACCGTGGGGCGGTGTCGGTGGGCTTGCGTAGTGCAGATGTGATTACGCCTGTGGTGATAAAGATGTCGCCGCTAAATTTCAAAAAAGGGCAACCGTGGTACAAACTGCCAAAATGTCGCATTCGGTATCAATTCATGGTGGGTGAGGATATTTTACCCGCCACGTGGCTAGCCGAAAAACCGTTACCCATTGCAGCACGGCGTTTAAACGCTTATTTAGAAGATTATTTTAATACTCAAACAAGGATTGAAAATGGAATTAGAACAACAAATTAAACAACTGATTATTGATAGCCTGAATTTAGAAGATATGACGGTGGAAGATATTGACAGTCATATTTCTTTGTTTGGCGAAGATGGCTTAGGGCTGGATTCTGTGGATGCACTTGAGCTCGGTTTGGTGGTACAAAAAACCTTTGGTTTACAACTTGATGGTGATCCACAAAATTTACGTCAACATTTTCAAAGTGTCGCTACGCTAGCGGATTTTGTGCGTACTCAAAAAGGAATGTAATTCAATGACAGAACAAGAAATTCAACAAATTCTGACTAATGCACTGGTTTCGCTGTTTGAAGTGGACGAAAGCCAAATTACACTGGATACGCATCTTTATCAAGATTTAGAAATTGATAGTATTGATGCCATTGATTTGATCGACTACATCAAACGTCAAACCGGATATAAATTACAAGCAGAAGATTTCCGCAACGTGCGTACCGTGCGTGATGTGATTGATGCCGTGAAAAAGTTAAGCGATGCCAAAACCGACTAATCCCATTTGGTTAGACCTCGAATCACGGGCAGATGGCTATCATCTCAAGGGGAAGATTCCCCCTGATTTACGTTATTTTGCGGGGCATTTTGCCGATTTCCCGTTAGTGCCTGGCGTGGTGGAATTGCAATGGGTGATCGCTAAAGTTCGCGAGCTGTTTGGGCTTGAAATGGCTGATAAAACAATGGTACGCGTGGATAATTTGAAGTTTCAAAAATTCCTACGCCCGAATGATGTGTTTTGCTTAAAACTGGAATGGCAATCAGCGAAAAATCGTTTAGCGTTTAAATTGTTAAGTGAGCAAAACGAGCCTTATGCGAGTGGGTTTGTGGTGTTTGAATAATAAGTAAGCAATTTTTTGGTTTCTGCGTCAATTATATTTTAGATCTGATTGTAGGGGCGTATTGCATACGCCCTAACCGAAAATTTGCAAATACCTTTAAAAATTTGGGCGACATCAAAGGGCGTATGCAATACGCCCCTACAAGTCCATACACAACATTTAAGACATAGCTAAAACCAAAATGAAAACCTTACGTCTATTACTCAATATTCTGGCTCATATCGCAAGCCTTGCTTTCCCCTTACTCTATCTCTGGCAAGGAAGCACGGAAAACTGGAACTCTGTCGCGTTGCTAATGGCGTTGTTGTGGGGGGTAAAAGGGCTGATTGATCCGCCAGAGCGGCGCTTTTTTATCTTGGTGATTGCTGTGCTGTTCGCCTTGTTTGCCTTAGTTCGCAGCGAATTATTCTATTTTTACCCGATCGGGGTAAACCTGTTAATGCTGGCGTTATTTGGTGGCAGTTTATGGCAAAAGCAAACCTTAGTGGAACGTTTAGCCCGCTTGCGAGAACCGGCTCTCCCTGAATTTGCCGTGCGCTACACCCGAGTGGTGACGCAACTTTGGTGCGGGTTGTTTATACTGAATATTGTGTTATTGAGCCTCTTTTTAGCCATGCAACAATATCAACTTTGGGCGTGGTATTCAGGGGTGATTGCCTATGTGTTAATGGGTGGACTTATGGTTGGCGAGTATGGGATTCGTCAGATTTTAATGAAGAAGGAACGACAACATGACATTGATTGCCCGTAATCCAGATTGGACACGAGCAGATTTTTATCAGCGTGTGGCACAGATAAAAGCACAATTACAAGCGGATAAGGTCAGTATTGTCGCACTTTACTTTGAGGATGGTGCGCTGTTTACTTGTACCTTGCTTGCCTGTATTCGGGCCAAGGTGCCAGTGTTATTGCCACAAAGTCTATGGGGAGATAATCAAACCTGGATTGACGAGCATAAAGCGCTGTTGCTGAATGATGAAAATATTGTCACCTACGGTGTCACGCAAAATGTTGTGGCCGAAACGGATCTTGCCCTGTTTAATAATGACAGCCTAATTTGGCTGAAAACCTCTGGCAGCAGTGGCAAGGCAAAAATTATTCGAAAAACCACCGCACAAATGTGGCAAGAAGCCCAAATTTTAGCGGACACCTTGCCTTTTTCTTCAAGTCAGCAACTGGATATCGTAGCGAGCGTCAGTACGCAACACCTTTACGGCTTAACATTTTGTGTGTTTTATCCTTTATTGCAAGGCTTTATTCTGAATCGTCAACCGAAACTGTTTCCCGAATTTTTAATGGCAGAAACACGTCAACTTGAACGTTGTTTATGGGTGACTAGCCCGATTTTGCTGAATCATACTCAACCGGAGAAATTAGCCGATATTAAGCAACATATTGTCGGCTTAACCTGCGCCGGCGGTGTGTTGTATTCCCATATTGCACAAGGCATACGGGCAGTCATTGATACGCCTTTAGTGGAAATTTATGGCAGTAGCGAAACCGGTGTGATCGCCCATCGTCAACAGAATCATCCCATCTGGCACCCTTTTGAGAAAACCACCTTAGGGGTGAATGAGCAAGGAGCGTTATGGGTTGAATCGGCATGGAGTGATGAACGCCAACAAACGGCAGACGCCGTGGAATTTCATGCCAATGGATTTGAACTGCTTGGGCGTCTGGATCGTATTCTGAAATTTGGCGATAAACGAGTTTCTTTGGTGCAACTGGAGCAAGATTTAAGTCAACATCCATGGGTCAAAGATTGCTATGTTGCCCCTCACCCTGAATTTAAACGGCCAGTCGCTTGGATTGCCTTACATGATAGCCAACAATGCAATGAACGCAAAATGTTAGTGAAAACATTTAAACAATATCTTGCGCCTCACCATGAACGTTTTGGATTACCTCGTTTTTGGCGTTTTAGTGAACATCTACCACGTAATTTGCAAGGGAAAATTAGTCATGCAGATTTTGTGGCGATTTGTCAGCAAAAAATAGGAAACGACAATGGCTAACTTTCGTCCCGTGGCAGTTATTCCCCATTATAATCATGCCAACAGCGTGGGGGCGGTGGTTCACGCCTTGCGTGATTTAGGTTTGGCGGTCATTATCATTGATGATGGTTCAACGGAAATACAACGCTCGAAATTGGCCACCTATGCGGATCAAGCCGATATTTATTATTGTGACCAAAATGGCGGAAAAGGCGCCGCACTTAAAGTCGGCCTGCGTTATGCGCAACAGCAAGGGTTTAGTCATGCGTTACAAGTGGATGCAGATGGACAGCATAATTTAACCGATGTGCAAGCCATGCTTGAACGGGCGGAGCAGTCACCAAACGCCATTATTTGTGGATTGCCTATTTATGGCGAAGATGCCCCAAAAGCACGGTTATATGGACGCAAGATTACCAATTTTTGGTTAGCTGTCAATACGTTATCGACGGACATCAAAGACGGAATGTGTGGTTTTCGTTGTTATCCGCTTGATGCCGTGGTGCCGTTATTGGATCGTTTTAAAGTGGGCGATCGTATGGACTTTGATATTGAATTATTGGTCTATGCCCACTGGCAACAGATTGCATTGCAATGGTTATCAACGCAGGTGCAATATCCTACGGACGGGGTGTCACATTTTCATGCTTGGCAAGATAATTTACGTATCAGCCGAATGCACGCTCGTCTGTTTTTTGGCATGTTGCGTCGTTTACTTACAGGACAACCGTTATGAGTCAACATTGGGCGAGTTTAAATGAACGAGGTCATCCTGTCTTTTTGCAATTAACGCGATGGATGGTACGTTATTTCCCATTGTGGTTGATGAAATTTGTGACCTTTTGGGTGGTGCTGTATTTTTTTGTGACCAGTAAAACCGCTCGTGGCCATATTCGAACCTATCAAACGCATTTAACGCATACCTTTCCAAACGTGCAATTAGGGCGTTTCGCCTTGTTACGCCAATTTTTTGCTTTTGGTGAATCTATTTGTGATCGCTTTGCAGTGTGGCAACATAAAATAGGCTATGCGGATTTGGTGATTGAGGATCCTGAACAGCTTTATCAGGAGATGAACGATCCGAACGCTCGTGGGCAAATTTTAGTGTGTAGCCATTTTGGCAATACGGAAGTTAGTCGAGCGTTAGTTGCCAATGGTCATCATGCACACTTTAAATTGCATATTCTGGTACACAGTAAACACGCCCAAGCCTTTAACCAAGCCTTAGTAGATGCGGGGGCGGATGAATTGTCCTTGATACAAGTGAGTGAACTTGATGCGGCGAAAATGTGGGAATTGTCGCAATATATTGAGCGGGGGGAATGGATTGCATTGGCGGTGGATCGCATTCCTTTGCAAGGCGATAAAACGGCTGCCGTGAATTTTTTAGGCCAGCCAGCGCTTTTCCCGCAAGGTGCATGGTTATTGGCCAGTTTACTTAAAACCTCTGTTAACACCTTATTTTGCGTCAAGCAACAGGGGAAATATCACTTATCCTTGCATAAATTAGATATTCAGCTCAATGGTCGTAGCACAAAACGTCAGCAACAAATTCAGCACGCTATGCAACATTACGCCGATTTACTGGCGCAACAATGTGCTAAAAATCCATTACAATGGTTTAATTTTTATGATTTTTGGGCGGATGAACCGCATAATCAGTCTATAATGGATAGCAACTAACATGTTTTTTATTCCTCAATCCATGGCACAACAATGCCAATATATTGAACAACAATTACAAAGCCGACAGCTTCAATCCATTGCATTATGGCTTGAGGATGCCTATCAATTCAGTTGTATGTTATTGGCCTGTTTAAAACAGGATATTAAGGTATTATTGCCCCCCAATTTATTGCCAGAAAATCAACAATGGGTAGCAAATAATGCGGATTTATGGGTGACGAAAGACAATATTCAGCCATTTTTATGTCCGTCAATTATCCCCAAGATGGACGAGGCTGTCCCTTATTTAGCGGCAGATAACCGCACACCAATCTTGCTGAAGACATCAGGCAGTACTGGCGAGGCACAAATTATTCCACGCACAGCAAGCCAGTTATATAAGGAAACCCAAGCCTTAGCGCAAATGTTGCCGTTTGAAAAAGGGGTGAACATTACTGTTTTAAGCTCCGTCAGTGTACAGCATTTGTATGGGTTAACCTTTCGTGTTTTTGTGCCTTTGACTATGGGGTGGAAAATTGGGGTGACGCAACAACGTTATCCAGAAACCCTTGTGGCGGAAACCCAAAAATGCGACAAAGTGGTGTGGGTCACCAGTCCGGCATTATTAAATAATATGAATCTGGCGATTCTCCCGCCTATTCAGCATCAATTGGTGGGATTATTTTCTTCAGGCGGGGCCTTACCTGAAAAGACCGCTGCATGTCTGCAACAGGCATTAGGTTTTCCTGTGACGGAAATTTATGGCAGTAGCGAAACAGGGGGCGTGGCAATTCGAGCGGGTAGCCCCTATTGGCAACCGTTTATTGGGGTGGAAATTGGGCAAAATCAACAAGGTGAGCTTTGGGTACAATCCCCATGGGTGGAGGCACGAGAACAAACCAAAGATGTGGTTGACATTGAACAAGGTCAATTTATGTTGCTTGGGCGTGCGGATCGCATTGTCAAATTAGGGGATAAGCGCATTTCTTTAGTGAAAATTGAGCAAGATTTATTAACCCATACTTGGGTGGAAGATTGTTACCTCGGGCTGCATCCAGAATACCAACGCCCCGTGGCGTGGATAGCCTTAACTGCGGTGGGAAAACAGCAACTTTTGCAAGATCGTAAAGCCTTGATTCACGCCCTAAAACAGTATTTGAGCCGAACGCAAGAAACCTTAGCGTTGCCACGGTTTTGGCGCTTTAGTGAGCAGTTGCCACGCAATAGTCAATCTAAAATTAGGCGTGCAGATTTTGAGAAAATTTGTATGCAACAAAGTTAACGGAATCATTGCTTATTGGCTTGTATTCCAGTAAAGTAAACCATCACTTATCATCATAACAAGGAGTCTTTATGAAACTTAAATTAATCTCAATTAGCATCGCAGCCTTGGTACTTGCAGCTTGCGCCCCTCGTGATACCACACATCACCTTTCTATCAATGAGGCATTAAATAGCGCACAAGCCAAGACCGTTCTCAATCCAAATGTTAAACTTTATTTTGCTAAATCCGCCTCAGGTAAGGTATTAGCCAAAGATTTAGTCACCAACAAAAAAACCAATGCAGCCAATAAAACGGACGTAGAGGCTTGTCAATGGGCATTCTTATCAGCAGTGAAACAATTCCAAGACAGAGCAGTTTCTATGGGCGCAACTAAAGTGACGAATTTAGTCAGCTACTATAAGAAAAACGTTTATTCCAGTGCGACAGAATTTGAATGCCATGCAGGCAATTTAATTTCAGGTGTGGCACTTAAAGGCGACATTGTTAAGTAATTCAAAACGTAAGCAGGCTAAATGAAACGCAAATCTCATTATTATGCCAAACATAGCTCTGAATACGACATCGCTTTTTTTGATGTGGATTCAATGGATATTATGTGGCATGGTCATTATGTGAAATATTTAGAATTAGCACGTTGTGCCTTTTTAGAAGATATTCACTACCATTATCATATTATGCGAGAGCAAGGCTATGCTTGGCCAGTGGTTCAGCTTAATGTGAAATACATTAAACCGACTTTTTTTCGTCAAAAAATTCGGGTGGAGTTGGGTGTGGTGGAATATGAAACCTGCTTACGCATTGATTATACATTTTTTGATGCTCAAACAGGGCAAAAGCTCACTACTGCCAGTACAACACAAGTGGCGGTTGAGATTGCAAGCAAAGAAATGCAATTTCAAACGCCAGCATCGTGGCGTGCTGCCATTGAGCAATATAGCGGATTTTGTCCCAAGGAATAAGAAATAAAAAGGAATAAAAATGAAAAAGACGCTTTTACTTTTCTTGTTTAGCCTATTTTCACCTTTGGCTTTAGCGTTTTCACAAGCTGACTTAGTGGCGTTATTGCAAAAGCCTGATAATGTACAAGGTCAATTTGAGCAACAACGTTTTTTAAATGCGTTACCTAAACCCATTACGGCCACAGGTGAATTTTGCTTGGTTAAAAACCGTGGTTTGTTATGGCAAATGCAACAGCCGTTCAGCAGTCAATTACGTATTACACCACAAGGCATTAGCCAATATTTAAATGGTGAATGGGTTACTCAAAATAAATTAGGGCAATCGGAACAGATCGGTTTATTTCTAGGTTTGCTTTCAGGCAATTTATCTGCTTTGCAATCACAATTTGATATGGCTTTAACGGGGCAAGCCGAGCATTGGACGTTAACACTTAAACCGAGTAGCTTGTTAATGCAGCAGATTTTTACGCAAATCGTGATTACGGGGAATGACAATGTGCAACATATCCGTTTAGATGAAAAACAAGGTGATCGTACGGAAATTCAGTTTAACCAACTATTACAAAATCAACCTTTATCAGGGTTTGCACAACAATCATTGCAGTAAGCCATAGAGAGATAAAAATGCTTAAAAAAAGCACCGCACTTTATGTTCTTTATCAAACCAAATTAATAAAATGGTTTCGCTGGCTTTTTTTAGCGATTTTAGTCGGTATGGTTTTGTTATTTATGCAACAATGGCAATCTGAAAAATGGTTAGACACAGATTTACATAGCCTATTACCACAAGAAAGCCAATGGCAACCTATTCAGCAATGGGCGGATAGCCAGCAAGAAAGTCAATTCAATCAGCAAATTATTGCGGTAATCGGTCATCATTCCAGAGAAAATGCCTTTAGGTTAGCTGAACAGATTAGCCAAACTTGGCAAACTAGCACTATTTTTCAAAAGGTTATTCATAAAATTCAACCTGATTTAAATCAACTTAAACAGGAAATACAGCAATTAAAATTAGCGGTATTGCCATCGAATATCAGGGATCAGTTACTCAATACGCCCGAACAATATTTTCAGCAATATACGGAACAGATCGTTAATCCTTTTCATCAAACTAACTTACTTCCTTTATCGCAAGATTGGCTAGGATTGGGGCGATTTGTATTAGCTCAGTCACAACAGTTAAGTCAGTTACAATGGGATATGCAAAGTGGTATGTTATATCGTACGCAAGGCGATTTCACTTGGGTCGTGATTAGAGCTGAATTATCACCACAAAATTTTATTTCGCCAGATCAGAATTTGTTACCCTTGTTGCAACAAAGTCAACAACAGGTTTTGCAACAAAAGGGACAATTTTATATGACAGGGGCTGCCATTTTTTCTGCTCACGCTAAACAGCAAGCTAGCACGGAAAGTACTTTAATGGCAAGTTTAGGCATGGGTTTAACCTTGCTATTGTTATTCAGTGTATTTAGAACGTGGCGAATATTCAGTTTATTTTTGCCGATTATTGTCGGTATGCTCTGTGGTATTGTGGCGACCGTGCAATTTTTCGGGCAAATTCATATTTTAACTTTAGTCATTGGCACAAGTTTAGTTGGGGTGTTGATTGATTTTCCCTTGCATTGGTTTGCTTCATCACTTTTTGTTTTTCCTTGGCAAGCACAAAAACAGATGCAAGGATTAACCTTAACATTCGGGCTAACCTTATTGATTACTTTGCTTGGCTATGGATTGTTGGGATTTACTCATTTACCTATCTTAAAACAAACGTCACTATTTTCTAGCGTAGCATTAATCTGTGCGATGCTTTGTACACAGTGTTATTTACCCTTATTCTTTAAACATTATCAACCTACTTCGCTTATTTCGTCATTTTCTTTCTCTTTTTCTTCCTACATAGTGCGGTTAAAAAAATACTATTTTTCCATGGAAAAAGGGTTAGCGATAGTATTAATTATTTTGACGTTTATCGGTTTATACCGCAGTCAATGGCGAGATGATATTCGTCAATGGGTGGCTTTACCCATGGATTTGATTCAACAAGTACAAAAAATCAGTGAAATTACAGGCATTGAATTGAATAGCCAATACTTTTTATTGCAAGCAGAAAATACCGAGCAATTATTGGCATTAGATAAGCAATTATCAGAACAGTTAGCACAACAAAAAATACAAGGTAATATTGAAAAATTTCAATCTATAAGCCAATGGATAATGCCATTTTCCGAGCAACAAGATTTTATTTCTCGACTCACTGAAAAAATTTCAGCAAAAAATACCGCACTTTTAGATCAATTTGGTGTGCCTTTTGATTTAATTCAGCAAGAAATTCATGCTTTTAAACCGATTTCTCTTGAACAAGCACTTTCTATGCAATTAGGCGAAGGTTGGCGAAGTCTTTATTTGGGGCATTTTACTGAAAAGCATGTCGCCTCAATTATTAAACTTTCAGGATTAAAAAACGCTGATCAAATTGCTCTGTTAGCCGATAACCAACATATTTTTTGGCAAGATAAACGTACTCATTTAAATCAATCTTTTCAACAAACTCGCAATCAAGCCGCATGGCTTAAATTACTTTCATTTGTTTTAGCAAGTTTGCTATTAATACGCTTTTTTGGCGTTAAGTGTAGTGCTAAAATGTTAGTTATTCCGATTACATCGGTGATTTTCACGATTGCTATTTTTGCTTGGCTAAATTTGCCTATTACGCTATTTACAATGTTTGGTTTGTTGTTGGTGTCAACTATTAGTATTGATTACACAGCGTATATGCAAACGGTGCAAGAAAGTATTTTACATAAACGTATTGCGGTGACGTTAGCGGCAACCACAACGCTGATTTCATTTATATTACTTTGTTTAAGCAGTACACCAGCGGTAGCATCATTTGGGCTGAGTGTCAGTATTGGTTTATTATGCAGTTTATTATTAACGTTTAGATTTTTAAGATAGGGAATAAATATTATGGAAAAATTTGATGTCGTGATTATTGGTGCAGGTCCATCAGGTACAGTATCTGCTGCATTGTTAAGACAACAAGGATTAAGCGTGTTGCTATTGGAAAAACAGCATTTTCCACGTTTTGTGATCGGTGAGAGTTTATTATCCTATGCCATGGATATTCTCGAACAGGCAGGACTGGCTGATGCGGTGCGAGCAGAACCAACGTTTCAATTTAAAAATGGTGCAGCCTTTAGCTGGGGCGAGCGTTATGCTTATTTTGACTTTAACCAAAAATTCACCTCAGGACCTGGCACAACCTTACAAGTAAGACGGGCGATTTTTGATAAAATTTTAGCGGATGAAGTGATGAAAAAAGGTGCCGTAGTGCGTTATGGGCATTCAGTTGAAGCCGTAGATAATCACAATGACAACGTGATTTTAACGGTGAATACCGATCAATCTGAACATTATCAAGTAGAAGCTCGTTTTGTGTTAGATGCAAGTGGTTATGGGCGTGTGTTACCACGTTTATTTAATTTAGATATTCCCTCTAACTTGCCAATGCGAATTGCACATTTTACCCATATTGAAGACAATATTTCCGATCCGACTTATGATCGTAATAAAATTTTAATCACTACTCACCCTGAACATCGGGATATCTGGCTTTGGTTAATTCCCTTTTCGGATAATCGCTGTTCCATTGGTGTGGTGGGATTACCCGAAAAATTAACGGGAGAAAGTGAATCTGTATTGAAGCAATTTGCGTTGGATTCGCCCGTGTTAAAACGTTTGTTGGTTAATGCCAAATGGGAAACCGATTTTCCTTATCTCAATATCAAAGGTTATTCAGCCAATGTGAAAAGCCTGCACGGTAAAAATTTTGCTTTATTAGGCAATGCTACAGAATTTCTTGATCCCGTCTTTTCATCAGGAGTAACCATTGCGCTTCATTCCGCACGTTTGGCTGCACCATTAATTGTTCGCCAGTTGCAAGGTGAAACGGTGGATTGGCAACAGGAATTTTCTGATCCACTGATGGTAGGGGTCAATGCGTTCCGTACCTATGTGAATGGCTGGTATGAGGGTTCTTTCCAAGATGTGGTGTACGCTAAAAATGCCAACCCAGAAATTCGAGCCATGATTTCGTCTATTTTGGCAGGCTATGCTTGGGATACGAGTAACCCTTACGTAGCCAAATCGGATAGTCGTTTGAAAGCATTAGCAGAGATATGTGGCATCGCACGAATAACAGATTAAATTAGACGGGATTTTATCCTCTAATTGCAATACATAAAAAGAAATGTTGAGTTCACTCGCTTAATGTATTATTAAGTGAGTGAACACACAAAGTGAATTGTGTACAAAAATTTCAGTCTACTTACCATCATCATAAAACAACCCATATTCACTAAATGCTTTTTTCAAATTCAATCTCAATATCACCTTTTTCTTTCGCATTTTATTGCAAATCTTTACATTTCACCGCAGAAAACCGCAGCTAATTCCAAGTATTATTTTGTATGATAAATCACATCGTAGGGAACACATACCCTACGAATGACACAAAGATTTAATCATCAATAGGAGAAACATTATGGCTTTTAATATTAAAAACAGACATTTACTTAGTCTTGTAAATCATTCTGAACGTGAAATTCGTTATTTGCTTGATCTTTCCCGTGATTTGAAACGTGCGAAATACGCAGGTACCGAACAACAAAAACTCAAAGGTAAAAATATTGCGTTAATTTTTGAAAAAACCTCCACGCGCACTCGCTGTGCCTTTGAAGTCGCTGCTTACGATCAAGGGGCAAATGTCACCTATATTGATCCAAATTCTTCCCAAATCGGGCATAAAGAAAGTATGAAAGACACCGCACGTGTGTTGGGACGGATGTATGACGCCATTGAGTATCGTGGCTTTAAACAAACCATTGTACAAGAACTTGCCGACTATGCTGGTGTGCCAGTGTTTAACGGGCTAACCGATGAATTCCACCCAACCCAAATGCTCGCCGATGTGCTTACCATGATTGAAAACTGCGACAAACCGCTCAACCAAATTAGCTATGTGTATATTGGTGATGCTCGCAACAATATGGGGAATTCCTTGTTGTTAATCGGGGCAAAATTGGGTATGGACGTACGGATTTGCGGTCCAAAAGAATTATTGCCTGAAGCTGAATTAGTGACCATGTGCGAAAAATTTGGTGCTGAAAGTGGGGCAAGAATTACCGTCACTGACGATATTGATCGTGCAGTGAAAGGGGTAGATTTTGTGCATACCGATGTGTGGGTGTCAATGGGCGAACCGTTAGACAGTTGGGGCAAACGCATTGATTTATTAATGCCATATCAAGTCACCCCAGAATTAATGAAACGTACCGGCAATCCAAAAGTGAAATTTATGCACTGCTTACCGGCGTTCCACAACAGCGAAACCAAAGTGGGCAAACAAATTGCGGAAAAATACCCCGCACTTGCCAAGGGTATTGAAGTCACTGAAGATGTGTTTGAATCTCCAATGAACGTGGCATTTGAACAAGCAGAAAACCGTATGCACACCATTAAAGCCGTGATGGTGGCAAGCCTTGCTTAGGGGGACAGAATGAGAATTGTGATTGCATTAGGCGGCAACGCCTTATTACGCCGTGGCGAACCACTTACAGCGGAAAATCAACGGCAAAATGTTCGTATTGCTTGCGAACAAATTGCCAAAATTTATCCGCATAATGAATTGGTGATCGCCCACGGTAATGGCCCACAAGTCGGCTTGCTTGCTTTGCAAGGGGCGGCTTATAAAGATGTACCAACCTATCCATTAGATGTGTTAGGGGCGGAATCCGTGGGGATGATCGGCTATATGATTCAACAAGAATTGGGGAACTTGGTACCGTTTGAAGTGCCGTTCGCTACGTTGCTTTCCCAAGTGGAAGTGGATAAAAACGACCCCGCATTCCAGAATCCAACCAAACCGATTGGCCCTGTTTACACCAAAGAAGAAGCGGAACGCTTGGCGAAAGAAAAAAATTGGACCATTGCCCAAGACGGCGACAAATATCGCCGTGTGGTACCAAGTCCATTACCAAAACGGATTTTTGAAATTCGCCCTGTGAAATGGTTGTTGGAAAAAGGCAGTATCGTGATCTGTGCTGGCGGTGGCGGTATTCCAACCTACTACGATGATCAAGGATCCTTGCGTGGCGTGGAAGCAGTGATTGATAAAGATCTCTGCTCTGCGTTGTTAGCGGAAAATTTGGAAGCGGATTTATTTATTATCGCTACTGATGTGTCAGCGGTATTCTTAAATTGGGGCAAGCCAGATCAGAAAGCCATTGCCAAAGCACACCCAGATGACTTGGCGAAACTTAATTTCGCTGCCGGTTCAATGGGACCAAAAGTGCAAGCGGCTATTAACTTTGTAAAACAAACTGGCAAAGACGCCGTGATCGGCTCCTTGTCTGACATTGTGGACATTGTGAAAGGCACTGCTGGCACACGCTTAAGCACCAAGGTGGAGCAAACCACTTATTACTAATTAACGCTTGAGAATAGGGGGACGTCGCCCCCTGTTCTTGTAAGGAGTTTATGATGAGTAGTACAAAAAAATTTAAATTTCCTACCGCATTTACCATTCTCTTTGCGATTTTGATTATTGCCGTAGGACTCACTTGGATTGTGCCAGCCGGCTCCTATTCCAAATTAACCTACAACAACACCACACAACAATTTGTGGTAAAAACCTATCAACAAGACGATAAATTCTTGCCAGCCACGCAAGAATCCTTGGAAAATCTCAATATTAAAATCAAACTCAATAACTTCCTTGAAGGAACGATTAGAAAACCCATTGCCATTCCAGGAACCTATCAACAAGTTGAACAACAACCGAAAACCTTGAAAGATATTACCTTAAGTATGGTGGAGGGAACGATCGAAGCCGCCGATATTATGGTCTTTATCTTTGTATTGGGCGGTATGATTGGGGTAATTAATCGTACCGGTTCCTTTAATGCTGGCTTAACCGCACTGGCGAAACGCACCAAAGGACGAGAATTTTTCATCGTGTTTAGCGTTTCCGTACTAATGATGATCGGTGGTACCACTTGCGGTATTGAAGAAGAAGCGGTGGCGTTCTACCCGATTTTAGCCCCGATATTTATTGCTTTGGGCTATGATGCGATTGTGTGCGTTGGTGCCATTTTCTTGGCATCATCAATGGGAACGGCATTCTCTACCATCAATCCGTTCTCCGTCGTCATTGCATCTAATGCAGCGGGTATTCAATTCACTGAGGGAATGGGTTTCCGTTTTATCGGACTCGTCTTGGGTGGTATTTCTGTTCTCACTTATCTTTACTGGTATTGTAAACGCGTCAAAGCAGATCCAACTTTCTCTTTCTGCTATGAAGAACGAGAAGAATTTAACCAACGTTATTTGAAAAATTTCCAAACCGATGACAACAAAGAGTTAGAATTTACCAAAAAACGTAAAGTCATCTTAACCCTATTCTGTATTGCTTTCCCAATTATGGTCTGGGGCGTGATGGCTGGCGGCTGGTGGTTCCCACAAATGGCGTCTTCATTCTTGGCGATTACGATTTTAATCATGTTTATCTCTCGCTTATCCGAAGAAGATGTGCTTAATGCGTTCACTGCTGGTGCATCAGATTTAGTGGGGGTCTCTTTGATTATCGGGTTAGCTCGTGGCGTCAACTTAGTGTTAGATCAAGGGATGATTTCCGATACCATTTTGAACTACACCTCCAATCTCGTCGCAGGTATGCCAAGTAGTGTGTTTATTCTTGCACAATTGGTGATCTTCATCTTCTTAGGCTTATTTGTACCGTCATCTTCTGGTTTAGCTGTGCTTTCTATGCCGATTATGGCACCGCTTGCCGATGCGGTGGGCATTCCACGTCACATTGTGGTTTCTGCCTACAACTGGGGACAATACGCCATGTTATTCTTAGCCCCAACTGGCTTGGTGTTAGTGACCTTACAAATGTTGCATATTCCATTTAATAAATGGGTGAAATTTGTCATGCCAATGATAGGAATGTTGTTGTTAATTGGTTCCATTTTATTGGTGGTGCAAGTATCGCTTTATGCTTAACCCATAAATTAACACATGCGACTACTGTACAATATGTGCGGTAGTCGCCTACTAATCTCGCCGCCTCGGTTTACTTGTTTACAAAAAGGGGCATGACTTGTATCATATGAGTAACCAAACAAGGAATGTAAAATGCCAACCAAAACCCTTGATAATACTGATTTACGCATTTTGCGATCACTGCAACAAAATGGCAAACAACAAAACAACGAATTAGCCGAAACCGTCGGACTGTCTAATTCCGCTTGTCTGAGACGAGTGAACTTATTAGAACAATGCGGTGTGATTGATAAATACGTTTGCTTGCTTGATCCGAAAAAATTGCAACTCAATGTCACAGTGTATGTGCTTGGCTCCTTTATTGAAGCCGATTTGAAACTCAAAGAACGCTTTATTTTTGAAATGAAGCTGATCCCGCAAATTACCGAATGCCATTTAATGGCCGGCGATTTTGATTTTATCCTAAAAATCCAAACCCACGATTTAGACGAATTTTACAGCCTACAAAAACAATATCTCACCACCTCACTTGGTATCAAAAATCTCAAAACCGAGATTATTTTACAAACCGTGAAAAATACCACGGAATTGCCGTTGTCGTCTTATTATAAGAAATAGAACGAATAGGATTGATCCCTTAGTCAATAAAACCCGCACAAAACCCTGTTTTTTTTCCAGCTAATGTATAATCATTCGTCGAGTGAAGTGTTCTTTGTGGGAACACTCCGCTAAGGGCATTTTTGTTCAAAAAACTTTCCCTGAACATCATCTTGACAAGGATTTAACAATGAAAATTTCATTAAAAAATAGCGGTCAGTCTTTCAAACGTTCATTGCAATGGGCGAAAGCACATAAGCTACGCACGGCAGTTGGCGTTGGCTTGTTGGCGGTGTTGTTTTTTTGGCAACCTGCCTCTGAGTTTCAATATGAAGATTATGAGTATTGGAATACATCTCAAAAATTTATAGATTATCCACCTGTGGGCTGTTACAAACCCCGTTCTGTTAGCAAAAATACTCAATTTGGTGTTATTAAATTTCTTAGCACCCATGAAACGGGACGGGTCAATGGCGAGGAGAAAATCTATCATTCTTATGGAGAGGAATATTTTGACTTCGCTTTTTCTGTAATTCAGGGTTGTGCTGAGAGTGCATTAAGAAGCGATTTAGAAAAATATCAGAAAGAAGCATTAGAAAACAAAGAGAGTATTATTCAATCAATTAATAACCAAATTGCCAAGGCACAAGCTGACATTTTACCAAATAAATTTAAATTACGCTATGGGATAGCGCTGTTTGACGGACCAATAGAAAGTCCATTTAAATCCATTATTGACGTTCCCAAAAGTAACAATGGCAAAACCGTATTATCTTTACAAAAAAATAAAGTGTTTTTTGAAACCGAAAAGACAAGGGAAAATGAAAAAGATGGGGAAAATATGAAAGCAAATTATTATAGATTAGCTCTCGATTTACCTATCTACTCTCCTGATAACTATACTTTTTCTATTAACGAAAGTTTAGATACCTTAGCAGATAGAATGCACCATAGTCTATTCTCTGATATGGACCGCTTAGCCTATTTATTTAGACAAATCTCTTATAGCGAGGGAGGCAGGAGGTTAAATGGGGATTCTCTAGCTATTATTGAGTATACATTTGAACGTCTTGATGAAACCGTTTCAACAAAAGGGATTGCCGTTAAACCAACGGATATTAAGTTAAAATTAGCGTATGTTCCTCCAGCTCGTAAATCAAAATTTTGTACTATATTTCATTGGGAGCATGAAGTGAATGTATATTTACACAAATCGGGGAGTATATGTAATTTCCCAGAGTATCGTGAACTTGCAGAATATGATGTAGACATTGAGAAAAACTAAAAAAAGGAGAATGAAATTATGATTATGATTATGATTATGATTATGATTATGGATTTATTATCAACTATTGTGATTGGGCTATCATTTCTATTTTGTGGCTGGGCGTTATACATAATGTATAAAACGAAAGCCAAAGATGAACTCTATTTCCATTTGTCTAAAGTTATTAAAAATGTAGAAGAAAATGGCACGTCTGCGGAGAAATTCATTCCAGTTATAGCTGATTATATTAAATTACCTAAAGATGAACCTGTTTCTACCGAACGAAAAATTGAAATCATTCAGTATAAATACAAAGTATTTAGTGATGACTAAGAAAGAGTTTTACATCAACGTATAATGAACTCACAAAAACAAGCATTAGGCTGTATTTTGGTTGGCGTTTTTATTATGTCATCAGCAGTGCTTGGAAATTATTTTCTTATTGTTTCATTGAAAACAATGAAATCAATGATTCTCACAGGGCTACTGCCGTTGAGCTGGGCGGCAATTCAAGTTTTATGTTTAAAATGCCAACAACGAAAATTGAAAAAACATCTTAATTTGCTAGAAAATCGGCTAAATGGCGAAGTTGTTGACAGCAGTGCCATTCCAAGCAAAGAACAAGGCTTGTTTGCGTTCATTGGTTTCTTGCTTGGGGGAATGAAAACCTTGTTATTGTCGTTGATGAAATTCATTCCGAAAAAATCAAAAACGGATTCTGCCGACAATGTAGAAACGGAAATCACGCCAGAAACCACAGAAAATAGGGAAACGGAGGAAGATGTCGAAATAACAGAAACCACGGATTCCACCGAAAATAAAGAGTCAGATAAACCGCTTTAATGTTGAATAGCAAGCCGCATATAAAACTTGCGGCTTGTTATTTATTTTGTTTAACCTGAATGTTCTCGTTTTTACTTAGAAATTATTCATCTTTTATAATCTTTCTTGATTATAATAAAAAATATGTTAGCATAATCACCTAAGATTAATTAACCGAGTCAGTTATGTTTAACTTACATCTCATCAAACAAGCACAAAAAGAGATTTTAAAAATGCCCGCCTCATTAAAAGATGCGACTTTTGAAGCACTTAAACAGCTTGAACGACAAGGCAATCAATTAAAAGAGCCGAATGTGCGAGATATGGGAAATGGTTTAAAAGAATTGCGAGCGTCGTCAAAAGATGGTATATCACGCAGTTTTTTCTTTTTTACATTGGCAAACAAATCTATGTTATTCACGCATTACATAAAAAAACACCCAAACAAGATTTAGATCTTGCTAAACAACGAATGAAAGCCATTAAGGAGCAACTCCATGCAAACTGAAACCTATGAATTTGTTACCCTTGCGGAACTTGAACAAGAATTAATGCAAGATCCCGAATTTGTCGAATTACGTCAAGCGCGTGACGTGCAAAAAAAAATGATTGAAGAACTCAGACAATATCGTTTGAACCAACATCTTTCACAAGGCGAAATTGCTAAACGTACGGGAATTAAAGCGCAAAACATTAGCCGCCTTGAGCGTGGTTTGGTGCGTCCAACCTTGGAAACCATCACCCGTTATGCGCAAGCACTCGGTGGTTCGATTGTTTTTCAACCGAATGCGTAATTCCCAACTTAACTCTAAGGACACCCTATGTACTGGTTCAAAAACGCCATTATTTACCGCTTAACCAAAAATCTGGATTGGTCAGATAGCACGTTGCAACAAAGTTTAACTGCCAATGAATACCACCCTTGTAGCCAATCTGACATGAGCAAATTTGGCTGGACTAAACCGTTGCGCGAATCGGAGGCATTATATTTTTCCAACGGCAAACAAATTTTATTGGTGGCACACAAAGAAGATAAAATCTTGCCAAGTCCCGTGATTAAACAAGAATTAGATGAACGTGTGCGTCAGTTGGAAGAAAAAGAAAATCGCAAATTGAAAAAGACCGAAAAACAGGCATTGAAAGATGATGTGGTGGCCATATTGTTGCCTCGGGCGTTTAGTAAACATCAGCAAACGGCGATTTGGATTAACACCGAAACCAATTTAATTTATGTGAATGTGGCCTCTTATAAACGAGCGGAAGATGCCTTGGCATTGTTGCGTAAATCATTAGGATCGTTACCTGTAGTGCCGTTGGCTTTTGCCAATGAACCCGCCATTGTGATGACCGATTGGTTGGTGCAACAAAAAATACCCACATTTTTCACCGCACTTGATGAGGGCGAACTCAAAGCGGCGGATAATCAAGGCATTATTCGTTGTAAAAATCAGGATTTAGAAAGCGAAGAAATTTTATCTCATTTGCAAAAAGATAAATTTATCAGCAAGTTATTATTAGAATGGGAAGATCATTTACGTTTTGTGTTACATGATGACGGCACATTAAAACGTTTGAAATTTGCCGATAATATTCGGGAAAAGAATGACGATATTTTAAAAGAAGATGTGGCACAGCGTTTTGATGCCGATTTTTTGTTAATGACTGGCGAACTTGCCAAGTTAACCGAACATTTATTAGATGAATTTGGTGGTGAAAAAATGCGTATGGACAACGCTTAAACGGATTCAAAAAAAGCCCACAAAATTATGTGGGCTTTGTCATGCTTTAATCACGTTTAATGTCGCTTAAAGTACTTTTGGTACACGAATTTTTTGGCCTGGGAAGATTTTGTTAGCATCTTTAATCACTTCTTTATTCGCCTCCACGATAGCCGGATATTTTGCTGCATTGCCATAGAATTTTTTCGCAATAGCAGAAAGAGTATCGCCTTTTTGAATCACATAAAATTCGTCTTCGGTGGCTAATTGTTCACCGTTTGCAACTTTTACTGCATCCACATTAACGGATTCCACGCCAACAATATTACCCGCCATAAGAATAGCTTTTTCTAATGCACTGGCTGAAGTAGCATCGCCTGAGATTTTGGCTACGCCATCTTCCACCGTTACAGCGACATTATCAATACCAGGATTGTCTTCCGCAATGTGATTGGTGACCGCTTGTGATGGATCTTCATCTTTACCAAAAATTTTTTTACCGATATTTCCTACGAAATCAAATAAACCCACGTTTCTTTCCTTCTTGTTGTATAGTGACAAATATATTTATCAGTCGAAACCAATAAAACCTCGCCTACAATAACCAAAGCCTACACGGATGTCTATAAATTTTTAAAAAATTAACCGCACTTGCTGCTTTTTCAGGTAAAATAGCCCTGTTTTAATTATGAGAGAGTAGAAAATTTATGCGTTGGCAAGGTCGAGAACAAAGTTCAAATGTAGAAGATAGACGTGGCAGTGGCTCAAGAATCAGTGGTGGTAAAAAAACAGGTGTATTGGGTTTTATTGTGTTGTTAGTGGGCGCTTATTATGGTGTGGATTTATCGGGTTTAGTCGGTGTTGATACTGCCAGTTTAGGCGGTACAATGAGCAGTTCCTCTAAATTATCGGCACAAGATGAACAAAATTTAAATGAACTTTCTCGTGTGGTATTACGAGATACCGAAACCACATGGCAAGGTTATTTTAACAAAAACGGACAACGCTATGTGGCACCAACGATGGTGTTATATTCTGGCGCCACCTCAACCTCGTGTGGCACGGGTCAAGCTGCTATGGGGCCGTTTTATTGTCCCAATGATAAAAAAGTCTATTTAGATTTGTCTTTCTATGCGGACATGAAAAACCAATTAGGCGCCGCTGGTGATACGGCCTTTGCCTATGTAATCGCCCACGAAGTCGGCCATCACGTGCAAAATGTATTGGGTATTTTGCCTAAAGTGAACCGTTTACAACAACAAAATCCGTCGCAAGCCAATGCGTTGTCGGTGAAATTAGAATTACAAGCGGACTGTTTTGCGGGCGTTTGGGGCTATCAAGCGGCTCAAAATGATTTATTAGAAACAGGTGATTTAGAAGAGGCCTTTGCTGCAGCGGAATCGGTCGGGGATGATCGACTACAAAAACGCAGCCAAGGTTATGTGGTGCCAGATAGTTTCACCCATGGCACATCGGCACAGCGTTTACAATGGTTTCAACGAGGGCTAAAAACGGGCGATCCAAGTCAGTGTAATACGTTCTAATTGACGACATAAATGAGGCATGATTGGCCTCATTTTATTTTTTCAAAAATCCGATCAGTCACACCGTTATGCGTTTGTCGAAAATATCATTAGCCTAACCCGCCTAAATTTAGGTAGAATAGGGATTATTTATTTATCGAGAAAAATCCATGAGCCTATTTGCCTTGTTCTATATGCTATTTGCCTATTTACTAGGTTCGATTTCCAGTGCGATTTTAATTTGCCGTATTACTGGCTTACCCGATCCCCGCACGGTGGGATCGCATAATCCGGGAGCGACCAACGTATTGCGTTTAGGTGGCCGATGGGCGGCTTTGGCAGTGCTGATTTTCGATATGTTAAAAGGCATGTTACCCGTGTGGGCGGGTTATTATTTAGGCTTAACCCATTTTGAATTAGGTATGGTGGCGTTAGGCGCTTGTTTAGGCCATATTTTCCCGATATTCTTTAAATTTAAAGGTGGCAAAGGCGTGGCGACGGCCTTTGGTTCCATTGCCCCGATTGCTTGGGGCGTCGCTGGTTCCATGATCGGCACTTGGTTGTTGGTATTTTTAATTAGCGGTTATTCTTCTCTCAGTGCAGTAATTGCGGCGTTATTAACGCCGTTATATGTATGGTATTTCAAACCTGAATATACTTTCCCTGTCGCCTTGGTGTGTTGCTTATTAATTTATCGCCATCATGATAATATTCAACGTTTATGGCGTGGGCAAGAAAGCAAAATTTGGTCTAAATTCAAAAAATAAACAAAAATAATGAAAAAATTTTTACTTCTTCTCGTCATCTTGCTATTGGCTATCAGCGGTTGGGGCTATCGCCAAATGCAACAAGTTGTGAACCAAGCTGTCACCGTGCGACCCGATCAACTATTAACCGTGAAACGTGGCACCACAGGCAAAAAACTGGCGGATCTTTTTGAGCAAGAACACTTAGTGGCGGACGCAAAATGGTTGCCTTGGGCATTAAAATTACAGCCACAATTCAATAATGTGAAAGCAGGCACCTATTCACTCAATGGGGTGAATACCCTTGCGGATGTCTTAACAATCCTAAATGAGGGGAAAGAGGCACAATTTAGCTTACGTTTTACGGACGGTGAAACTTGGCGAGATGTAAAGAAATCGCTACAAAATGCACCGCACTTGGCCTCCTCCATTCAAGCCAAAACTGCGCAAGAATTATTACAACTACTTGAATTACCTGAAAATAGCCAACATTCTTTAGAGGGTTGGATCTATCCCGATACCTATAATTATGTGCCAGACTCCACCGACTTAGCCCTATTAAAGCGAGCAACTGACCGTACACAAAAATTGTTGGCACAACTTTGGGCCGAGCGAGATGAAGATTTACCGTTACAAAGCCCTTATGAAATGCTAATTTTGGCCTCTATTGTGGAAAAAGAAAGTGGCGTACAAGCCGAACGTGGCCGCATTGCCTCAGTGTTTATTAACCGTCTAAAATCCAATATGAAATTACAAACGGATCCAACGGTTATTTATGGCATGGGCGACAATTACAACGGCAATATTCGTAAAAAAGATTTGGAAACCCCGACCGCTTATAATACTTATGTGATTGATGGTTTACCCCCAACACCGATAGCCAATCCAAGCGAAAGTGCATTGCAAGCGGTAGCTCACCCCGAGAAAACCGATTTTCTCTATTTTGTGGCAGACGGCACCGGTGGACATAAGTTTAGCCGAAATTTAACCGAACACAATCGGGCCGTGCAAGACTATTTACGTTGGTATAAACAGAACAAAAAAATGGATAAAAAATAATATGACTGGAAAATTTATTGTACTCGAGGGCTTAGAGGGTGCCGGCAAAACCACCGCACGTCACGCCATTGTGGAACAACTGCATGCTAACGGCATCACCGATTTAGTGTTCACCCGAGAACCCGGTGGCACGCCTTTAGCAGAGAAATTACGCCAACTAATTAAACACGAAACCGAAGAACCTGTCACTGACAAAGCGGAATTATTAATGCTCTATGCCGCACGTATTCAGTTGGTCGAAAATGTGATTAAACCAGCCCTTGCACAAGGCAAATGGGTTATCGGTGATCGCCATGACATGTCCTCCCAAGCCTACCAAGGCGGCGGTCGTCAGTTAGATCAATCATTTATGCTCAACCTAAAAAACAGCGTCCTCGGTGATTTTAAACCTGATTTTACCCTTTATTTAGACATTGAACCCGAACAAGGGCTAGCCCGAGCCAGAGGCCGTGGCGAGCTAGATCGCATTGAGCAACAAAATTTAGATTTTTTCCACCGCACTCGGGAGCGGTATTTGGAATTAGTTGCTCAAGATCCAAATGCTACCACTATTAATGCGGGTCAAGCATTGGAACAGGTTACTGCGGATGTGAAAGCGGCAGTGCAGAAGTTTGTTAATGCTGTTGCCATTAATATACCCACATAAACTAGCCACAGCGTGGCGCAACAATGCCTAACCCCGTACGAAAGTACAGGGAATGCTGATAATATCATTTTCTCTCCTTTTTATTTAACTCATTTCTATACTTTTTAGTCTAACATATTGCTCAAAAAAAAAACAATGGTAGTATTCATTTTAATCAGTAATTTTACTGATACTGAATATATCATTTACCTATGGAGTTTTTTTTATGTCTATTAGTATTTACCATCTATTAGGTGTTATTGAGGATAAATATCAAGAAATGCGAGATCTATTAGAATATATTTCTGATAATAGTTTCGAGTTGCATGACGATTATCTACAAGTAAAAGATGTCGAACAATTTGGCAAATTATTGGCGGAATGCGAGTCGTTAGCCTATGACACCGACTTATCTGACGGAGAAGAATATAACGACAATGAGCAGTTCGAGTTATTAGAAGAGGCTCAACAACAGATTGACGAAGAATTAGAGCAGTTTTCTTCGTTAAATATTAACAAAACCACACTTCAAGATCTTCAAAATATTTTAGATGTCTAAAACAGGAGCATTCAAATGTTAAAACACACAAAATTACTCGGCGTTACACTTGCTGGCTTAATGTTATTCTCAATGGAAACACAGGCAGCAACAACGCCTGTTCAATTACTAGAAGAAAAGGTAAAAAACCTGAAAGATCCTCAACAAGCATCTCAAGTTCAAAAAGCTATCGGCATTTGTTATCTACAGGGTTTGAGTGACTACGGTTGTAAGAAAAATTTAAAAAAAGCAGAGCAATGGTTAACTAAAGCAACAAAATACGGTGATGCAGAAACTAAATTTTATTTATCTATTACTTACTTTTCTCTAAAGAAAAATACAGATAAAGCGGCGGATCTTCTAATTGAATCTTGCAAAAGCGGATATTCAGATGCTTGTGATTTGATAGAAGAAGCCAAAAAGAATTTAAATTAGCACTTATAAACTTACCCATAATACAAACCAAAACCTGTTTTAGAAAAAATTTCCAAAACAGGTTTTTTATATTTTTTGCTATCTCCGAACAGATCGGGTATAGTTTCTTTTCATATAGTAACGGGCATTAATACAGAAAAAATGGCAACACTCTACCCTTGGCTCACCCCCACTTACCAACAAATCACTCAGTCTTTTTCACAAGGGCGGGGCCATCATGCTTTGCTGTTTAAGGCAGAAATGGGCGTGGGTGTGGAACAGTTAATTGATGCGGTGGCGAAGTTTTTGATTTGTACCGAATCGGAAAAGCCTTGTGGACATTGCCATGCTTGCCAGTTAAGCCAAGCGGGGAATCACCCTGATGTGCATTTGTTGGCGCCTATTGATAACAAAGATATTGGTGTGGATCAGGTGCGTGAGATTAATGAAATCGTCAATCAGTATGCTCAACAAGGCGGTAATAAAATTGTCTGGGTACAGGGAGCGGAGCGGTTGACCGAGGCAGCAGCCAATGCCATTTTGAAAACGTTAGAAGAACCTCGTCCAAATAGCTATTTTTTGTTGCAAGCGGATTTGGCGTCACCTTTAATGGCGACCATTTACAGCCGTTGTCAAATGTGGTTAGTCAATGTGCCTGAGACAGCGTTGGCAGAACAATGGTTACAAACACAATCCAATGAAAAAACAGAAGAAATTTCCACCGCACTTCGTATTAGTTATCAACGGCCGTTGTCGGCATTGACTTTCTTACAACAAGGCTTAATGGAAAAACGGCGAGAATTTTTACGCCAATTTTGGGTATTTTATGTGCGTCGTTCACCGTTGGAATTATTGCCGCTATTTGAAAAGGAATTGATTTTTCATCAAATTGATTGGTTATTAGCATTTCTAACAGATGCCTTAAAAGATAAATTAGGCGTTCAAGAAAATTGGATTTGTCAGGATTTAGCCCGAGGCGTACAACAATTTAACCAAAAACAGACCATGTTGGGATTATTACAAGCCAATCAAATTGTGCAGAATATGCGGTTGGATTTAATTCAAATTAATGCGGTCAATCAAGAAATTATTTTATTAGACGGTTTAACTAAACTGATTACAGAAGTATTTGAACAATAAGAGGAAATATGTTTATTGTAGATAGCCATTGCCATTTAGACGCACTGGATTATGAAAATATACATCAAGATGTGAATGATGTGATTAACAAGGCAAAAGCCCGTGACGTACAACATTTGCTCACCATTGGCGTCACATTAAGCCGTTTTGAAAAACAGCGGGACAGTTTGGCGCACCGTGATGACGTATCCTTTGCTTGTGGCGTCCATCCCTTGGATTTAGAGGATGAACCCTATGATGTGGACCGTTTAATTCAGTTGGCCCAACATCAAAAAGTGGTGGCCATTGGCGAAATCGGCTTGGATTATTATTACAGTGCGGATAATAAAGCCTTGCAACAGGCCATTTTCGCCAGCCAAATTCAAGTGGCCAATCAATTAGATAAGCCCGTGATTATTCATACTCGTGCAGCGGGTGATGACACCATTCGGTTGTTGCAAGATAATCAGGCGGAAAAGTGCGGTGGCGTCATTCATTGTTTTACAGAAACCATGGATTTTGCCAAACAAGCGTTAGATTTGGGATTTTATATTTCTTGTTCTGGCATTGTGACTTTTAAAAATGCTGAGGACATTCGGGAGGTGATCCGCTATGTGCCGTTGGATCGCTTGTTAGTGGAAACGGACAGCCCCTATTTGGCGCCCGTGCCTTATCGTGGTAAACAAAATCAACCCGCTTATACTCGTGAAGTCTGTGATTATGTAGCCACCTTAAAAGGGTTAACGCTAGAACAATTTGCCGAACAAACCACCAAAAACTTTGAGCGTTTGTTTAAAATTCAGGTACAATAACAGCCTCTCCCCTTGGGAGAGGACGGAGAAAATCCGTCAGGATTTTCGGGCGGTGAGGGTTAAAACTCATGAAATTCCCCCTAAAAAAGCACCAAAAAATTTTTATTTTTGTGATCTCAATTCCAAAATTGAATTAAAAATCTTGCCTATTTACCACCGCACTTGATAATGCTCCCATTCACTCAACACATGGAGCAAGCAATGAAACAACCCTCACGCTATATTGATCTCACCACCGACTACGGTTTTAAACGCATTTTTGGCACCGAAGTTAACAAAGACTTACTGATGGATTTTCTCAATGAATTATTTCAAGGCAAAAAAATCATCAAAGACTTGGTTTACAACAAAAATGAACACGTAGGCGACACGGCAGAACAAGGCAACGTTATCTTTGATCTCACTTGCACCACGGATGACGATTCGCAATTTATTATTGAAGTGCAACGCAGCAAGCAGACGTATTTTAAAGAACGCACCATTTACTACGGTAGCAAACTGATCAGCGATCAAGCGCCACAAGGGGGAATCAGCGGTTGGAATTATGCGATTACGGAAGTTTATGTGATCGCCCTGATGGACGGTTTTCATTTTTCGGACACTGATGAATATTTACACGATATTTGCCTGTTCAACAAAAAGACAGGCGAAATTTTTTATGATAAACTTGGGTTCATCTATATTGAATTACTGAATTTTCACAAAGCTGAATATGCGTTGGAAAGCGATTTGGACAAGTGGTTATACGTATTGAAAAATATGGCAAACTTAAAAAAATTGCCTGCTTTCTTAAAAAAACCGGTTTTCCAAAAACTGTTTACAATCGCCGAATACACCAATTTAAGCAAGGGAGAAAAAGAAATGTATGATGTGAGCTTAAAACGTAAATGGGATGAATTTTCTGCGTTAGAATATGCTACCGAACAGGGGATTTTACAGGGAATACAACAAGGTATGCTGCAAGGAATGCAACAAGGCGAATTAAACGGGTTACGGAAGAGTGCCAAAAATATGCTTAATCTTGGGCTTGACGTGGATCTTGTGGCTAAATACCTTAATTTGCCTGTTGATGAAATCAAGAAATTGGGACATTGATTAGAATTTAATCATAGATGTGTAAAAACTTTCCCCTCTTCCAAAGGGGGGCTTTTAATAGGAACTTTTATTATGCGTAAAACAATCAAATATTTTCTCTTTTTGGTGGTGATTTTATTCCACGTGGTATTATTTTCGGGTATCCATTTTATTTTCCCCCATTACGACACGACCTATATTACCGGCGTAGAAGTCAAACGAGTGGATAAAGACGGCCCGATTACCAAAGCCAATCCAGCAGATGGCCCAACCCGTGACGTGTATTATATTTATACCCAAAAAGCGGGCGAAGAAAAACCCATGGTATACCGCAATGAAGATACCCGTTGGGGTTTTCCGTTCTATTTCAAATTTGGATCAGCGGATTTACAAGCCAAAGCCTCTAACTTTGCAGGCAATAAACAAATGGTGGAAGTGAAATACTATGGCTGGCGTTTAGTGATTTTTGATGAATACCGCAATATGGTGTCCATGAAAGAAGCGACAGAGACGAGTCCAAGTATGCCGATTTTAAGCTATATTTTCTATTTCTTAGGCTTGATTACCTTGTTCTTCTCCATTCAATTTATCCGTGGTTGGTTTGATAGCGAATAAGTCTATGGGATTAAGTTTCATTGTCGCCACCACCCAAAATTGGGTCATTGGCAAAGATAACCAAATGCCGTGGCACTTGCCTGCGGATTTGGCGTGGTTTCGCCAAAATACCCAAGGCAAAACGGTCATTATGGGGCGGAAAACCTTTGAAAGTATCGGCCGTCCCTTGCCGAAACGCACCAATATCGTGCTTTCACGTCAGCCATTTGAGGCGGAGGGCGTTATTTGGAAAGACAGCCTAGAAAGTGCGGTGCAATTTACCCGAGATTTACACCCTGATCAAGAGCTGATGTTGATCGGTGGCGGACAATTATTTCAGCAATATTTTCTCCAAGCAGACAAACTTTATCTCACGCAAATTCAAATCGAACTGGATGGTGATACCTTTTTCCCTGCGATTAACTGGGACGAGTGGCGTATTGAGGTTGAACAATTTCGGGAAAAAGATGAACAGAATGCCTATGATCTGCGGTTTTTGGTGTTAACCAGAAAATAGTCAATTTATGCTTGTTTTAAACTCAAAACCATTCTAAACTAAACTCATAGTCGGGGTGCTGCTATAACGACATAGCGGCTGAGAAAATACCCGTAAAACCTGATACAGCTAATACTGGCGTAGGGAACTATCTTCATTTTATCCGCCCCATTATGCTGCATCTTTTCTTTTCACGGATAGGTAAAGGAAATTCTATGCAATTCAACTATTTAAATCTTGTTCGAGAACATAATCCACTGGTGCATTGTATGACCAATATTGTGGTCACCAACTTTTCTGCCAATGGATTACTGGCGCTCGGTGCCTCCCCTTTTATGTCGACCATGTCGGAGGAGGCGGCAGAAATTCAACAATTTTCCAACGCACTTTTACTCAATATTGGCACCATTCATGATTTTGATGTAGAGGCCATGATTATCGCAGGGCAAGCTGCTAATCAGCACGGCGTGCCTGTGGTGTTAGATCCCGTGGGTGCAGGCGCAACAGCCTATCGCCGTGCCACCGTGCGGAAAATTTTAGATCAGGTTAAGATTTCTGCGATTCGTGGCAACGTGGGCGAAGTGGCGTTTTTGGCAGATGTGGCTTGGCAAGCGAAAGGCGTGGACGCAGGCGAAGGGCAAGGTGATATTGCCGACATTGCTAGAGTCGCCGCTCAAAAATACCAATGTTGTGTGGCGATCAGCGGTGAAATTGACTATATCAGCGATGGCAAACGGGTTGCCAAAATTGCCAACGGCACGCCACTATTTCCTAAAGTCACGGGGTCAGGTTGCCTACTCGGTGCCGTGGTTGGGGCGTTTCTCGGTGTGGCGGAAAAAAACGATGAATTTAACGCTTGCGTCGAGGCTTGCACCGCCTATGCCGTAGCTGGCGAACTCGCCGCCCAAGGATTACACAATCAATTAGGCGATTTTGCCGTACAATTTATCAATCAATTAGCCGATTTAACCCCTGAAAAAATTAACCAATTAGCGAGGATTAACCATGTCTAACGTAGCACAAGCCTTAACCATTGCAGGATCCGATAGCGGTGGCGGAGCAGGTATTCAAGCGGATTTAAAAACTTTTCAAATGCGAGGCGTATTTGGCACGGTAGCGATTACTGCGGTGACCGCCCAAAATACTTTAGGTGTCTTTGATATTGCCCCGATTCCCCTTGCCACCATTTCTGCGCAAATTAAAGCCGTAGCGGAAGATTTTGATATTCAAGCGGTCAAAATTGGTATGCTCGGCAATGCGGAGATTATTCAGTGCGTGGCGGAAAATTTAGCACAATATCGGTTTCCGCAAATTGTGTTAGATCCGGTGATGATCGCCAAGGGCGGTGCCTCTTTATTACAACAAAATGCGGTTACCGCCTTGAAACAGTCTATTTTGCCTAAAGTGAAAGTGATTACGCCGAATTTGCCTGAGGCAGAGGCCTTAACAGGGATTAAAGTGGTGGATAATGCCAGTGCAGAAAAAGCGGCTCGCTTGTTACAACAATGGGGCGTGGAAACTGTGGTGATTAAAGGCGGACACAGTGGCAATTCACAAAGTGCGGTCTGTTTGGACTGGGTTTTCACCCCAACGGAACAGTTCACCTTGCAAGTTCCCCGTTTCCCAACCAACCAAACCCACGGCACAGGTTGCACATTCTCCGCATGCATCACCGCTGAACTTGCCAAAGGCAACAGTGTGGAACAAGCCATTCGCACTGCCAAAGCCTATATCACGGCGGCGATTAGTCACCCGTTAAATCTCGGTCATGGACACGGACCGACTAACCATTGGGCGTATCAAGATGAACAATAAGCAACAAATTCAACAAATGTTGTCGGTGTATTTTATTGCGGGTACGCAAGATTGCCTACACTTGTCGGGTGATCCCGCTCAAAATCTACTGGAGATATTAAAACAAGCCTTGCAAGCGGGCATTACCTGTTTCCAATTTCGGGATAAAGGTAAACATTCGTTAGCACATCTGCCAGAACAACAAAAACAGCTCGCCAGACAATGCTTGGCGTTATGTCGCCAATATCAAGTGCCATTTATCGTTAATGATAATGTCGCATTAGCTGTGGAAATAGGAGCAGATGGCGTACACGTCGGGCAATCGGATATGGCCATTCAGCAAGTGTTAGAAAAAACGCAACACAAACTGATCCTTGGCTTATCCACCAATAACTTAGATCAGGTTTTAGCCGCTCAACAACAAGGGGAGATTGATTATATTGGTGTGGGCCCGATTTTCCCTACTGGCTCAAAAGCCGATCATTCCGCTGTGTTAGGTGTAGAATTTTTAGAAAAATTAAAGGATTACGCATTAAGTAAGCCTTTTGTGGTGATTGGCGGCATAAATCAGTATAATGCTCACACATTAAAACAAGCGGGCGCAGATGGTGTGGCTGTGATTTCTGCCATTACCCAAGCGGAAAATATCCAAACTGCGGTGAAAAAATTGAAGGAATAAGATGACAGATAAAGTATTTATTCATGAACTAACGGCATTTGCCCGTATTGGCGCCTATGATTGGGAACAGACCATTAAGCAAAAGCTGATTTTTAATCTTGAAATGGCATGGGATTTTCGTCAAGCGGTAGAAACTGAAGATCTGCAATATTGCTTGGATTATGCGGAAATTTCGCAGAAAATCATTGATTTTGTCGAAAGTCAGCCGTTTAAGTTAGTGGAAACCGTCGCACACAAAGTGGCGGATTTGTTACAACAACAATATGGCATTCAATCCCTGCGTATTGAATTGCATAAACCGAAAGCGGTAGCGCAAGCGCGTTCAGTGGGTGTCATTGTGGAAAGATAACTCCTATCAACAAAAAAGTGCGATGATTTCACCGCACTTTTTTGACTCTCATTTCAATAATTTATCTAATGCCGTGACCCAAATGGCGGTCTAGCAAACCACACAACAATAATCAAAGACAAATACAACATGGCAGATAGCCAAAAAATTTCATTGGCACCAATAATAAAACCTTGTCCTGAAATCGTTTGTGCTAATTGAATACTGCTTTGTTGATCACTAAAACCGAGATTCGCCATCTGTTGATAGTATTGATGCGTGTTGAAGTCATATTGGGTAATGTTTTCTGTTAATCTCGTATGATGCAAAGCCTCTCGCCGATACCACATAAATGTGGTCAAGGATGTCCCAACGGAACCTGCCAAGGTCCGTAAAAAGTTAAACAAGCTCGAGGCAGAAGCAATTTTTTGTGGTGGCAAACCTGACAACGTAATGGTCGTCAATGGCATAAAGAAACAAGCCACTGCAAAGCCTTGTACAAACTGTGGTAATGCAAAATCCCAGAATGTACTTGCGGTTTCAAAGGTCACTGCTCGCCAATAGAACGTTACCGCATACATAATAAAACTAAAAGTGACCAAAATCCGCATGTCAATACGATGCCCAAATCGGCCGATAATTGGTGATAAGAAAATAGGCAATAACCCCACTGGTGCAGCTGCCAGCCCCGCCCATGTAGCAGTGTAGCCATAAACCTGTTGAAATAACAGCGGTAGCAATACCACGGAACCTAAATACACCAAAAAGGCAAGGCTCGTACACAAACAACCAATCACAAAGTTTCGCTGTTGAAACAAGGAAATATCCACAATAGGATTATCATCGCCGAGCGACCAAATCACTAGGGTAATCAATGCAATAGCGGAAATAATGGTCAACACCACAATTTCGGTGGAATTAAACCAATCTAGCTCACGGCCCTCATCTAGCATTAATTGCAAGCAACCTACACCTAATACGAGTAAGCTCAGGCCCACCAGATCCACTGGGCGATGTTCCGTTGCGGTTTCACGGTCGCCTAAGGTTTTCCATGTCATAAATAGCACAGCTAAACCAATCGGAATATTAATAAAGAAGATCCAGCCCCAGTGCATATTATCGCTGATCCAACCGCCTAAAATCGGGCCAAAAATCGGTGCCACCACCACGGTCATGGACCAAAATGCCAACGCCATGCCACGTTTTTCTGGAGGATAGTTATTGAGCAATAAACTTTGCGAAAGGGGAACAATCGGGCCTGCTGCCAAGCCTTGCAGAATTCGACATAAGATCAACATGCCAAGACTATGCGAGATACCACATAACCAAGAGGCCACCACAAAGCCAAAAACCGCCCATAAAAATAACCGCACTTCGCCAAAGCGTTTAGCTAGCCAGCCGGTAATCGGAATAGCAATGGCATTCGCCACCCCAAAGGAGGTGATAACCCAAGTCCCTTGACTGCTTGATGCCCCGAGATCACCTGCAATGGTGGGGATCGCCACGTTGGCAATGGTGGAATCTAATACTTGCATAAAGGTCGCCAATGCCAAAGCAATGGTCATGATCGCAAGTGCGGCCCCATGAACTGGTTTTTGCATCGCCAACCGCCTTAATAGGTATTTTGTGAAATAATCGAATTCACTAAATTTTCCACCGCAGTTTGATCATAGACTAAACTTGATGTGGAATAGCGGGTTTGCTGTTGGTTTTGATCACGAGCGGTTCGTAATACCTCACCATCAGTTTGCTGGACATTCACTTCCACCTGAGAAGATAAACCGATACGGAGCGGATATTTTTGCAACTGTTCAGGATCTAACGCAATGCGAACTGGCACACGTTGCACCACCTTAATCCAGTTGCCTGTGGCATTTTGTGCGGGCAACAAGGAAAACGCACTGCCTGTTCCCATATCAATCCCCGATATTTTGCCATTAAATTCAACGTTATCACCGTATAAATCTACTTTGATTTTCACCGGTTGGCCAAGTCGCATATGTCTTAACTGGGTTTCTTTGAAGTTCGCATCAATCCACATTTGATCCACTGGAATCACCGCTAATAATGCCGATCCAACCGCCACTTTTTGCCCCACTTGCACCGAACGGCGTGCTACATAACCATCAATCGGACTGACGATTTGACTACGTTGTAAATTTAACCACGCCTGTTTTAATTGGCTGACGGCACTCAATACTGCAGGTTGCTGTTCTAAGGGTACATCAAGCAACAAGGCTTGATTTGCAGCCAACTGATTTTGCGTAGCGAGTAAATCTACTTTGGCTAATTCAACCGCCTCTTTCGCATGTAAATAACTTTCTTTATCAATAGATTGGGTTCTATTTAGCTGTTCACGACGTTGTAAATTTCCACGTGCTTGTTCAAGACTAACAGTCTTACTTTGTACCGTGGCAGAAAGTTGTTTTATACTATAATTTAATTGTGAAATCTGACGCACTGCACTGGCTAAATTACTTTGAGCTTGTTCAAAAGCAAGCTGTAAATCACTGTTATCTAAAGATAATAACGGCTCACCGGATCGCACAAAATCCATGTTATCCACATTGATTTGCTGAACATTACCGCTGACTTGTGATGAAATCATCACTTGATTTCCACTCACATAGGCATCATCAGTCGTTTCATAGCCTTTAACAAAAAAGAACCAATAAAGCCCTGTGGCTAAGGCAATTAACAATAAAATAACGATGAAAATAGAGAGTGCTTTTTTACGGTTTCTTTTTTTGCTGGAAGGAAAGTTTTTTTCTTCTGACATATTATGTTTCCTTATTTGACAGATTCGTTTACAAGACGACTGCCTATTTTAACGCAAAAAGCGGTCAAAAATCTCATTTATCTTGTTGATTAACACAAATTTTCCAGCAATATCCTCTTTTTCCCAACCGGCTAATAAAATTTCTGGGGTAAATTGCTGTTGTGCCACTGCTGCCAAAGGCAAATAGCTAATATGCCAAGGTTCACGCCCGACTTCTTGATATTGTTCGGGTTGCATAAACGGCAAACCGAAATCAAAGTGCGGTAATTTTTCTTGCAGAAATTGGCTCAACTCAAAGAAATAGCCACCCTGTTGATATTCCCAAGGTTCAAGTTGCAAAGGTTGATTGACTGGTAATAAATCAGGATCAAAAAAATCAATTTCTGTCCCCCAATGATGACGGCTAGCTCCCGGCATAGCCGACCAACGCAAAATCGCTTGTGCTTTTTGCCAATCGTCAAGTAGGCTGAAATCAATGGCATGACCTTGATCGTCATGGACTTTCCGCTCACCATTAAATTTACCATTCCAAATTAACTGCTGGCGTCCAAAATCCCGAAAGCTACTGGCTGGCTGTAAATTAAAGCCATTTTGCACCGCACTTTGTTGTAACCCTTGAAAGGCTTTCACCGCCTGCGGTTGCAAAAAATGATTTGACGAGTGTGGACAAGGCAATGGCACTAAATGTGTGCGAGATTTACCGGTTAATTGATCGATAGTTAATTTCATATTTTTGTCTTGATTTTTAGTAAACATAACGCTATTATTTAGGAACTGCCTAGCAGTAGTTGCAGCTACTGCTAGGACTTTACGTTAAATCATTAGTAAGCAGGTAGTGCTATAACTAATAAGATAACAAGGATTAGTATTTTAACTGTCATAATCCAGTTCCTTTTTGTAAGCCCCACTCGTCAGCGTGGGGTTTGCTGTTCCTAGCCCCATGCTAGCGAGTGGATTATATCACAACTGGATTTTAAACCACTATATTTATTTTCACCATTTTAGTTAAGTAAATTCCTCAACATTTCCCGATACACTTCGCCTAATGTCACCAAATCGCTGACACTCACACATTCATCCACTTTATGAATCGTGGCATTAAGTGGGCCAAGTTCCACTACTTCACCGCCCATTAAAGCGATAAAACGGGCATCGGACGTACCGCCACCTGTGTCTAACTGCGGTGAAATTTGCACGATTTTTTCAAGAGCATTGACCACGGCGTTGACTAATTTATTGGGTTGGGTTAAAAACGGTTTTCCCGACAGATTCCACTCAATACGATATTTTAATCCATGTTTTGCCAACATTTCAGCCACTTTATTTTTAATGCTATCATCGGTAACTTCGGTGCAATAGCGTAAGTTGAATTGCACAAAAAGCTCCCCTGGGATCACATTATTACTGCCTGTGCCCGCTTGAATATTGGCGATTTGCAAACTGGTAGGCGGAAAAAATTCATTGCCGTTATCCCATTGGTAAGTGGTCAGTTCCTGCAAAAAGGGCACCGCTTTATGTACAGGGTTCTCAGCTAGATGGGGATAGGCAACATGTCCTTGAATGCCTTGAATATACAGATTGCCCGTGATCGATCCTCGTCTGCCGTTTTTCACAATATCACCGAGCGTTTTTGAGCTAGACGGCTCGCCCACAAGGCAATAATCAATGTTTTCACCACGAGCCATTAAGGTTTCCACCACACGAACGGTGCCGTCTTTGGCGGCGGCTTCTTCATCGGAAGTAATCAACAAGACAATAGTGCCTTTATGATTTGGGTGAGCTTTGACATATTCTTCTGCCGCCACCACCATCGCCGCCAGCGATCCTTTCATATCCGCTGCCCCACGGCCATACAGCATATCACCCACAATGTCTGCAGAAAAAGGTGGATACGTCCATTGGCTTTCATCCCCCGCCGGTACTACATCGGTATGCCCTGCAAACGCAACAATCGGAGCGGTTGAGCCGTGTTTTGCCCACAGATTTAAGGTGTCATTAAAGGGAAACCATTCAATGCTAAAGCCTAATTTTTCAAGGCGGTCAGCAATCACCTGTTGGCAACCTTGATCGTCAGGGCTGATAGAGGGACGGCGAATAAGATTTTGAGCGAGAGAGAGAATGTCGTTTTTCATTTTATTTTCAATATGTTATTTTTCTATATTATGAGTAGATGATGTGGCATTAATGACTTGCAATCCATTCAAGCAATGCACTATTCATTCGAGTTTGCCAGCCTTTTCCTGTGGATTTAAAATACTCTAATATCTTATCATCAAGGCGAATTGTTACAGGTTTTTTAGGATTTACCGAATAGGGGCGACCTATTTTCTTTCTTAACTCATTTAAATCTGAGCTCATCATTGCATTGTCCCAATCAAACTGTTGCTCAGAGTCATCTTTTACTACCTTATCAGGAGCGTTGGCAAGCAGTACATTTTTATCCATAAATGATGTCAATGAATTTTCTCGTTTCATATTTATCCGCCTTTCTAATTGAAATAATATGGGGAAATTCTCTGTCCACCCAAACCATAAAAACAACTTGATGATGTAATATCCCATAGCTTTGTAAGCGTTGTTCACCATAAAAAAGTCTTTTATCTTCAGTGGTTAACATAGGATTATCAAAAATCACTTCACAGCCAATAAAATCAATACCGTGTTTAGCAATATTGATAATTCGTTTATTTTCATCATAACTAATTAACATCTAAACGCTCACGAATCCTTTAATAATTGTATGTACAAAAAATAAGAATGTCAAATAAGTGAGAGAATACAAAAGAGAATGTTAAATAGCTATATTCCTTTGTCATTTTTGGAATACAGATCACAAAAATGAATTTTATTCAGGGGAAAACCACCTATTATCCCCTGTGATCTTTATAGATTAAATGCGTTTTGATATTCAGTTTGGTCAAATCCAATTAACGCCATGCCATCTTGCAAAATAATCGGACGTTTAATTAGCGTAGGTTGTTCTGCAAGCACTTGCAGTGCGGTGTTTTTTTCAAGATTTTTTTTTACCGTTTCATCTAAATTTCGCCACGTGGTACTACGTTTATTAACCAGATTTTGCCAACCGAATTGACGTTCTGCTTTAGCTAAAAAATCAGCTGTCAAACCGTCCACACGATAGTCGTGCAGTTGATGTTCAATATGATTATCGGTAAGCCATTTTAAGGCTTTTTTCACCGTGTCGCAGTTTTTGATACCGTAAACTTTTATCATCATTTTTCCTTTATAAAATAAAAGTGCGGTTAAAAATTTTCGCTTTTTTCACCGCACTCCATCTGATTATTTCAACAAATACGCTTTTAAAGTGGCAAAATCATTGTCCATTTCATCAGACAATAACGGCAATTTGTTGTGTTTGTCTAAGGCATCGGGCAATGGCAATTCGATACCTAAAATTCGCTCAACGCTTTCTTTGAATTTGGCTGGGTGAGCGGTGCAAAGGAATAAGCCTGTTTCGCCTGTTTGCAACTGATCTTTTAACACTTGGTAAGCGATCGCACCATGTGGTTCACACAAATAACCTTGGGCATATTGGGCTTTCAGTGCGATTTCCGTTTCAGCGTCATTTAATGCTCCTGAGCCTAATTCGCTTAACTGCCAGCCGTTGCGTTTAAATAATTCTTCTACCCGAGGCCAGTTGTTTGGTCGGCTTACGTCCATGGCATTAGATAGCGTAGCCACGGTTGCATTGGGTTGCCATTCGCCTGTTTGTAAGTAACGTGGCACCGTGTCGTTGGCGTTGGTGGAGGCAATAAAGCGTTTGATTGGCAAGCCTAAGGTTTTGGCGATTAAGCCAGCAGTTAAGTTACCGAAGTTACCACTTGGCACGGACACCACCAAATTTTGGCGTTGTTCGGTGTTCAACTGGGCTGCAGCTTCAAAATAGTAGCACACTTGAGCCAGTAATCGACTGATGTTGATGGAGTTCGCTGAGTTTAAGCCAATCGCTTGACGTAATTCTTCATCATCAAAGGCTTGTTTCACAAGGGCTTGGCAAGCGTCAAAGTCCGCATTGATCGCCACTGTGCGAATATTGCCACCGAGTGTGCAGAACAGTTTTTCTTGTAACGGACTGATTTTGCCTTTCGGGTAAAGAATCACCACTTCAATGTTTTCTAAACCGTAGAACGCATGAGCCACCGCCGCCCCTGTGTCGCCTGAAGTTGCCGTTAAAATGGTAATTTTACCATCCCCACGCACGGTAGCAAGGGCTTGTGCCATAAAGCGACCGCCGAAGTCTTTAAAGGCCAATGTTGGACCGTGGAATAATTCTAAAGCATAAATATTCTCCGCCACTTTCGCCACAGGAGCAGGGAACGTAAAGGCATTTTTTACCATCGCATTAAGTTTATCTGCTGGAATTTCATCACCGATTAATGCAGCTAAGATTTTTTGGCTACGTTCCACTAAAGGCAATGCCAATAATTCGTCAATATTGCTTAATTGCGGAATGGTTGCTGGAAAAAATAATCCCTGATCTTTACCTAAGCCTTGACGGACGGCTTGGGCGAAGTTGACTTGTTGTTCTGGGTGTTTGATGTTGTATAAATTCATTTGTTGTCCGATTTTATTTAAAATGACAGCCTCTCCCTTTGGGAGAGGACGGAGAATATTTCACCGAAATTTTCGGGAGGTGAGGGTTTTCTCCCTCACCCTAGCCCTCTCCCAGAGGGAGAGGGGACGATTGCATTATTCTACGCTAATTCCCTTGCCCCTGCATTATCCACTTTACAAATATGCACGAAGCCTTCGTTGTTTTGTAGATAATGGTTTTCAAGGTAATTTGCCACTTTGGTGGCAGTCACCAGATCAGGGGTAATGCTAAACATGGTCGGTCCTGATCCTGAAATGCCACTGACTAACGCCCCTAAATCTCGGCTGGCTTGTTTCACTTCGGCGAAATTTGGCAATAAGGTGGCTCGATAAGGCTCGGCGATGACATCTTTCATCATTAACGCCGCCAATACATCTTGTCCTGTATGGCAAGCGTGGACGAAGCTGCCTAAATGACGACCGTGGGCGATCATATCTTGACGTGTGTAGCTTTTCGGCAAAATAGCACGGGCTTCGGCGGTAGAGACTTCAATACCAGGGTACGCCAACACCCAATACCAACTGTCAAAAAAAGGCAATTTTTGACTGATATTGCCTAGACTTTGCACCATTAATTGCAAGCCACCGAGATAACAAGGGGCAACATTATCATAATGGATGGAGCCTGAAATTCGCCCCTCCAATTCGCCCATCATTTCCAATAATTCCATTTTGGAAAACGGCTCATCATGGAATTTATTTAACGCCACCAAGGCTGCCACAATGGAACAAGCACTGGATCCTAGCCCTGAGCCAATCGGCATATTTTTTTCCAAGGTTAAACGCAAGCCTTTGGTTTTGCCACCACGCAATTTAAAGCGTTCGCTGAATAACACATAGGCTTGATACACAATGTTTTTTTGCGGCTCTTTTGGCAATTTTCGCACAAAATAGCCCGCACTTTCCAACTCAAATCCTTGCGGAATGTCTTCAATTTGCACCACATCACCGAGCAACGAGCCATCAATCGGCGAAATTGCCGCCCCGAGGGTGTCAAAGCCCACATTGATATTGGCACTGGAGGCTGGGGCATAAATTCGTAATGTCGTCATTGTGTTTGTCCTTAGGATTTTAAGGTTCTTAAAATATCCGCAAAGATCCCTGCGGCAGTCACCGCATTACCTGCTCCGTAACCACGTAATAACAATGGAATTGGCTGGTAATAACGAGTGTAGAATGCCAACGCATTTTCACCGTTTTTCACTTTATATAAAGGATCATCGCCGTCCACAGCAACAATAGACACCTTACATTTGCCGTTTTCAATCTGCCCCACATAACGCAATACTTTACCCTCGGCTTTGGCTTTTGCGACTCGCTCTGCAAATTCCGCATCTAATTGCGGTAACATGTCCATAAATTCATCGACATTTTTGCCTTCGCTAAAGCCTTTTGGTAGCACACTATCTACTTCAATATCGGCTAATTCAAGGTTTAAACCAATTTCACGGGCTAAAATTAATAGCTTACGAGCAACATCCGTTCCCGATAAATCATCTCTTGGATCAGGTTCAGTAAAGCCTTTTTCACGAGCAAGTGCGGTGATTTCTGATAAGGTTTTGCCCGTTTCTAATTCACCAAAAATAAAGGACAATGAACCAGATAAAATTCCGTTAAATTTTACCACATCATCACCTGCGGCAAGCAGATTTTGTAAGTTTTCGATCACTGGCAAACCGGCACCCACATTGGTGTCATACAAGAATTTACGCTGTGTACCACGTGAATTTTCACGCAGTAAATTATAGTATTCAAGTTCTCGAGTGTTGGCCTTTTTATTCGGCGTGACCACATGGAAACCCTCGCTTAATGCTCGAGCATATAAAGCTGGTACCGAATCGGAAGACGTGCAATCCACAAATACTGGGTTCACCACGTGATGTAATTTAATAAAAGACAATAACACATCAAAATCTGACGGTTGAGTGGCATTGGCTAAATCGTCTTTCCAATTATCCAAATTCAAGCCGTTTTCATTCAATAGCATTTTGTTGGAATTGGCTAAGGCACAAACTCGGATTTCAATGTCCTTTTTTGCCAAATATTCTCTTTGACGTTTGATTTGTTCGATTAATTCGCCGCCGACACCGCCGACGCCGACAAGAAACATGTCCACCACTTTTTTATTATTAAACAAGGCTTGGTGCGTCGCACGCACTGCCTCAATGGCTTTATTTAACGGCACCACGGCAGAAATAGAACGCTCGGAAGAACCTTGTGCAATGGCCACAATGCTGATATTCGCACTGGCTAAGGCAGAGAAGAAATTCGCTGCAATGCCTTTGGCTTGTTTCATGCCGTCACCGACCACGGAAATAATCGATAAATCATGGATGACTTCCACGGGGTCTAAGGCTTTAGAGGCTAACTCTTGGGCAAATTCGGCATTTAATGCGGCTTTAGCTTTCTCCATGGCTTTCGTTGGCACGCAGAAACTGATACTGTATTCGGAAGAAGATTGCGTAATTAAAATCACGGATACGCCGGCTTTTGACATGGTCGAAAATACTCGAGCGGCCATGCCCACCATACCTTGCATACCGGCACCCGATACATTAAACATAGCAACGTTATCTAAATTGGTAATGCCTTTCACTTGTAGGCCGTCTGAAACACGTTCATTGCCATCAATCACTGAACCCGGAGCGTCTGGATTGCCGGTATTTTTAATTAAGCACGGAATTTGTGGTTCGACTAATGGCCCAATCGTCCGTGGGTGAATCACTTTGGCCCCGAAATAAGACAATTCCATGGCCTCACGATAAGACAGGCTTGGCAATAGACGAGCGTCTGGCACTAAACGAGGATCACAAGTAAACACGCCGTCCACGTCGGTCCAAATTTCACATACTGAGGCATGTAAACAAGCGGCTAAACAGGCGGCGGAATAGTCAGAACCATTACGGCCTAATAACACCAATTCGCCTTTTTCATTACCGGCAGTAAAACCTGCCATAAGCACCACATTTTTCGCTGGAATAGAACTGGCGTCCACTCGTTTGGTGGATTCCGCAATATCCACACTGCTTTCTAAATAAGAACCATGGGCTAATAATTTTTGCACCGGATCAACTAAGGTCACCTCATAACCGCAAGCCTCAAACCAGGCTTTCATCATAGCAATAGACAATTTTTCCCCACGGCAATCAATGGTCGCTTTGACGCTATCTTCCACTTTACCCGCTTGACGAATTTGGCTATCTAATTGTTTAATTTGAGCAAATTCCGCATCAATTAAGGCTTTCGTCCCTGCCAGATCAAATTTATTATTTTTTGCATGTAATCCATTAATAATATGATAGAAAATATCAAGGGCTTCACTAAAATGATCTTCGGTAGGTTGATTTAGACTGGCTTTTTCTGAAATGGCGACAAGGTGGTTGGTGATTTTGGCAGGTGCCGATAAAACCCCTGCAGCCTGTTCTTCTAAATGGGCTTTTTCGATCAGCTCGGCGGCTTGTAAAAAACGTTCTGGGTTGGCTAAAGATGTGCCACCAAATTTGAGTACTCGCATAATGTTTCCTTAATGTTGTGAATGTTTAAAATCTTGTATAAAAAAACCCGCACTTTATCGTTGTTGCGGGTTTTGTTGAATTTGATTACGCACTAACCCGCCCCATTCATCGTCATAATGGTGGTGGTCATAATCATGGTAAAAGTGCGGTTTAATTTCATTATTTTTTTCCGAAATTTTTAACTGACGTTAGAAATACCGAAATTTTATAACATTGTCAAATAGAAAATAAAAAATAATACTAAAAAATTATCTTTGGTGCTTATTTTTTAGAAATCAGCTAAAATAGCGGTTCAAAATTAAGGAAAATTAAAGGCTCGCTATATGCAAATTAAAAATAATTTAGATCAGATTCATCAGCAAATTGAACAAGCCTGTCAACAAGCCAACCGCGCACCGCATTCAGTACAATTATTAGCGGTATCAAAAACCAAAACCGTGGAAGATATTCAGCAAGCAATTGACGCCGGTCAACGGGCATTCGGTGAAAATTATGTGCAAGAGGGCGTGGATAAAATTCAACATTTTAACGCAGTCGGTGTCGCCTTAGAATGGCATTTTATTGGGCCGTTGCAATCCAATAAAACACGTTTAGTCGCAGAACATTTTGATTGGATGCAAACCCTTGATCGGGCCAAAATTGCGGATCGTTTGAATGCACAACGGTCTGAGGGAAAAGCACCGTTAAATGTATTAATCCAAATTAATATCAGCGATGAACAGAGTAAATCTGGCATTCAACCGAAAGACATGTTGGCTTTAGCAAAACATCTCGAAAATTTACCGCACTTACGTTTACGTGGGTTAATGGCCATCCCGGCACCAACTGATAAAATTGCGCAACAAAAAATGGCATTAAGTGCCATGCATGCGTTATTCGAGCAACTGCGAAAAGCCTTACCAACACAACAAATTGACACGCTTTCCATGGGGATGACCAGTGATGTGGAAAGTGCGATTCTTTGTGGCTCAACCATGGTACGAATTGGCACGGCGATTTTTGGTAAACGCAATTATTCCAGTAACTAACGATTGTATTTAGCAAAACTATGTTATAATCGACGGGTTTAACTTTACATGAATTTTAAGAGCAGACATGAATATTCGTTGGACAGCGATTCTCGCTATTATTATGCTGAGTTTATTGGGGTGGTATTATTCCTTAAATCAGACAGATAGCGGATTAACTGAATTAATCAAGAAAGAAGAAAGCCCCGAATACACCGGTGACAAAATGAGCACGGTGGTATATTCGCCCACGGGGGCAAAACAATATGTGGCCATTTCCGATAAAGTAGAATATTACGAAAATGACGGTCATACGGATTTCCAAACGCCGATTGTGTATTTATTCGACATAGAAAACGAAAAAACACAACAAAAAGAAAGTTGGAAATTGCAGGCCAATAAAGCCACCTTAAGCAAGGATAATATGTTGTATTTAGAGGGAAATGTACTGGGCGAAAGTTTGTTACCCTTGTCTAAATTACAACGCATTGAAACGGAAAGTGCGGTGGTCAATTTAACCACGCAAGACATTCATTCCGATAAACAAGTGAAAATTAACGGCTTAAATTTTACCTCTACGGGGCTAAAATTAACCGGCAATTTGCAACAACAAGTGGCGACATTGAAAGAACAAGTCAAAACACACTATGAGATTAGTAAATCAAATGATGAAACAAAAAATACACCATAAACTTATTTTATTAACGGCAATGATGATGACCTCTGTGTCAGCGTTTGCCTTAAAAGATGATACCAATCAACCGATTAGCATTACCTCTGACAACCAGTCTTTAGATATGGAAAGTAGCGTGGTGACATTCACGGATAACGTGGTAATTACCCAAGGATCGATTTTAATCAAAGCCAGCAAAGTCACCATCACTCGCCCACCGGAAAATTCGAGCAAAAAAGAAACCGTGGAGGCCTTTGGTAGCCCAGTGAGTTTTCACCAAAAATTAGACAACGGTAAACCGGTGGACGGCAAAGCCAATAAAGTGCATTATGATTTAGGCGCTGAATTTTTAACCCTAACTGGCAACGCAGAGCTTAAACAATTAGACAGCAAAATCAATGGTGACCGTATTACCTATGATGTGAAAAAACAACAACTTAAAGCCAACAGCGCAAAAGGTAATCGAGTGAAAACCGTGTTAATTCCAAACCAATTAAACGAGAATAAGAAAAAATAAGGTCACCAATTATGTCTGTGTTAAATGCGGAAAACCTCGCAAAAAGTTATAAAAGTCGAAAAGTTGTGTCGGACGTGAGTTTTACTGTCAAATCTAATGAAATTGTCGGCTTGCTCGGTCCTAACGGAGCGGGCAAAACCACGTCATTTTATATGGTGGTGGGCTTGGTTCGTCATGATGAGGGAAAAATTACCATTGATGGCGAAGATATTAGCCTGTTACCTATGCACAATCGAGCGCAAAAAGGGATCGGCTATTTGCCCCAAGAGGCCTCTATTTTTCGTCGTTTAAGCGTCTATGACAATTTAATGGCGGTGCTAGAAATTCGTAAAGATTTAAATACCGCACAACGCCGTGCAAGAGCCGATGAACTCATTGAAGAATTTAATATCGGCCATATTCGTGATAACTTGGGCCAATCGCTTTCAGGGGGCGAACGTCGCCGTGTGGAAATTGCCCGTGCCTTAGCCGCTAACCCGAAATTTATTTTATTAGATGAACCCTTTGCGGGGGTTGACCCGATTTCGGTGATCGATATTAAGAAAATTATCACTGACTTACGTAATCGAGGCTTAGGCGTGTTAATTACCGATCACAATGTGCGTGAAACCTTAGATGTCTGTGAACGAGCCTATATTGTCAGTGCTGGCCACATGATCGCCACCGGTACACCAAGCGAAGTGATGAATAACGAGCAGGTTAAACGTGTTTATCTCGGTGAACAATTTAAATTATAAAGAAGAAAAATATGACAAAATTCACCGCACTTTTAACCCCCGAAACCATTCGTCAAGGCGTTATTTGTACGAGTAAAAAAACCGCACTAGAAATGGCCGCCAACCTCTTAGCCGAACAAGTCAACATAGACGATTTTGGCGAAATAGAATGCTTTGAAAGCCTATTTAATCGGGAAAAATTAGGCTGCACAGCGATTGGTAATGGCATTGCCATGCCTCGTTCACGTATTCCAAACGGTGATAAAGTCTGTGCCGTATTTTTGCAATTAAGCCACGCCATTGATTATGACGCAGCGGATAAACGAGAAGTGGATCTGATTTTAGCCATTCTTATTCCCGAGGCATTTTGCCCCGATTATACGCCAGTGTTGGTGGAATTTAGCGAAAAATTAAAAGACAAAGCCTTGCATAAACAGCTCCGAGCGGCACAAAGTGCGGAGGAAATTTGGCAAGTTTTCCAACAGTTTGATGAAAAAATAACAGAAGATTCAGATTTACCCACATAACCACATTATTGAGATAAATTATGGAATTAATTATTGTTAGCGGACGCTCAGGGGCAGGAAAATCCGTCGCCCTACGAGCTTTAGAAGATATTGGTTACTACTGTGTCGATAATTTACCCATTGAACTCCTCCCTCAGCTAGCCCAAATTCTCTCTAAAAATCAACAGCTCGCTGCGGTCAGCGTGGACATTCGCAACTTACCAGATTCAGCCGAATCCCTCGAGCAGATGATCAACCTGTTATCCACCCAACATCAGGTGAAAATTATTTTTCTCGACACCGATCAAGATGTCTTAATCCGCCGTTACAGTGATTCCCGCCGCCCTCATCCGCTTTCATCCATTAAAGATATTTCCCTTGAAGTGGCCATTAATGCAGAACGGGATTATTTGGAACCGCTATATCAACAAGCCAATATTATTGTGGATACCACCGAATTATCCACTCACGAACTGGCCGAAAAATTACGAAATTTCTTACGTGGCAATCATAATAAAGAACTGAAAATCGTGGTGGAATCCTTTGGCTTTAAATACGGCATTCCCCTTGACGCCGATTATGTATTTGATGTGCGTTTCTTACCTAATCCCCACTGGGATCCTGCGCTACGCCCGATGACCGGCCTCGATCAACCCGTGATTGAATTTTTGGAACGGCATACCGAAGTCTATAATTTTATTTACCAAACCCGCCATTTCATTGAAACTTGGTTGCCAATGTTGGAAAAAAATAACCGCAGTTATTTGACCATTGCCATTGGCTGCACTGGCGGAAAACACCGTTCGGTGTATATTGCGGAACAAATCGGCAAGTATTTTCAAGATAAAGAAAAAAATGTGTCGATTCAGCATAATTCGTTGAAAAAGCATAAAAGCTAACCAACAAAAAAATGCGGTGGAAAAACTCTTCATTTTTCCACCGCACTTCATTCACTTCTATATAGCCTAATTATTTCACCACGCCACCACTGGCCTGTAAATCCGCATGATAAGACGAACGCACGAAAGGCCCGCAAGCGGCGTGTTCAAAGCCCATTTTTTCGGCTTCGTGGCGGAACATATCAAATTCTTCTGGTGGCACATAACGTTCCACTTTTAGATGGTGACGGCTTGGTTGCAAATATTGCCCAACGGTCAACATCGTCACACCGTGATCACGTAAATCTTGCATTACCGCCAAAATTTCTTCGTTGGTTTCACCTAAGCCCACCATTAAGCCCGACTTGGTTGGAATATCGGGAAACTCTTCTTTGAAAATTTGTAACAAGCGTAACGACCATTGATAATCTGCCCCTGGGCGAACTTCACGATATAAACGAGGGACATTTTCAAGATTGTGGTTAAACACATCGGGCGGATTTTGTTTCAAAATCGCTACGGCTTGTTCGATGCGTCCACGAAAATCGGGTACCAAAATTTCCACTTTGCAACCAGGATTTAAGGCTTTGATTTCACGCACAGTAGCAGCAAAATGAGCGGCGCCACGATCGGCCAAATCATCTCGGTCAACAGAGGTAATCACCACGTATTTTAATTTCATATCCTGCACCGTTTCCGCCACTTTGCGTGGTTCTTCGGGATCCAATGGCAAGGGTTTACCATGTGCCACGTCACAGAACGGACAACGGCGGGTACAAATGGCGCCCATAATCATAAAGGTGGCGGTACCATGATGAAAACATTCGTGTAAATTTGGGCAAGAGGCCTCTTCACATACGGAATGCAAGCCATGACGACGCATGCCGTTCTTAATGCTGTCAATTTTAGCCGAACTGGCAGGCAGTTTGATTTTCATCCACGAGGGTTTTTTTAATAATTCCTGATCGGGATCGATGTTTCTCACCTGAATAATAGACGTTTTCGCCGCATCACGGTATTTAACGCCACGTTCCATTTTAAAGGGAGTACCCATTTTATATCCTATGCTGTCTTTTTCAAATTAAAATTATGTTTAATTGTTAAAAATTTGTTGCGTATTATAGCCTAAAATTGCGGTAAAGTGTGCAACTAATTTCGGGGCGACTTTTTCGCATTCTGCTTCAACGGGATCCACAAAATCGGCGAGCTGGCACATTTCGAGTCCGGCATAACCACAAGGATTAATATAATGAAAAGGTTGCAAATCCATTTGAATATTCAAGGCGAGTCCATGAAAGGAGCAACCTTTGCGAATACGCAAACCCAAGGAACAGATTTTTTTCTCAATCCCCTGACAATCTACATACACCCCTGGGGCGTCGGGTTTTGGATAAGCCGTGACATGGTAATCCGCCAGCGTTTTTACCACCGACTGTTCAAGCGCCGTCACTAAATCACGCACGCTAATATCATGACCTTGTGCTTTATGGCGTTTAATATCAATCAACACATACATCACCTGTTGGCCTAAACCGTGGTAGGTAATTTGTCCGCCTCGATCCGATTGCACCACAGGAATATTGCTTGCTTGCAATAGATGTTCAGGTTTGCCCGCTTGTCCTTGGGTAAATACAGCGGGGTGTTGGACCAACCAAATTTCATCTGGCGTGTCTGCGGTACGTTCGTCAGTAAAGGCTTGCATATTATGCCAAACCTCTTGGTAATCTTGCGTGCCAAGTTGGCGGACAATCAAAGGAATATTCATTCAGGCCTCCGCTTTAAAGCACCATTCTGACGCCTTCAATTTTGGCTAATTCGGTATAAAGGGTTTCCACTTGCGCAATATTTTCTGCAATAATATCAATAGAAATGGAATTATAGGTGCCTTTTGAGCTGATATGCTCACGGGGTTTATAATCGCCTTTGGCGTATTTTTGCGTGGTGACCACCACATCATCCATTAAATCAGGGCGGTTTTTACCGACCACTTTAAAGGTAAAGGCACAAGGAAAGTCTAACAGATCTTTTAATTGTTGTTGTGGAATATCTGCTAAATTAATTTCTTTGACATTGATCTCTGCCATGATTTTTCCTTAAATTTGTTAAAAAAGCACCGCACTTCAATAAAAAGTGCGGTATATTTTCTGAAAGTTTTTTGCGAGTAATGCGTGACGTTAATTAGAATAAGCTCTTAATGGTTAAGATTAGCCAGTCCCATGCACGGCCAAAGATACCCGCCTCGCCGACATCTTTCATGACTTGCACATTGACGGCGGCAATATCTTTACCGTCTAATTGATAAATCACTTTTCCGACATTTTGGCCTTTCGCTAATGGCGCCTCTAGGCCTTTGCCATCATATTCTACACGCACTTTTAAATCCGCTTGTCGGCCTTTTGGAATGGTTATAAAACCATCTTGCAACATGCCCACAGCGACTTTATTTTCATCACCATAATAAACGTTTTTTTCTTCAATGGCTTTGCCCGCTTGTAAGGTTTTAATACTTTCAAAGCTGTTAAAGCCCCATTGTAATAATTTTTTACTTTCTACTTCACGGCCTTTCTGCGTTGCGACGCCCATCACCACCGAAATTAACCGCATATCACCGTTATTGGTGGCAGAGGCAACGAGGTTATAGCCAGCTTGATCCGTATGACCGGTTTTCATGCCGTCCACGTACAGAGTTTTATCCCATAATAAACCATTGCGGTTTGGCTGTTTAATTTTGTTAAAGGTGAAATCTTTCTCGGCATAAATTTTATATTCTTCTGGAAGATCACGAATAATATGCGAACCAATAATGGCCATATCACGAGCAGAAGAATATTGATTTGGGTCGTCTAAGCCGTGTGGCGTGGTGAAATGAGTGTTTTTCAAGCCAAACTGATCAGCGTATTGATTCATCAATTCAATAAATTTATCGGTGGAACCCGCCACATGTTCGGCCATGGCCACACAAGCGTCATTGCCTGAAACCACGATAATACCACGGTTTAAATCGGACACCGAGACTTGTTGATTAAGGTTGAGGAACATTTTAGACGAACCTGGGAATTTTTGTCCCCAACTACTTTCCCCAATGGTGACCGTGTCCGTTGGGCTAATTTTCCCCTGTTGAATCGCCGTCCCCACCACATAACTGGTCATCATTTTGGTTAAGGAGGCGGGATATTGACGTTGATCAGGGTTTAGGCTCGCTAACACCGCACCCGAATTGTAATCCATTAAAATATAGGTTTGGGCGTTAATTTGCGGAGGTGTCATACCAAAATCGACATCTGCGACACTGGCAAATGATAATGATAATAACCCCGCCGTTAAGGCAATTTTGGTGTTTCTAAGTGAATGTTGCAACATTTCAATAATCCTTTAAATGCTTAATTATGAACAAGATAGAGTTTTTCGACTTTCACATCGGCAATACCTGCAGTGATGATCCCCAATTTTGAGGCCGCCGAGGTCGATAAATCAATAATTTTTGTTTTGCTAAACGGCCCACGATCATTGATTTTGACGATCACCTGACGGTTATTGCGTAAATTGGTCACCAACACATGAGTACCAAACGGTAAAGTGCGGTGGGCGGCCGTCAATTTTGCTCCACTATAAATTTCACCACTTGCGGTGTGACGGCCATTAAATTTTTTATGGTAATAACTGGCTTTTCCCCTTTGTACAGCGGCTTTTTCAACCACGGCATATTGCTTACCATTATGCGTGTAAACTGGCGCTTTATTCGTTGTCGTTGGTTGTGCCTTAGGCGCAGATGTTGCCGCCACCGTATGTTGACTTTTGCTTGCTTGCGCCGAGGAGGTACAGGCGGTTAAAAAAGCCGCTAAGAAAATGGCTAATAAGAGTTTTAATTTCATCATAACGTTCCCAAATGGATTATTCCCAATTTATATAGAGTATTAACATGGTCATTTAGTTCCCTTGCCCATACAGACTTTTTGTTTTATGGGTGTGAATGGACATGACCAAACCAAACCCCGCCATTAATGTCACAAAGGAGGTGCCACCGTAACTCACGAGCGGTAATGGCACACCAACCACGGGCAAAATACCACTCACCATGCCGATATTCACAAAAATATACACAAAGAAAATTAAAAATGTGGCGCCCGTTAAAATCCGTCCAAAGGCATTTTTCGCTTGCGCCCCAATGATTAATCCACGGCTAATAATAAAAAAATAAATTGCCAATAAAATTAACACGCCAATTAAACCATGTTCTTCGCTTAATACCGCAAAAATAAAGTCGGTATGAGGTTCGGGTAAAAATTCGAGCTGAGATTGAGTACCCTCCATCCAACCTTTGCCCCACATACCGCCAGAACCAATGGCAATTTTTGATTGCAAAATATGGTAGCCCGCCCCTAAAGGATCTTTTTCAGGGTCGAGCAAGGTCAATACCCTTGTGCGTTGATAATCGTGCATTAAATACAGCCACATAATCGGAATAAAAGCGGCTAATCCTAACACGGCGGCCAGAATGATCCACCAACTCATGCCTGCTAAGAATACCACAAAAATGCCCGACGCACTGACTAAAATCGAGGTGCCTAAATCAGGTTGAATGGCCACCAATAAGGTCGGGAAAATAATCATCATAAAGGCAATCAGGGTTTCTTTCCAATTAATCGGTTGTTGTCGATTGCCTAAATACACCGCTACCATTAACGGCACCGCTAATTTCACGATCTCCGAGGGTTGAAAACGGACAATGCCCAAATCGAGCCAACGTTGTGCGCCTTTACTGGTGGTGCCGATTAAATCCACTAACACCAATAAAATCACCCCCGCAATATACAAAATAGGCGCAATTTGTTGGTAAAACCTTGGCGGTAATTGTGCCATAACAAACATCACCGCAAAACCTAAAATCACTTGAATCACCCGACTACGGAACATGGTTTCACTGCCACCCGAGGCACTATAAAGCACAAGCAAACCATAACCTGAAATCACAATCAAGCCAATGAGTAGCCAAAAATCGAGGTGCAGTTTGCCCCATAAATTGGGGATCAACGCCGGTTTTTCATTCATTCTGTTATCTCTGTTTCTTCACTTTTTTGCACCGCACTTTCAGGGGCAAGCGCATTATCAACGTTGTCAGTTGGATCGATATTACGTTTTGGTAATCGTTGCAACAAATAATAATCCATAATTTGGCGCACAATCGGTGCAGAATTACTGGATCCCCCGCCGGCATTTTCAAGAATCATGGCCACCACCACTTTTGGCTCGTTATAAGGCGCATAGGCCATAAACCAAGCGTGGTCGTGCAAGAATTTTTTCAAATTATGGGCATCATATTTTTGCCCCTCTTTCAGGCTAAACACCTGTGCGGTACCGGATTTTCCTGCGGCGTCATAAGTGGCGCCCGCAAAGGCTTTACGCCCCGTGCCAAAGGCACTATGAATAACGCCGTACATGCCGCGTTTGGCGGCCGCCCAAGCGCCCTCCGTGGGCTCGCTAATGTCTTCATACAACAATGGATCTTTATAGGGTTCCACCAAAGAGCCATGAATTTCTTGCATTAAGTGCGGGGTATTCACACGCCCATTATTGATTAACACCGCCAAGGCTTTGGCTAATTGTAACGGCGTGGCGGTCCAATAGCCTTGCCCAATGCCCACCGGAATGGTATCGCCCATCACCCAAGGTTTTTTATAGCGTTTTTGTTTCCATTCCCGATCGGGCATAATGGCAGCGGTTTCTTCTTTAATATCCACGCCTGTTGGCATGCCAAAACCGAACTTTTTCATCCATTCCGATAAGCGATCAATGCCTAATTTATAAGCCACTTGATAGAAATAGGTATCAGAAGATTCAGTAATCGCTTTTTGTAAATCGGTGTTGCCGTGACCCGATTTTTTCCAGTCACGAAAGCGCTTGGTGGTATTCGGCAACACCCAATAACCGGGGTCAGACACGGTGGTACTGGTGGTGATCACATTTTCCGTTAATGCTGCCACCGCCACAAAGGGTTTCACGGTGGAAGCGGGCGGATAAGCGCCCTGTGTCGCACGACTATACAACGGACGATCTTCATCCTCTAATAAACGTTTATAATCCGCCCCTGAAATGCCGCCAACAAATAAATTATTATCGTAACTCGGGCTGGATACCATGGCTAAAATACTGCTGTCTTTCGGATCCAACACCACCACGGAGCCTTTTTGTTTGCCTAAACGTTCCATAATAAATTGCTGTAACGGCAAATCAATGGTGAGATGAATACTTTTGCCCGCCACCGGTTGCTGTTCGCTGAGTTTGCGAATCACCTTACCACGGCTATTAATTTCCACCTGTTCATAACCCGGTTTGCCATGCAATTCATCTTCGTAATAACGTTCAATCCCCAATTTTCCAATGTCCGTGGTCCCCGCATACATGGCGTCTTTTTCTTCTTTTTTCAGGCGTTCGGCGTCTTTATCATTAATTTTTGACACATAGCCTAGAATATGGGTCATGGCTTCGCCGTATAAATAATTGCGTTTAAAATACGGACGAATGTCAGCACTCGGATAGTTATATTGATTGACGGCAAAACGGGCAATTTGTTCTTCGTTTAAATTGGGTTTTAATAAAATCGGCGTGTAACGGGTCGAACGGCGACGTTCTTTTTTAAATTGGGCGATATCGTCGTCGGTCAACCCCACAATCATGCGTAATTCTTCAAAAGTGCGGTCTAAATCTTCCACTTTTTCTGGCACAATATACAAACCGAAAAAGGTTAAATTTTCCGCTAACAAGGTGCCATTACGATCATAAATCAAGCCCCTTGTGGGGGCGACAGGTAATAATTTAATCCGATTGCCATTAGAGCGGGTTTGATATTTATCGAAATCCACCACCTGTAAATGGTATAAATTGGTCAGCAACACCACCGCCAACACCAAAGTACCGATAAATGCCACCAAGGCACGGCGCACAAATAAATTCCGCTCCGCACGATTATCACGGATCGGTTCATGCCGAGGTTTGGCAAATAAGGTGGCAAATAATTGAGTTAACCAACGCATAATCATTTATTCACGGTGATAAGGGTGATTGGTACTCAGCGACCACGCCCGATACAGGCTTTCGGCCACCACCACTCGCACCAACGGATGAGGCAGGGTTAAGGGCGATAAGGACCAACTTTGTTCCGCTGCGGCTTTACATTCTGGCGACAGTCCCTCTGGCCCACCAATCAACAAGCACAGATCACGCCCATCATTTTTCCAACTCTCTAACTGCTGCGCCAATTCTGCCGTGGTCCAAGGTTTGCCCGGAATATCCAAGGTCACAATCTTACCTTTCCCACAAGCATTGAGCATGGCTTTGCCCTCTTGTTCCAAAATGCGTTTAATATCGGCATTCTTACCCCGTTTACCGGCAGCAATTTCCACCAATTCAAAGGGCATATCTTTCGGGAAACGGCGTTGATATTCTTCAAACCCAGTTTTTACCCAGTCAGGCATTTTGGTTCCCACGGCAATGAGCTGTATTTTCATAAAAGTGCGGTCAATTTTCGGTTAATTTTTACGCCCAAAGTTTTTCAAGCTGATAAAGTTCACGGCTATCGGCTTGCATAATATGTACCATGGCTTGGCCAAAATCCACCACCACCCAATCAGCCGTGGCTTTGCCCTCTTCGCCAAAGGTTTCAAAGCCAGCTTGTTTGCTTTCATCAATCAATTTTTGAGCAAGCGAGGCAACATGGCGACTAGATGTTCCGGTGCAAATAATCATATCATCGGTAATAGATGATTTCTTTCTCACATCAATGGCTTGAATGTCCGTGGCTTTCAGATCATCTAATTTATGGAGTAAAAAATCGGTTAAATTCATATTGTATTTTCTATATGCTATTTAAAAGAGAGCAATTTTAACACAGGATTGAAAGGATAGGAAATGTTTGGTGCCCGCTAATAACGGCTTATAACAAGTGTGTTGCCGAGTATAAGTAAGTCTAATGACTATCGCTCCCTTTTATCTCTGTCAGCTTTTCTTGTTGATATTTCTTGGGTGTATATTGTGTTACTTTGTAAAATTGTTTTGAAAAATAACTTAAATTATTAAAACCGCAGCTATATGCAATATCCGTAATCCTGCTTGACGTATTCAGTAACATTTCTTTTGCTTTCTCAATTCTATATTCATTTAAAAAAGAAATTGGGCTTTGCTGAACATATTTCTTGAATAATTGACAACATTTACTACGACAAATATTGGCAGAAGATGCAATATTATCTAGTTTCAATGGGTGCATATAGTTTTGGTAAATAAACTGGGTCATTTTCTTTTGTAACAAGAGTTCCCTGACATCTTCATGTGGATTATTATCTATTTTTTCTTTAATGAGGTTATACCAATTTTTCCAGAAATAGCATGCAATAGCGATACAATCAAAATCAATAGATTGATGATGATGTATTTGTTCAGAATAGATAGCACCAAATTGTTCTATATTTTTTAAGATATTTTGATGTTGAATATTATGTTCGTATAGGCAACAGACATCTAAATGATAAGATGAGATAATTGGAAAAATGAAATGATGATATATTGGTGAATTTTCGCCTAAAATGTAAGGATTAATCAGGACACAAATAAAATGACAATCCCTATTATGATGGGAAAAACCATAGTGCATCGCTTTAGAATTAACAATAATGCCGTCATTCTTCTTTAAATGGTAAGTCTTACCATTAACATAATAATTCATCTCACCATCAATAATTTTGACGAGTTCAACATCATCGTGCCAATGACACAATGCTTTCATCCCATCAAAGTAGGAAAGTCTGTTTTTTTGTATGCCAATATTGGTATAAGGAAGATAGGACTGAACGATTTCTGCCGCATCTTTCATGAGTTTTAATTCTATTTTCATCTTATCACCAAAATACGATTTTGCTAAAAAATAGCGAAAATCCTGTTAGAAATGGATTAATATCATCTGATAATATCATAAAAAAAATTTCACTAATAGAGGATAATAATGAACACACATTTATCTTGTGACTGTCAGCCTATTGCTGAGGTGGGTATTTTAGGTGGGCAGATCACGCAATTTCAATTTAAATTATCCCACCCCTGTCAAAATATTGAGATTAAACAATTAAAAGTCGCTATTTTAAGTGAAAATACGGATAATAAATGGGAAGGGTTAGAAATAACCACCTATCATTTTGATAAAATTAAACAATATTTACTGGTATATGTGAAGAAAGATATTTTCTGCCAGAAAACCAAGTTACTCAAATTCCTAGAACAAGAATTTAAGCAACAAATATGTCATATTCAATTTAATATTTCATTTGATCTCGTTGTAGATAAAGTACATTGTACTATTTCAAATCAACAGATTAAGATGCAGCCTATTAGAGTGTTGGAAGTCGAAAAATTCATTACCTCTACCTTTGATGATCTTCACTATAACTTATATCAACCAGAACCTAATAATGTTAAGCATCCACTAATCATTTGTTTACATGGAGGTGGAGAAGGGGGAATGAATGGATGCCATATTATTGCAGATAAAATGGTAACTTCTTTCTTACAACCAATACATCAAAAACAATTTGATTATCCCTATATATTAGCTCCCCAATGCCCATCATATTGGTTAGATGAATTTAAGTTTAAACAAAATAGATATTATGGTGTACGGGATTATACCGACACCTTGGTAAATCTAGTTAAAGAGATTATTCAGAAATATAATATAGATACAAGTAGAGTTTATGTTATTGGTGCATCAATGGGAGGATATCAGGCTTTACGTTTAATATCTTGTATGCCAGATTTGTTTTGTGCTGGCGTTATCTGTTGCCCAGCAAAAGTGCCGCTCTTCCATCAGTTAGATACATTAAAACATATTCCTTTATGGTTTATTCATAGTCAGCTAGATGATACCGTTCCTATTCAATATACCAATGCGATTGTAAATTATCTACAATCACACAATGACAATATTGAAAAAACTGATTATGCGAAAGTGATTATTCAAGATAGAGAGATAGATCCCCATTGTGTTTTTCTGGATCTTTATGAAGATCACATTAGCAATAAAAAATTATCAGTCTTTCAATGGCTTGCCTCTCAACACAAGGAGTAACTTATGAAAAATATCAACCCAGTGATCTACATTTCTATGATAGCTGCATTAGGCGGATTTTTATTCGGCTTTGATACCGCAGTAATTAGTGGCACAGTGGAATCAATTCGTAGTGCAGAATTTGGTTTTGCTCTCTCTTCAACAGAGTTAGGTTTTGCAGTCGCATCCGTTTTATTTGGTTCTGCTGTTGGTGCTTGGTATGCAGGCTTAGGTGCAATACGATTTGGACGAGTCAAGGTCATGCTAGTGGCGTCCGTACTTTTTTCTATTTCAGCTGTCGGCTCTGCCTTAGCGGTAGGTTTATGGGATTTCTCCTTATGGCGATTTATTGGTGGATTAGGTGTTGGTATCGCTGCCGTTATTGCACCTGCTTATATTGCAGAAGTTTCTCCAGCACATTTACGAGGAAGATTAGGCAGTTTACAACAACTAGCTATTGCGATTGGTTTACTTATTTCTTTTATTTCTAATTATCTCTTAGCTAATGCAGAACATTCTCCAAATGCGACCTTGTGGGGGGGCTTGCTCGCTTGGCGTTGGATGTTACTCGTTGAAGTCTTTCCTGCAGTGCTTTACGGTGTAATGGCATTAAAATTACCTGAATCACCACGTTATTTGGTGAGTAAAAATAAATTGACACAAGCAAAACAGGTTTTAGTTGATTATACGGGAGAATTAAATCCTGATGATAAATTACAACAAATTAAACAAAGTTTAGGTAATGTAGATGAAATTATTTCAATTCGTAACGTACTATCCAAGAAAACAGGTTTTGTCCCTGTAGTCTGGGTGGGAATTTGTTTTGCTTTTGTTGCTCAATTTACGGGGATTAATATTATTCTCTATTATGCTTCATCACTTTGGAGTGCTGTTGGATTTTCACAATCGCTTTCTTTTGCGGTCCCTATTGGCACAACCATCATCGGTGTATTAATGACGATTGTAGGGATGTTGTTTATTGATAAATTAGGTCGCCGTAAATTACTCTTAATTGGCTCTATTGGTATGGGTATTTCTTTATGGATTACGGGGATTATTTTTACCAATGCGACACAAGGTGAAAGCGGGCTTGTTTTATCTCCTGTACTATCTTGGGCTGCATTGGTTAGTGCACATTTGTTTTATATCTTTTTCTGTTGCACTTGGGGACCTGCATTATGGGTTGTGTTAGGGGAGATTTTCCCGAATGCGATTAGAACAACTGGGCTTGGTGTGGCGACTTGTGCAAACTGGATAGGAAATGTTATTGTGACTTGGACATTTCCTCCAATGCTTCAATACTTTGGTTTAGCACCAACTTATTTCTTTTATGGTATTTGCTGCATTGGATCATTTTTTATGGTCAAATATCTTATCCCTGAAACCAATAATAAAGAATTAGAAGATATGTCATATGGAATTAGTCAGTAATTTTTAGATGCTGGTGCCCCCAACAGGACTTGAACCTGTGACCAATCGATTATGAGTCGACTGCTCTAACCGACTGAGCTATGGGGGCGGTTGAGAAGTGCGGTGATTATATGCAAAACTTTGATGTAAGTCTAGTTTTTCAAAAATATTCTGGCGGATTTGCAGAATTTTTTAGCATATTGCCAAATGATTGTAGTATTATTTCACCATGCACTGTTCAAGTGCGGTGAAAAAATGATTATTTTATCTCATTAAGGAGAATTGTTATGTTTACTGGTAGTTTAACCAATGCTGATTATGCCCGTGGTTTGCCAAAAGTGATTGTGGATGTTTGCGAACATTTAAAAACCTTGGATTTAGCAAGTTTGGAAAATGGTCGTCACGATTTGACCGCAGACATTTATATGAACGTGATGTCACCTGAAACGGGTGCGTCAGAAAGCAAAAAAGCAGAATTACATCATGACTATATTGATGTGCAACTGTTAATCGAGGGTACTGAAAATATTGAATATGGTATTGCTAGCCCCGATTTATCCCAATACGAACCCTACAATGCAGAAGATGATTATCAAGTTACCGCCAGCGAATTTGCCGACAAAAATACCATTTTAATGCGCCCGAATATGTTTGTGGTCTTTTTACCTTATGAACCGCATAAACCTTGTGTCAATGTGGACGGCAAAGTGGCGAAATTGAAAAAATTAGTGGTGAAAGTGCCAGTCAAGTTGCTATAAGGTTCAGATGAAAGGCCTCTTCCTACGTATTATTGCGAGCCTTGCATTGTTGCTGTGGGCCATTGATATGGTGTTCCCATGGCAACAGATTATGCGCTCAGAATCCAATCATTACGCAGAAATTATTCAGCGCAAAACCCTTGTGGTAGGCACCATCAATAATCCGGTGTCCTATTTTATTGACGCCAATGGTGAAACGGGTTTAGAGTATGAACTGAGCAAAGCCTTTGCGGACTATCTCGGTGTGCAATTAGAAATTCGCACCTTAGAGAACAGCGAGGCGCTGTTTGAGGCCTTAAATCAACATGAAATTGATGTTGCGGCAGCCAATTTGCTGTATCAACCACAAAAAAACGAACACTTCCAAATTGGCCCTGCCTATCATTCTGCCTCGTGGCAATTAGTTTATCGCCAAGGTCAACCTCGACCAAGCGGGTTAGATAAACTGCAACAGGAAGTAGTGATCGCTGGCGGTAATGAATTAGACAGTTTGTTGCAAAGCAAAAAAGACAGCTTTCCCGCCTTGCGTTGGTCCATTGATCACAAACAAAATCAAGAGGCGTTGTTATTGCAAGTAGCGGATGGCAAAATTGCTTACACCATTGCCAACTCCCTTGATGTGTCAGCCATACAACAAGTGAAACCACAAATTGCGGTGGCCTTTGATGTGGCGGATGAATCCACGGTACATTGGTATTTGCCCAACAGTTCCTATAATGAATTGCAAGCTGCATTGTTGGATTTTATGCACAACGCCATTGAAAACGGTTTAATTGCTCGTATTGAAGAAAAATATTTTAATCATTTTTCCAAATTTGATTATGTCGATATGCGTTCTTATACTAATGCTATTGAAAATATTTTGCCCAAATACACCACACTTTTTGAAAAATATAAAGGCGATCTGGATTGGCGATTATTAGCAGCGATAGCTTATCAAGAATCTCACTGGGATAAAGATGCCACCTCGCCAACTGGCGTGCGAGGTATCATGATGCTGACCAAAGCCACGGCTGAACGAATGAAAATTAGAGATCGAACAGATCCAGAACAAAGCATTAAAGCCGGCTCAGAATACTTACATTGGTTAATTTCACAAGTGCCTGACAGCATTCCACAAGAAGATCGTATTTGGTATGCGTTAGTCGGCTACAATATGGGATTGGGGCATTTATTAGACGTTCGACGTTTAACCAAAAATTTAGGTGGAGATCCCGATAATTGGTCTGATGTGAAAAAAAATCTACCACTATTGGCAGAAAAACGCTATTACAGCACCTTAAAATACGGCTATGCACGAGGTTATGAGGCCTTTCAATATGTGGAAAATATCCGCCGTTATATGAACAGTATTGTGAACTATCACCGTGTACAAGAAAATCAAAATAATGAAAATCCACCCCAAGAATAGGAGGAATCATGGCATTCAAACGTAAACCCCAATTAAAAAAAGTGAAAAAATTTTTTACCGAACAAACCCGACGCACTGCACGGATCCATCGTTTAAAACGAGCTAAACGCAGCCTTGCCATGCGTCATGAGGTGCTTTTTCATACACAGCAAGAAATGTAACCCTATTTACACCGCACTTTTCAGCAAAATAAATCAAAAGTGCGGTGTTTTTCCACAAATTCACTTGAATTCGCACCACAATTCTGTATAATCCTCGCCTTACAGTCACATCCTATTTTCGTTCCTTGCTTCCGCAAGATTGGTGACTGGTCTTACCGTCGGAGGCTGATTAACCCGTAAGGAGCAGTAATGCGTCACTACGAAATCGTTTTTATGGTTCATCCGGACCAAAGCGAACAAGTACCAGGTATGATTGAACGCTACACAGGTTCTGTCACAGAAGCTGGCGGTCAAGTACATCGCCTAGAAGATTGGGGTCGTCGCCAATTGGCTTACCCAATTAACAAATTACACAAAGCACATTATGTGCTGATGAATGTAGAAGCGCCTCAACACGTCATCGACGAGCTAGAAACAACATTCCGTTACAACGACGCTATTCTTCGTAACGTAGTTATTCGTACTAAGCACGCCGTAACAGAAGCGTCCCCAATGGTTAAAGCCAAAGACGATCGTCGTCCAGCTTTAGCTGAAGTTGAAACCAACGATTTTGAGGATGCTGAGGAGTAAGTTGAACATTGATAATCGTTTATCGTTAATCGGCACCGTTGCGGATTTACCCAAACGATCAAAAAGCCCAAATGGGATTGAACATTGCCGCTTTTATTTAGAACACCGTTCTGAACAAAAAGAAGCTGGACTACCACGTCAAGCATGGTGCAAAATGCCAATCCAAATCAGTGGCAATCAATTAATGCAACATACTCAAAGCATTACGGTCGGTAGCAAATTATTGGTGGTGGGATTTATTAGCTCACACAAACAAGCCAACGGCTTAAGCCAATTAGTTTTGCATGCCGAGCAAATCGAATTTATAGATTAGGAGAGTAGCCAAATGGCACGTTATTTCCGTCGTCGTAAGTTCTGCCGTTTCACAGCGGAAAATGTCGTAGAAATCGATTATAAAGATATCGCAACATTAAAGAACTATATCACAGAGAGCGGCAAAATTGTCCCAAGCCGTATTACCGGTACTCGTGCGAAGTATCAACGTCAACTAGCTCGTGCAATCAAACGCGCACGCTATTTAGCGTTACTTCCATACACTGACAATCATCAGTAATCAAGGAGAACAGGGTAATGCAAGTCATTCTTTTAGATAAAATTGCTCACTTAGGTAAAGTGGGTGATCAAGTCAATGTTAAATCAGGTTTTGCACGTAACTTCTTAATCCCACAAGGGAAAGCAGTGATGGCAACCGCCGCTAACATTGAACACTTTGAAGCACGTCGTGCTGAATTTGAAGCCAAAGCAGCTGCTGAATTAGCAGAAGCACAAGCTCGTGCAGCACAAATCACCGCATTAGAAAGCGTGACTATCGTTTCTAAAGCAGGTGACGGCGGTCGTTTATTCGGTTCTATCACCACACGTGATGTGGCTGAAGCCGTAACAGCAGCCGGCGTGAAAATTGAAAAATCAGAAGTTCGTTTATCCACAGGTCCATTACGTACCACTGGCGATCACGAAGTTCGTTTCCAACTTCACGGTGAAGTATTCGCAGCATTAAACGTTATCGTTGTTGCTGAATAATTAGCAAATTGCTTAAAAAAACCCAGCTTTGGCTGGGTTTTTTATTTTATCGAAAAATGCAAAAAATAAGGCGAATCCATTGATTCGCCCTACTCTATTTTAGTCAAAGCAGTAAAAAATTAATAGACACCTTGTGCCAACATGGCATCAGCGACTTTAACGAAACCAGCCACGTTTGCACCCACCACATAGTTAATATTTTTGCCCTCACCTGAACCATATTTTTTACAGTTGGCATGAATATCTAACATAATGCTGTGTAATTTGGCATCCACTTCTTCACGACTCCAGTATAAACGTTGTGAACCTTGTGCCATTTCTAAACCAGATGTCGCTACCCCACCGGCATTGGCAGCTTTACCTGGTCCAAATAATACATCCGCCGCTAAGAACGCATCGGTCGCTTCAATGGTGGTTGGCATATTAGCTCCCTCAGCCACTAATTGTACGCCATTGGCAATGAGTTTTTGTGCATCCGCTAATTCAATTTCATTTTGGGTTGCACAAGGCAATGCAATATCGACTTTTACTCCCCAAGGACGTTGACCTGCATGATATTCTAAACCGAATTGTTCCGCATAATCTTTCACACGACCACGTTTCACTTCTTTAATTTCGATTAAGGCAGCTAATTTTTCTGCGGTGAAACCGTCTTTATCATAAACATAGCCCGATGAATCTGAACAGGTAACCACTTTTGCACCAAGTTGTAACGCTTTTTCAATCGCATATTGTGCAACATTACCTGAACCTGAAACTGAAACGGTTTTGCCTTGGAAAGATTGACCTTTTTCCGCTAACATGGCTTGTGCAAAATAAACTAAGCCGTAACCTGTGGCTTCAGGGCGAATTAAACTCCCACCAAAGGAAAGCCCACGACCAGTGAATACGCAAGCAGCTTGGTTAGATAATTTTTTCATATACCCTGCAAGATAGCCCACTTCACGACCACCTACACCAATGTCGCCTGCTGGCACGTCAGTATCTGGACCAATATGACGATATAATTCTGCAATTAATGCTTGGCAGAAACGCATCACTTCCGCATCAGATTTACCTTTTGGATCGAAGTCGGAACCGCCTTTCGCCCCGCCCATTGGTAAAGTTGTTAAGGCATTTTTGAAGATTTGTTCAAAACCTAAGAATTTTAGGATAGATAAGTTGACTGATGGGTGAAAACGCATACCGCCTTTAAATGGACCAATCGCACTATTGAACTGAACACGGAAAGCACGGTTGACTTGGGTTTGACCTTTGTCATCTGTCCATGCTACGCGGAATTGGAATGCACGTTCAGGCTCAACTAAACGTTCTAATAATGCTTGTGAACGGTATTTTGGATTTTTTTCAATAAAAGACCAAATAGAGGTAAATACCTCACGCACTGCTTGTAAAAATTCAGGTTGATGACCGTCACGCTGTGCAACGTAAGCTAGAAAGTCTTCTAATGATGATACTGAGTTAGACATAATATGTTTCCTTTTTTAATATGAGTAATATGTTTGTTTGCAATCGCTGTTTGAACAGCTCGGGTTCTACTATGCAAAAACACCATTCAAAATGCAATGCTTTTTTTCATCTTCTCAAAAGATAAATCAACACAACTAAATGAAAATTATTTTTATTCAGTTAATAAGTGCAAAAATTATATTTTTTCTAAATAAATTACAAAATAGGCTATTTTTGTTTAAAATAAGCCTTAAATAATCATTAAATTATATAGATAAAATTATTCCCAAGCTAGAATTAGATAAGATATAAAATGAACGACATTTATTTATGTTTTATTTAATTATTACGGCGTTTATATAAATATAATGTTTGATATATTTACATAAACCATTATTCAATCTAAGATGACTTTACCTATATAACGAAATAACAAAGTGCGGGTGTAAAATCTGTTATTTTTCCCACCTTGTTAGCTAAAACAATTTTACTTTTACTCTATTTGCAGGAAGACAACTTATGACAACGCTATATGATCGCAGTGAAGTGCGTGAAAACTGCGGTTTTGGGCTGATCGCCAATATTGACGGCGTGCAGAGCCACAAAGTCGTACGTAATGCCATTTTAGGCTTATCTCGGATGCAACATCGTGGGGCGATTTTATCAGACGGTAAAACTGGCGATGGTTGCGGTTTATCTATTCAAATGCCAGAAACCTTTTTTCGCCATATCGCCGATGAGAATGGCTTTTCCTTAGCTAAAAATTTTGCGGTGGGTCAGATTTTTTTACCGCAAGATGAGAAATTGATAGCCGAATTTATTGAGATTATTAATCAAGAACTGACCGAAGAAACCTTAGGCATTGCCTATTGGCGTGATGTGCCAACCAATCCATCGGTTTTAGGCTCAATCGCTCTTGCAGATATGCCAGCGATCAAACAAGTGTTTATTAATGCACCGAGCGGTTGGCGAAATCAAGACTTGCAACGCCGTTTGTTTGTGGCTCGTCGTCGTATTGAAAAACGTATCAGCCATGATGATTTTTATATTTGTAGTTTTTCTAATCAAACTGTGATTTATAAAGGTTTGTGTATGCCGAAAGATTTGCCGAAATTCTATACAGATTTAGCCGATCTACGCATGCAATCTGCGATTTGTTTATTCCACCAACGTTTTTCCACCAATACCCAACCCCGTTGGAAATTAGCTCAACCATTCCGCTATTTAGCCCATAATGGTGAGATTAATACCATTTCAGGCAACCGAGCTTGGGCGAGAGCAAGGGGTTATAAATATCGCACGCCGTTAATTCCAGATTTACAAACTGCTGCACCGTTCGTCAATGAAAGTGGCTCGGATTCTAGCTCGTTGGATAATATGCTGGAGCTGTTTGTGTGTGGCGGTATGGATTTATTCCGTGCCATGCGTTTATTAGTACCGCCTGCGTGGCAACATAACCCTGACATGGACGATAATCTGCGAGCTTTTTATGATTTTAACTCTATACACATGGAACCTTGGGACGGTCCTGCTGGGATTGTGCTGTCTGACGGTCGTTATGCTGCTTGTAACCTAGACCGTAATGGTTTACGCCCAGCTCGTTATGTGATCACCGAAGATCGCTTAATTACTATCGCATCAGAAATCGGTATTTGGGATTATGCACCTGATGAAGTTGTAGAAAAAGGACGGGTTGGACCGGGGCAATTATTAGTGATTGATACCAAAAAAGGGCGTTTAGTGCATTCCGATGAAATTGATAATGAAGTTCGCTCCAGACATCCTTATCGCCAATGGCTAGATAAAAACGTCAAACGCTTAGTGCCATTTGATCAAGTAGATGATAGCCAAATTGGTGCGACAACCTTAAGCGAGCAAGAGTTATTGGTGTATCAAAAACAATTCTTATACGATAACGAAGAAATTGAGAATATCATTCGTGTACTGGGTGAGAACGGGCAAGAAGCGGTCGGTTCGATGGGTGATGATACGCCATTTGCGGTACTATCTGAACGTCCACGAGTAATTTTTGATTATTTCCGTCAATATTTTGCACAGGTAACAAACCCACCGATTGACCCATTACGTGAAGCGCATGTGATGTCATTAAACACGAGTATCGGACGTGAAATGAGCGTGTTCTTTGAAGCGGAAGGAATGAGCCATCGAGTCAGTTTTAAATCACCGATTTTGGTCTATTCCGATATGCAACAAATTTTGGATTTACCACAGCAATATTATAAACACCAAATTTTAGACGCAACCTATAACCCCGATGAAATGAGCTTAAAACAAGCCATTGAAAATCTGTGTAAAGAAGCTAAAAGTGCGGTGCAAAATGGTGCAGTTTTATTAATCGTATCCGATCGCAATATTAGTAAATCCTATCAACCGATTCCAACTGCCTTGTCAGTAGGGGCATTACAAAATCAATTAGTGTCTGCCAATTTACGTTGTGATACCAATATTTTAGTCGAAACTGCCGAAGCTCGCAGTCCGCATCATTTTGCGGTGTTACTTGGTTTAGGGGCGACCGCTATTTATCCGTATCTTGCCTATGAAACCTTGGGGCAAATGGTGAAAACGGGTTCAATCAAAAAATCCTTACGTCAAGTTACGGCAAATTTCCGTTATGGCATTGATAAAGGCTTGTATAAAATTATGTCGAAAATGGGGATTTCCACCATTTCATCTTATCGTTGTGCCAGATTATTTGAGTTAGTGGGTATGAGTTCAGAAATTACTGATCTTTGTTTCCCTAGGATTACTAGTCGAATTGAGGGTGCCAGCTTTGCGGATTTTGACCAGCAACTTAGTCAATTACGCAAACGGGCATGGCGACCAAGTCAAGATTTGGATATGGGTGGATTTTTGAAATTCAAACCGCAAGGGGAATATCACGCCTATAACCCAGATGTGGTGATGAACTTGCAAAAAGCCGTCAATAGCGGGGATTATGAGCAATACAAAGCCTATCGTGATGCTGTAAATCATCGTCCTGTGGCGACCATTCGTGATATGTTAAAGCTCAAAACCGATCCCAATAATGCGATTGATGTTGCACAAGTTGAACCAGCGGAAAATCTATATAAACGCTTTGACAGTGCCGCCATGTCTATCGGTGCATTAAGTCCAGAAGCACACGAAGCCTTAGCCACGGCAATGAACCGTTTAGGCGGTTATTCAAATTCAGGTGAGGGCGGTGAAGATCCGAAACGCTATGGCACTGAAAAAGTGTCTAAAATCAAACAGGTCGCCTCTGGTCGCTTTGGGGTAACGCCTGCTTATTTAATGAGTGCGGAAGTGATTCAAATTAAAGTCGCACAAGGAGCAAAACCCGGTGAGGGTGGGCAATTACCAGGGGATAAAGTGACTCCTTATATTGCACAATTACGCTATGCGGTACCAGGGTCAACCTTGATTTCACCACCACCACACCATGATATTTATTCCATTGAAGATTTGGCTCAATTAATTTTCGACCTCAAACAAATCAACCCGAAAGCCTTGATTTCAGTGAAATTGGTGTCGCTCCCTGGCGTGGGAACAATCGCTACTGGCGTTGCTAAAGCCTATGCCGATCTGATCACCATTGCAGGTTATGACGGCGGTACTGGGGCAAGTCCATTATCCAGCGTGAAATACGCAGGTTCACCGTGGGAATTGGGTTTAGCCGAAGCACAACAGGCGTTAGTGGAAAATAATTTGCGTCATAAAGTGCGGTTGCAAGTGGATGGTGGTTTAAAAACTGGTTTAGATATTGTCAAAGCCGCCATTTTAGGGGCAGAAAGTTTTGGTTTCGGTACAGGTCCAATGGTGGCATTAGGTTGTAAATACTTGCGTATTTGTCACTTAAATAACTGTGCCACAGGTATTGCGACCCAAGACGAAACCTTACGCAGTAAACATTATACTGGCTTGCCAGAAAAAGCCATGAATTACTTTAAATTTATTGCACAAGATGTGCGTGAGATTTTAGCCCAATTAGGCGTAGAAAAACTCACCGACTTAATCGGTCGCACTGATTTGTTAGAAATCATTAACAGCAAGACGAGCAAACAACGTGGTTTAGATTTAAGTAAACTGCTTTACTCGCCAAAAGTACCAGATGGCAGTGCAAGATATTGTACACAACATAATCCACCGTTTGATAAAGGCTTGTTAAACAAAGCCATTATTGAACAAGCACAAGATGCCCTTGAAAGTGGTTTGAGTACCGAAATGAACTTTGATATAACCAACGTGGATCGTTCTATTGGTGCAACGCTTTCTGGTATTTTGGCAGCACGTTACGGCAATCGTGGTAATCCATTGCAAGAATTCAATATTAATTTAACTGGTACCGCTGGACAAAGTTTAGGGGTATGGCTGGCAGGTGGTGTAAATTTGACCTTAACAGGTGATACTAACGACTACGTGGGTAAAGGTATGGCTGGTGGTCGTATTGTGATCAAACCGCACGCCGGTGTTTCATTCAAGGCGGAAGATGCCACCATTGCGGGCAACACTTGTTTATATGGTGCCACTGGCGGTGAATTATTTGCATCAGGACGTGCTGGCGAACGTTTTGCGGTGCGTAACTCTGGTGCATCTGCAGTGGTTGAGGGTATCGGCGATAACGGTTGTGAATATATGACTGGCGGTATCGTCACCGTGTTAGGCAAAACGGGGATTAACTTTGGTGCTGGCATGACGGGTGGATTCGCTTATGTGCTTGATACAGATGGCGGTTTTAAACAACGGCTTAACCCTGAATTAGTAGAGGGTTTAAGTATTGTGGATTTACCAACCCATCAAGAGCATTTACGTGGCTTAATTTCTCGCCATGTGGAATTAACCCATAGTGGTATCGGTGAACGTATTTTGGCTAACTGGGAACAATATGTTTCGCAATTTGTGTTAATTAAACCAAAAGCCAATGATGTCAATGGGTTATTAGGGCATAAACGCCGTACCGTGAATGAATTAGGTGCGTTAGCTCAGTAATAAAAATTTGTGGGATTTTCACCGCACTTTATTTAAACCAAAGTGCGGTGGAAAAAGAAAAAGTTTTTAAAGATTTGAAGGAATAAACTATGGGTCGTGGAAACGTCTATCAATTTATCGACTTGCAACGTGTGGATCCACCGAAAATTCCACTTAACGTAAGAAAAACCGAGTTTGTGGAAATTTACAATGTATTTAGCGATACACAGGCACAATCTCAAGCGGATCGCTGTTTGGAGTGTGGCAATCCTTATTGTCAAAACAAATGTCCGTTACATAATAATATCCCGAACTGGCTACGTTTAGCCCATGAGGGACGCATTATTGAAGCGGCAGAATTAGCCCATTCCACCAACAGTTTGCCAGAAGTCTGTGGTCGCGTTTGTCCACAAGATCGCTTATGCGAGGGGTCATGTACCTTAAATGACGGATTTGGCGCTGTCACCATTGGTAATGTGGAAAAATATATCACTGAAAAGGCCTTTGCAATGGGCTGGAAACCAACTATTAATGCCGTTCCAACGGGTAAAAAAGTGGCTATTATCGGTGCTGGACCTGCTGGCTTAGGTTGTGCCGATGTATTACTTCGTAACGGTGTAGAAGTCAGTATTTACGAACGCCAGCCAGAAATTGGGGGCTTGCTCACCTTTGGTATTCCAGCATTTAAACTGGAAAAAAGCGTAATGACACGCCGCCGTGAGCTATTTACCGAATTAGGCGTAAAATTCCACTTAGGAGTAGAAATTGGCAAAGATATCACACTAGACGAACTGGTCGCACAGTATGATGCAGTATTCTTAGGTGTCGGTACCTATCAAGGCATGAAAGCAGATATTCCCAATGAAAATGCCACTGGCGTTTATTCTGCCTTACCATTTCTAATCGGCAATACGCAACATTTACTCGGCTTTGATGCCCCTGATTTTGTGAATATGCAAGGTAAACGTGTGGTGGTACTGGGTGGCGGTGATACTGCTATGGACTGCGTGCGTACTTCGGTTCGACAAGGTGCGGTGGAAGTCACCTGTGTTTATCGCCGTGACGCTGCCAATATGCCTGGTTCGAAAAAAGAATATCATAACGCGAAAGAAGAGGGTGTCGATTTTGAATTTAACGCTCAACCGGTAGAAATTGAAGCCGAACCGCTTGAGATTCAAACCGACGCCTCTGGCAAAGTGACTGGCATTAAAATTGTCCGCACCCAAATGGGCGAACCTGACAACAACGGCCGTCGCCGTGCGGAAGTCATTCCAAACAGTGAAGAAGTGGTGGCATGTGATGCGGTGGTTGTGGCATTCGGTTTCGCACCCCATGCCATGCCATGGCTTGATACGGTGGGTGTGGAAGTGGATCAACGTGGCCGTATTAAAGCCAACGGCGAACTCACCCAACAAACCGCTAACCCAAAAATCTTCGCCGGTGGCGACATTACCCGAGGATCGGACTTAGTGGTAACCGCCATTGCCGAGGGACGCCGTGCCGCAGAGGGGATAATGGAATATTTGGATGTGTAATTTAAATCGTTAGATCCAAAGTGCGGTGAAAAAATATCAAATATTTTTCACCGCACTTTTTTTCGTCAGTATGACAACATAAAAAAACAGGATTATCTCTAATCCTGTTTTTCCCACTTAATCAAATATTAAGCATAATACATTTCAAATTCCACTGGGTGTGGGGTCATGTTCAAACGTTCCACTTCTTTACGTTTCATACCGATATAGGTTTCGATAAAGTCTTTAGTGAATACGCCACCTTGAGTTAAGAATTCATAATCTTTTGCAAGATTATCAAGAGCCTCCTCTAATGAGCTTGACACCGCTGGAATTTCTTTTAATTCTTCTGGTGGCAAGTCGTAAAGGTTTTTGTCCATGGCATCACCTGGGTGAATTTTGTTTACCACGCCGTCTAAGCCCGCCATTAACAAAGCTGCAAAACATAAATACGGATTTGCGATTGGATCAGGGAAACGAGCCTCGACACGGGTTGCTTTCGGACTGGTCACCGCAGGAATACGGATAGATGCAGAACGGTTGCTGGCCGAGTAAGCTAATAATACGGGAGCTTCAAACCCTGGCACTAAACGTTTGTATGAGTTTGTACTTGGGTTAGTAAAGGCATTTAAGGCTTTAGCGTGTTTGATAATACCACCGATATAATATAACGCTGTTTCAGACAAGCCCGCATATTTGTCACCCATAAAGATATTTTTACCGTCTTTACTTAATGACATATTACAGTGCATACCTGAACCATTGTCACCGGCAAACGGTTTTGGCATAAAGCAAGCGGTTTTGCCGTGTTCTAATGCCACGTTTTGCACGATATATTTGTAGATTTGAGTTTCGTCCGCTTTCAAAGTTAAGCTATTGAATTTTGTCGCAATTTCATTTTGACCTGCGGTCGCTACTTCATGGTGATGAGCTTCAATCACTAAGCCCATTTCTTCTAACAATAAACACATTTCAGAACGAATATCATGTCCGCTATCAATCGGAGCAACTGCACAGTAACCGCCTTTTTTCAATGGACGATAAGCATTGTTGCCTTGTTCTTTGTATTTGCGGTTGGTGTTCCACATGGCCTCTTCGTCATCAATGGCGTAAGATACTTTATTTGGCTCCGTAGAAAAACGCACATCATCAAATAAAAAGAATTCTGGTTCTGGCCCAAACATCACATTATCTGCGACACCGGTTGAACGCATATATTGTTCGGCACGCAAGGCAATAGAACGTGGGTCACGATCATAGCTTTGCATGGTGTTCGGATCATAGATACTACAACGAATTGATAGGGTTGGGATTTGTGCAAAGGGATCCACTACGGCACTTTCTGGAATTGGCATTAATAGCATATCGGCTTTATTAATCGCTCGCCAGCCCTCAACGGAAGATCCGTCGAACATTTTGCCCTCTTCAAAGAAATCGTCATCAATGGCACTGGCAGGTAATGATACGCCGTGTTCTTTGCCTTTGATGTTAGTAAAGCGAAGAAGAACAAATTTGATATTGTTTTCTTCGATAAGTTTAAATACGTTAGCAATCGCTTGTGTGTTTGACATAGAAACTTCCTTCCAAGTTAAATTTTAAGAGTCAGTAAATTCTTGCAATGTGGTTGCATAGAAAAAGTAACCAATTATTTCAAAGATCACAATAATATTTTTAGTTACATTTAACAAATAAATACTATTGTTATATTATATCTAAAATTAATGCTTTTCAATTAAATTATTTCTAATACAATCCTTAACAGAAATGATTAATCAACTTCGTCAACAGTTGTTGTGTTGGTTTAATAAATTCTGCCGATAAAAATTCATCCGGCTGATGGGCTTGTTCAATGGAACCTGGCCCTAACACAAGCGTCGGACAAAGTTGTTGAATAAAGGGTGCCTCGGTGCAGTAGTTTACCACTTCACATTTTTCTCTCAACAATTTTTCCACCACTTGCACGACTTGTGCAGAATGCTCACATTCATAACCCGGTATCGGCTCATGCAAATTTCGCAAGGTGAGAAGATCACCATATTGTTCAAATAGCGGAGCCAATTTTTCTCGCAACATGCTTTCCAAATCCTCTAACTGCATAGCAGGCAAGGGACGAATATCAAATTGCAATTCACAACAAGCACAAATGCGATTCACCGCATCTCCGCCATGAATGGAACCAAAATTCATAGTAGGATAAGGAATAGCAAAATCCGCATGATGATATTTTTCTTTCAGCTCATTTCGCATTTGCATTAAATAACCTGTGGCTTGGTGCATAATTTCAATGGCATTCACACCTTTTTCGGGATCGCTAGAATGGCCCGACTTGCCAATAATTTGCAAGCCTTTGCCAATATGCCCTTTGTGGGCACGCACAGGGCGTAATGACGTCGGCTCACCAATCACGGCACAATCGGGGCGAATGTGGCTGTGTTGAATAAAGGTTCTTGTCCCCAACATGCTGGTTTCTTCGTCAGCGGTGGCAAGAATACGTAAAGGTTTGGTTAATTGGGTTAAATCAATCTGCTGAATAGCATCCAACACAAAAGCAAAAAAGCCTTTCATATCCGCCGTGCCTAAGCCGTAAAATTTGCCATCTTTTTCCGTTAATTTGAAGGGATCAAACGTCCAACGCCCCTCATCAAATGGCACGGTGTCCGTGTGCCCTGCCAATAATAAACCGCCTTCGCCCTCACCATAGGTTGCCAGTAAATTATATTTGTCATTACTGCCCGCCACAGGTAGAATTTCCGTCTGAAAACCAAGATCTTTTAGCCAATTCGCTAACAATTCAATTAAAGTGCGGTTCGATTGATCGGCTTTTTTTTCAATACTGCTAATGGTCGGTATGGCAATCAGTTGTTGATACATTTGGATAAAAGAGAGATGTTTTTTCATTTAATTTGCCTAATAACAGTTGCTTTTTAAATATTTATGCAGAATAATAGCATAAATAATCACTATAACAAAAACAGGATTACATTATGACACAAAAAGCCATTATTGTCGGAGCCAGTGGCTATACTGGTGCAGAGCTTGCTCAAATTCTCACTCGTCATCCGCATTTTGAGCTAGCAGGACTTTATGTTTCACAGCAAAGTGTAGATGCCAACAAACGCATTTCTGATCTGTATCCGCAATTACGTACATTCTGTGATCTGCCTTTGCATCCCTTGCCTGAAGATTTATCCTTATTGGCAAATGATGCCGATATTGTCTTTCTCGCCACTGCACATGAAGTTAGCCATAACCTTGCTCCGATTTTTTTACAACAAGATTGCCAAGTATTCGATTTGTCGGGGGCTTTCCGTGTCAATAATGCAGAATTTTACACCCAATATTATGGTTTTGAACATCAATATCCTGAACTTCTCAATTTTGCGGTATATGGCCTTGCCGAATGGAACAGTAAGCAGATTCAACAAACCGATTTAATTGCGGTAGCCGGTTGTTATCCAACGGTGTCACAATTAAGTATAAAACCATTAATTGAAAATAATTTATTAGATCTCAATCAATTACCGGTGATTAATGCGGTCAGTGGCGTGAGCGGTGCCGGTCGTCGGCCAGCCATTACTAGCAGTTTCTGCGAAGTGAGCCTGAACGCTTATGGTGTCTTTACCCACCGTCATCAACCTGAAATTGCTACCCATTTAGGCACCGAAGTCATTTTTACACCGCACTTAGGCAATTTTAAACGAGGTATTTTAGCCACCATTACGGCCAAATTAAAAGAGGGCGTCACCGACGAGCAAATCAGATCCGCTTATCAACAATATTACGCTAATTGCCCGCTCGTGCGAGTGTATGAGCAAGGTTTACCAAGCATTAAAGCGGTGGAATTTACCCCTTATTGTGATATTGGTTTTGCCACCCATAACGGGCATATTGTGATTATCGGGGCGGAAGATAATTTACTGAAAGGGGCTGCCTCACAAGCGGTACAATGTGCCAATATTCGTTTCGGTTATAATGAAACGCTCGGTTTATTTTAAGGATTTATCGCAATGATTAGACCTTTAGTGATTAAATTAGGCGGTGTGTTATTAGATACCCCTGCTGCCATGGAAAATTTATTCCTAGCCTTAGCAGATTATCTACAACAGGCTACTCGCCCTTTAGTTATCGTTCATGGTGGCGGTTGCGTAGTTGATGATTTAATGAAAAAACTAGGCTTACCGGTGCAAAAGAAAAATGGTTTACGAGTAACCCCAAGCGATCAAATTGACATTATCGTGGGAGCGTTGGCTGGCATTGCCAATAAAAAACTGTTAGCACAAGCCATAAAATTTCAGTTAAATCCTGTCGGATTAAGTCTTGCTGACGGCAATTTGACCAGTGCGATGCAATTTGATCCTGAATTAGGTCATGTCGCCAATGTACAAGCACAAAACGCTACGCTGTTAGAGCAATTATTAACCAGCAAATTTTTACCGATTATTAGCTCTATTGCTGTTGATGATCAAGGGCGTTTAATGAATGTCAACGCCGATCAAGCTGCCACCGCTATTGCAGCGTTGATTGATGCGGATTTGGTGATGTTGTCTGATGTTGACGGCGTACTGGACGGCAATAAGCAACGTATTGCCGAGCTAACTGCGGTGCAAATTGAGCAACTTATTGCGGAAAAAGTGATTACTGACGGCATGATTGTGAAAGTAAAAGCGGCACTCGATGCGGCACAATTATTACAACGTGGCGTAGATATTGCGAATTGGAAATATCCTGAAAAACTCACCGCACTTTTACGTGGTGAAATTATTGGTACAAGAATTTATCCCTAAACCTACACTAAAAAAGGAAAAAATATGGCATTATGGGGCGGTCGCTTTACCCAAGCGGCAGATAAACGTTTTAAAGATTTTAATGATTCACTACGTTTTGACTATCGTTTAGCTGAACAAGATATTGAGGGTTCAGTGGGGTGGTCAAAGGCATTAGTGAGTGTCGGTGTTCTCACCACAGATGAACAGGCTCAACTGGAACAAGCGTTAAATCAGTTGTTAATTGAAGTGCGGTCAAATCCGCTGGCGATTTTGCAAGATGATGCGGAAGATATTCATAGTTGGGTAGAAAGTAAGCTCATCGATAAAGTCGGCAATTTAGGTAAAAAACTACACACAGGACGTAGCCGTAACGATCAGGTCGCCCTTGATATAAAAATGTGGTGCAAACAGCAAGTCACGGAATTGCAATACAGCGTACGTGAACTACAAGCCAAATTAGTAGCAACCGCAGAAAATAATCAACACGCCGTGATGCCTGGTTATACCCATTTACAACGTGCCCAACCCATCAGCTTTGCTCACTGGTGTATGGCGTATGTAGAAATGTTAGAACGAGATTATAGCCGTTTAGCAGATGCCTATCGCCGTATGAATACTTGCCCACTCGGCAGTGGGGCATTAGCAGGTACAGCCTATCCTATCGACCGTGAACAATTAGCACAAGATCTTGGTTTTGACTTCGCCACTCGCAACAGCTTAGACAGTGTTTCTGACCGTGATCATATTATTGAATTGCTTTCCACTGCGTCATTAAGCATGGCACACCTTTCTCGTTTCGCTGAAGATATGATTATTTTCAACAGTGGCGAAGCAGATTTTGTGGAATTATCTGATCGAGTCACATCAGGTTCATCACTCATGCCACAAAAGAAAAACCCCGATGCGTGCGAATTGATTCGAGGTAAAACTGGGCGTGTGATCGGTTCACTTATGGGTATGCTCACCACCGTCAAAGGCTTGCCATTGGCCTACAACAAAGACATGCAGGAAGATAAAGAGGGCATTTTTGACGCCTTAGACACCTGGCACGATTGCTTAACCATGGCTGCATTTGTATTAGAGGACATCAAAGTTAATGTCAACCGTACTCGAGAGGCTGCACTCAAAGGCTACTCTAATGCGACCGAACTCGCTGATTACTTAGTCGCAAAAGGCGTGCCGTTCCGTGATTCACATCATATTGTGGGTGAAACCGTGGTTTATGCAATTCAAGTTCAAAAAGGCTTAGAAGATTTAACCGTGCAAGAATTTCGTCAATTTAGTGATGTCATTGGCGAAGATGTTTACCCTATTTTATCATTGCAATCCTGTTTGGATAAACGTAATGCCAAGGGTGGGGTGTCGCCGTTGCGAGTGGCGGAGGCGATTGAAGATGCGAAAAAACGGATTCACGCATAGGCATGGCAATCCATTATAAAATTAGCCATCGTTGTACATCACTTTGTCTAATTAGACAAATCATGACTAATAATGGCTAATTGAGTAAAAATGATGTGGTATCACACTAAATTATGCGGTGAAAATCTCTCACAATTTTCACCGCACTCTTGTTTGTGTATAAAGTTAAATACTCTCCAACGCCACAGTTAAATCCGCAATCAAATCATTCACATTTTCTAATCCAATCGATAAACGAATTTGATTTGGGGTGACACCACAAGCTAACAATTCACTTTCGGTTAATTGACCGTGCGTGGTGGTCGCAGGGTGAACCACTAAAGATTTTGCATCAGCCACATTGGCTAAATTTGAGAAAATTTCTAATTTATCAATCATCTGACGGGCTTCTTTGGCTCCACCTTTGACGTGGAAAGTAAAAATCGACCCTGTACCTTTTGGCAAGTATTTTTGTGCTAAGGCATAATATGGACTGTTTGGCAAACTTGGATAATTGACTTTTTCCACTTTCGGATGATGGCTCAAAAAATCCACAATTTTTTGTGTATTCTCAATGTGGCGTTCCACTCGTAATGACAGGGTTTCTAAACCCTGTAATAATAAAAACGCATTAAATGGTGAAAGGGCTGCCCCTGTATCACGCAATAACTGCACTCGTACCGCCACAATAAAAGCAGCTGCCCCAATATCTCGAGTATAGCTAATATTATGATAACTCGGATCTTCATCCACAAATTGTGGGAATTTGCCTGATGCTACCCAATCAAATTTGCCCGAATCCACGATCACACCGCCAATGGTGGTACCATGTCCACCAATAAATTTAGTGGCAGAATGAATGGCAATATCCACGCCGTGTGAGAACACATTAATCAAATAAGGGGTGGCAAACGTATTATCACACACCAACGGAATACGATGACGATGTGCAATATCCGCTACTTTTTCAAGGTCTGGAATATTAATTAACGGATTGCCTAGGGTTTCAATCAATACCAATTTGGTATTCTCTTGAATCGCATTTTCCACTTCTGTGAGATCTTCTACATTGACAAAGGTCGTTGTGATGCCATAACGTGGCAAGGTTTCTTTTAATAAATTAAAGGTTCCGCCATAAATGGTACTTGCTGCTACCACATGATCACCCGCATGGGCTAAAGCTAAAATCGCATAAGTAATCGCTGCCATGCCTGATGCCGTAGCCAACGCTCCAACGCCTTTCTCCAGTGCTGCAATACGGTTCTCAAACACTGCCACAGTGGGATTAGTAATGCGGGTATAGATATTGCCTAGCTTACGCAAAGCAAATAAATCTTCCGCCTCTTGTGCATCATCAAATACGTAAGATGTGGTTTGATAAATTGGTACAGCTCGAGATTTACTGCTACTATCGACCTCTTGTCCTGCGTGTAACTGTAGGGTTTCAAAATGAAGTTCTGACATAATTTTTTCCTTTTTATGATGATTTTTAACAAAATTACAACAGTTTTTATTCCAGTGCAATACAATCTGCATAGAATATTTTCAATTAAGATAAAACCATTCGTTCTAAAAAATCAATAAAAAACACCGCACTTTAACACCCCGCATCCCCACTGGGGCCACGTGTTTGCCGCCTGAAAAAGGGTTAATTTGTAGGGAAATGGCGTCTGTCTGAGCGTAGCGAGTTCAGCCATTTTCCGTTAAGCAAATTAACCCTTTTTCAGTAAACAAGGCAAAGTCGGGGTGTGCTTTCTTTTTGCTTACTTTTTCTTTGCAAAAGCAAAGAAAAAGTAAGTCGCCATCGGCGAAAACCGATATTAAAAAAACAATAAAAACCTGTTATAATCCCCAAAAAACCAAACAGGAAAACAACAACATGCTAAAACTCGCCAGAATTATTATTGTCGTTCTATTCTGCCTAATTATCTGTATTTGTGGCACTATCTACTCACTCATTCGTTTCAAAAATCCAAATAACGTGAGTGTCGTCGCTCGTTGGTTTGGCCGCTTATATCCCCTCTTCGGCTTAACCGTTGAACACCGTTATTCCCCCGAATCCGCCAACATTGGCCCTTGCGTCTATATTGCCAATCACCAAAATAACTACGACATGGTCACAGTGTCTTATATGGTGCAACCTCGCACCGTGAGTATCGGCAAAAAAAGCCTCATCTGGATCCCCTTTTTTGGTTTGGTTTACTGGGCAACGGGCAACATTCTGTTAGATCGTGATAATAAAAATAAAGCCCATAACACCATGGGACAAGTGGCACAACGTATCAATCAAGATAATCTGTCGGTGTGGATGTTCCCCGAGGGTACTCGCAGTCGTGGGCGTGGTTTATTGCCATTTAAAACGGGGGCATTTCATGCGGCGATTGCGGCGGGCGTGCCGATTGTGCCAGTGGTGTGTTCGACCACACAAGGCAAAATTGAGTTAAATCGCTTGCATAATGGCAAAGTGATTTGTGAAATTCTACCACCCATTGACAGTCGCCAATTTAATAAAGACAATGTGCGTGAATTTGCCAACCATTGCCATCAACTCATGCAACAGCGTATCGCTGAATTAGATGCGGAAATTGCTCAATCATAAAGGATGTCACCATGGATTATGCTCGCCGTCAGTTGTTTAAAAAAACCGCCCTTGCCACCGCTTTAGCCACCTTGCCGACAGCTTTGTGGGCGGCGGTGAATCAACCGTTGGTGATTCCGCCTTTGATTGAACTCCGTCGAGGTAAACCGCTGTTTTTAGGCTTAGAAAGCACCCAAGTGAAATTATTGGAAAATAATTTAGTGGAAGTCTGGGGCTTTAATGGGCAATATCTCGGCCCGACGGTGAAAGTGCGTCAAGGGGATTTTGTGAAACTCAACTATCGCAATAATCTGCCACAACTGGTGGCCATGAATATTCAGGGTTTGCAAGTGAACAGCGAATTTCTCGGGGGCATTGGGCATAGTTTAAAACCCGGTGAAAGTTGGGCACCGATTGTGCCGGTTACGCAGTCCGCTGGGCTATGTTATTACCAATCTTGTTCCCTCGCCAGTTCGGCTTATCAAAATTATCGTGGGCTGGTGGGCATGTGGATTGTGGAAGATGACGAAAGCAAAAAATCGTCGCTACCCAATAACTATGGTGTCAATGATATTCCCTTGATTTTACAAGATTTAAGCCTAAACAGCAGTGGCTCGCAATTATTTCAACAAAATGAACCGCACTTTCTGGGCGAACGCTTATTTGTGAACGGTCAACAATCGCCTTATTTGAGCGTGGCTCGGGGTTGGGTGCGGTTACGTTTGCTGAATGCCTCGCTTTCTCGTGCTTATGAATTGCGATTTGATGATGAACGGGATTTTCTGATTATCGCCCAAGATCAGGGCTTTTTGCCTGAACCGAAAACGGTAAAATCCGTCATGCTCGGTTCGGGGGAACGCCTTGAAATCCTAGTGGATTTAAACGAGGGCGGCAATGTCAGCTTAATTACCGGCAAAAAACGAGGGGTACTTGATAAAATCGGCTTATTCTTTGATAGCGACGGCGAATTGGCGGATAACCATATATTAGAACTGCGTCCCGAAGGGTTACTCGCAGCGTTTACCAATAAGCCACGCTATCAATTTAGCCAAATTGCCAGCTTGCCAACGGAAATCGTGCAAGAACGCCAATTTCATTTAGACAATATCAACGCCATGATTAACCAAAAACGCTTTGACCCCCGTCGTATTGATGTGAGTGCCAAACAAGGCACCGTTGAACGTTGGCAAATCAGCGTTTCTTCCCCGGTCAGTTTCCGCATTCAAGGGGCAAGATTTGTGGTGGAAAGCCAAAATGATAACCACACTCCCGAAAATGAATTGGTCTGGAAAGACACCTTGTGGATCGAAAACAAAGCCAGTATTTTGGTGAAATTTGATAATTTGTCTGCCAATACCCATCCGTTTATTTTTGGTTCAGGGGATTTAGTGCAGGCGGATAAAGGGGCGATTGGATTGTTGGTGGTTCAGTAAGAATATAACAATAAAAAGGAAAAAACTATGGCTTGGGTACAACTTCGCTTAAACAGTACCTGCGAAAAAGCAGAAAAAATCAGTGATTTTTTAGAAGAAATCGGTTCAGTGTCGGTGACGTTTATGGACAGTCAAGATACGCCGATTTTTGAACCGCTCCCAGGGGAAACTCGCCTTTGGGGCAATACGGATGTGATGGCGTTATTTGATGCGGAAACAGAAATGGCGTTAATTTTAACCGCACTTCGCAACAGCCAACTGTTAGCACCCGATTTTGCCTATAAAATTGAGCAAATTGAGGATAAAGATTGGGAGCGGGAATGGATGGATAATTTCCACCCAATGCAATTTGGCAAACGTTTATGGATTTGCCCAAGTTGGCGTGACGTGCCTGATGAAAATGCAGTGAATGTCATGCTTGACCCCGGTCTTGCCTTTGGTACAGGTACACATCCGACCACGGCATTGTGTTTGGAATGGTTAGATAGCTTGGATTTAAACGGTAAAACCGTAATTGATTTTGGTTGTGGCTCGGGGATTTTGGCCATTGCGGCATTAAAACTCGGGGCAAAATCGGCGATTGGCATTGATATTGATCCACAAGCCATTTTAGCCAGTCGCAATAATGCTGAGAACAATGGCGTGGCAGATCGCTTGCAATTATTTTTATCAGACGACAAACCAGCGGATTTAAAAGCGGATGTGGTGGTTGCCAATATTTTAGCCGGCCCACTCAAAGAGCTTTATCCAGTGATTAGCCAGTTAGTCAAACCACATGGCGATTTGGGCTTATCGGGTATTTTAGCGACACAAGCAGCATCGGTTTGTGAGACTTATCAACAAAAATTTATCCTTGAACCAGTGGCTGAACAAGAAGAATGGTGCAGAATTACAGGAAAATTAGCCTAATTTAACTATGTCAACTAGAAAAACCACACTTTTTCTGTTACTTGTTTAAAAATTATGCTTTTCAAATGACAAATTTTTGCGTATCATAGCCAACCTTGTCGGTTATTAATGCCGAATATTTAATCAATATTCGGCTTAATTTTTTCTGAGTTAACTAAGTGTTGGAGAATATAAAGTGCGAATTGGTCAATATCAATTAAAAAATCGCATTTTATTAGCTCCAATGGCAGGCATTACGGATCAGCCATTTCGTAAACTCTGTTCGCACTATGGTGCTGGACTGACGTTTTCGGAGATGATGTCCACTAATCCGCAAGTATGGCATACAGAAAAATCGAAATTACGTCTGGCTCATCACCAAGACGCTGGCATTAATGCTGTTCAAATTGCGGGTGCAGATCCGCAGGAAATGGCACAAGCGGCTCAAGTTAATGTGCAATATGGTGCCCAAATAATTGATATTAATATGGGGTGCCCAGCTAAAAAGGTGAATAAGAAGTTAGCAGGTTCTGCCTTACTTCAATTTCCCGATTTAGTGGCAGAAATACTTGAATCGGTGGTCAATGCTGTCAACGTGCCTGTCACGTTAAAAATTCGTACTGGCTGGGATCGGCAACATATAAATTGCGTAGAAATCGCTCAAATTGCGGAACAATGTGGTATTACGGCATTAACCATTCATGGACGTACTCGTGAATGCTTATTTGAAGGGGATGCAGAATATCAAAATATTAAAGCAGTTAAGCAAGCGGTTTCAATTCCCATAATAGCTAATGGCGATATTATCTCGGTAGAGAAAGCAAAATTTGTGCTTGATTATACAGGTGCAGATGGAATTATGATTGGGCGTGGGGCTTTAGGTAATCCTTGGATATTTCAATCTTTAGGAGAACTAGCTGAAATCAATTCAACCAATATAGTCGCCCCCAGTTTAACAGAAAAGTGCGGTGTAATTTTACGTCATATTGAAGAATTACATCAGTTCTATGGCCCTGAAAAAGGCTATCGAATTGCTCGCAAGCATGTTGGCTGGTATTTACAAGGAATTCAACCCGATTCCGATTTTAAACGGACTTTTAATGCCATTAGCAACGCTACTGAGCAGTTAGTTGCATTGGAAGATTTTTTTAATTTTATTAATAAGAATGGAAATTCAAATGACTGAACAAACCACAATTTCGACAAAATTTATCGTGCCAGAATTAAATGCACAATCACAAGCGGTGAATAAACCTTTACGTGATTCAGTAAAACGTTCAATTAAAAATTATCTAATTCAATTAGACGGTCAAGATGTCAATGATCTTTATGAGCTTGTGTTAGCTGAAGTGGAACTCCCTTTGCTAGACATCATTATGCAACATACCCGTGGCAACCAAACCCGTGCCGCCATTATGTTAGGCATTAACCGTGGTACCTTACGTAAAAAATTAAAACAATATGGTATGGGCTAGAAAGCCAACATCCGCAAATTTCAAAAATAGGGCGAAAGTGATTTGCCCTATTTTTATGCCTACATTTTGCAAAAAAATTTATTTTTCCTCTTGAAAGCCTAAATTCTCGCCCCATATTATTGATACTTTTTTAATAAATCTAATTTAGGAGAAATTCAAATGGCAATTCGTCCTTTACACGATCGTGTAATTATCAAACGTGAAGAAGTAGAAACCAAATCCGCTGGTGGTATCGTGTTAACCGGCACGGCGGCAACTAAATCCACTCGAGCAAAAGTGCTTGCGGTAGGCAAAGGCCGTATCTTAGAAAACGGCACCGTGCAACCGTTAGATGTGAAAGTGGGTGACACCGTGATTTTCAATGAGGGATACGGCGTGAAAGCCGAAAAAATTGACGGCGAAGAAGTGTTAATCGTTTCTGAAAATGATATTTTAGCAATCGTAGAATAATAGAGAAGGAATAAGAAAATGGCAGCAAAAGATGTAAAATTTGGCAATGATGCTCGTGTAAAAATGTTAGCCGGCGTAAATGTGCTTGCGGACGCCGTGAAAGTGACTTTAGGCCCGAAAGGTCGTAATGTGATTTTAGATAAAGCCTTTGGCGCACCTGCGATTACCAAAGACGGTGTGTCTGTGGCACGTGAAATTGAATTAGCCGATAAATTTGAAAATATGGGTGCACAAATGGTGAAAGAGGTTGCCTCTAAAGCCAATGATGCCGCAGGTGATGGTACCACAACCGCAACTGTTTTAGCTCAAGCTATCGTGAATGAGGGCTTAAAAGCCGTGGCTGCTGGTATGAATCCAATGGATTTAAAACGTGGGATTGACAAAGCCGTGGCTGCCGTGGTCACGGAATTAAAAGCCTTGTCTAAACCATGTGAAACCTCGAAAGAAATTGAACAAGTGGGCACCATTTCTGCCAACAGCGACAGTGTGGTCGGTCAATTAATCGCTCAAGCTATGGAAAAAGTCGGCAAAGAGGGCGTGATTACCGTTGAAGACGGCACAGGTTTGGAAGATGAATTAGCCGTGGTTGAGGGTATGCAATTCGACCGTGGTTATTTATCCCCTTATTTCATCAATAAACCAGAAACGGCAACGGTTGAATTAGACAATCCATATATTTTATTAGTGGATAAAAAAATCGCTAATATTCGTGAATTGTTACCCGTGTTAGAGGGCGTAGCAAAAGCCGGTAAACCATTATTAATCATTGCCGAAGATGTTGAGGGTGAAGCCTTAGCCACTTTAGTCGTCAATACTATGCGTGGTATCGTAAAAGTCGCTGCGGTAAAAGCCCCAGGCTTTGGTGATCGTCGTAAAGCTATGTTACAAGACATTGCGATTTTAACAGCCGGTACCGTGATTTCTGAAGAAATCGGTATGGAATTAGAAAAAGCGACCTTGGAAGATTTAGGTCAAGCCAAACGTGTGGTGATCAACAAAGACAACACCACGATTATTGACGGTATCGGTGACGAGGCTCAGATTAAAGGTCGTGTAACCCAAATTCGTCAACAAATCGAAGAATCCACGTCTGACTACGACAAAGAAAAATTACAAGAACGTGTAGCGAAACTCGCTGGCGGTGTGGCCGTAATTAAAGTCGGTGCAGCCACTGAAGTGGAAATGAAAGAGAAGAAAGACCGTGTGGAAGATGCGTTACATGCCACTCGTGCAGCGGTGGAAGAAGGTATCGTTGCCGGTGGTGGCGTGGCCTTAGTCCGTGCAGCAGCGAAAGTGGCTGAAACCTTAACTGGCGATAACGAAGAGCAAAATGTGGGTATCAAATTAGCCTTACGTGCTTTAGAATCCCCATTACGTCAAATCGTAGAAAATGCAGGTGAAGAGGGGTCTGTGGTGGCCAGTGCGGTGAAAGCCGGTTCTGGTAACTTCGGTTATAATGCTGGTACGGAAGAATACGGCGATATGATCGAAATGGGTATCTTAGACCCAACCAAAGTCACTCGTTCTGCATTACAATTTGCCGCTTCAGTGGCAGGCTTGATGATCACGACTGAATGTATGGTCACTGAGTTACCGAAAGACGATAAATTAGATCCAGCTGCCGGTATGGGCGGTATGGGTGGCATGGGCGGTATGATGTAATCATCTGTCTATCATCTGAATATAATTAGGAAAGTGCGGTGAATTTCATCGCACTTTTTTGCATTTGGCTTATTTATCTCTATTAAGCTATCCATTATAATGGCCGAAAATGATTAAACTTAGGATAAAATATGGAATTAGCTATCTATCTCCAGTTCTTTATGGGGCTGATCGCCTTGGTTAACCCCATTGGCGTCACGCCAATCTTCTACTCCATGACGTCAGAACAAACCCGAGAACAACAAAACCGTACGGCGTTGGTTACTTGTTTTTCTATTGTGATGATTTTGTTAGTCAGTTTCTTTTTCGGTAATTTTATTTTAGACACGTTCAAAATTTCTATTGATTCTTTCCGCATTGCTGGCGGTGGTGTGGTAGCCATGATTGCGTTAACCATGATTAACGGTAAAATCGGTGAACATAAAATCAATAAAGAAGAAAAAAATGAAAACTTTGACGACTACAATAACATTGCCGTGGTGCCGTTAGCCATGCCAATTATGGCAGGCCCTGGTTCCATTAGTGCGACCATTGTATTTGGTTCTACTCAACATACCTTGATCAATTATGTGTATTCGTCCATCACCATTATGTTATTTGGGGTGGGCTGTTATATTTTATTCCGTTATTCTAAACCGCTGATTAAAAAATTAGGCAAAACAGGCTCAAACGTGATTACTCGTATTATGGGGTTATTATTGATGTCCCTTGGGGTAGAAATTATCACCACGGGATTACGCAATATGGGTGTGTTTTAATTCACTTCAGGTAAAACAAAGGGACGCTACAATATCGCGTCCCTTTTTCATCTTAGACAGATCAATTAACGTTGGCGTTTCTCACGAAAATCTTTGCCACTGTTTTCTTTAAAACCGCGGTCATTTTTACCCGAGAATTTACGATCACCACGGAAACTACGCTCGCCACGATCGTTACGGTCATTACTACGACGTCGGCTATTGCCATTGCCACCACGACGATCATCACGTCCGCCACGCTCGCCACCTTGTGCCTCGCTGACAAATGTCATACGAATTTGTTTATTTAACACACGCGTTTTGCTAAAGGTTTGCAACAATTCTTTCGGCATACCTTTTGGTAATTCCACCGTGGAATACTCATCATATAATTTAATATGACCGATATTACGGCTATCAATATCACCCTCGTTAGCAATGGCACCCACGATATGACGCACATCCACGCCATCCGCACGGCCCACTTCAATACGATAAAGATCCATTGGCACTGGATTACCATAACCACGGCGTTCACCACGATCACTGCGGTCACGACGCTCATGACGATCACCACGACGATCATCACGATCACGGCTTGAACGTTTTTCCATTGGTGGATCCGGTGGAAGAATGAGTTTTTGTTTGCCTTGTAATAACATTAACATGGCGGCCGCAATATCTTCTAAATCTTGATCCGCAGTAAACAAATCTTCAATTAAACCACGGTATTTTTCTAAATCATGGTGTTCTAATTGTTTGGTAATATTACGCACGAATTTTTCACGGCGACAAGCCTGTAATTGTTCATGATTTGGTACGCCCACTTCATCAATTGGTTTCTTCATTAAGCGTTCAATATTGCCTAATAAACGGCGTTCTCTGGGTTCCACAAACAACAATGCACTGCCTGAACGACCGGCTCGGCCAGTACGGCCGATACGATGCACATAGCTTTCTGCATCTAATGGAATATCATAGTTGACTACAAGGCTGATACGTTCCACATCTAAACCTCGAGCGGCCACATCCGTTGCCACTAAAATATCAAGGCTACCGTTGCGTAAACGATCTAAGGTTTGCTCACGAGCTTGTTGCGTCATGTCACCGTTCAACGCTGCCGCACTGAAACCATGTTTTTCTAATAATTCGGTGATGTCCATGGTGCCGGTTTTGGTGCGAGTGAAAATAATCGCAGCGTCAAAATCTTCCACTTCTAAGAAACGCAATAAGGCATCATTTTTACGATAGCCACGCACATACCAACAGCTTTGAGCAATGTCAGGGTTGGTACGTTGGGTAGATTGAATTTTCACTTCTTGTGGATCGGTCATAAAACGTTTGGTGATACGACGAATCGGATCTGGCATGGTCGCTGAGAATAACGCCGTTTGGTGTTTTTCAGGCAATTCCGCCATCACGGTTTCCACATCTTCAATAAAGCCCATGCGTAACATTTCGTCCGCTTCATCTAACACAATGAATTTCAATTCAGACAAATTTAAGGTACCACGTTTAATGTGGTCTAAAATACGCCCTGGTGTCCCCACCACGACTTGTGCGCCTTGTTTTAAAGCACGTAATTGAATGTCATAACGTTGTCCGCCGTAAAGGGTGGCACTACGCATGCCTTTGGCGTTTTTCGCAAAATGCTCACAAGCATCGGCCACTTGAATGGCTAATTCACGAGTGGGCGCCATCACCAACATTTGTGGATGTTTTTGTTCCACATCAATTTGTGCCAATAATGGCAAGGAAAATGCCGCCGTTTTACCACTACCGGTTTGTGCCATCCCCAACACATCACGACCGTTTAATAGGTGTGGAATACAGGCTTGTTGGATAGGTGATGGATTAGTAAAGCCCATTTCTGTTACTGCAGAAAGGATAAATTCTGGCAAACCTAAGTCGCCAAAAGTCATAGTTGTTTCAGTCATTAAAATACTCGAATTGTTTATTAGGGGGCATTGCCCCTAGGAAAGCTCAATGGGCTTTCTCAGTTTGTATAATTAAATTACGCCAAAAATAGCAGAAAAATCACCGCACTTTGGCGATTATTTTGTCGGGCTATTTTGTGTAACCACGTTGTTTTGCTCGCTGGTTTCCATGTCTTTCAATTTAGCCAGTTCAAACAATGCAAAACGATACTCAACGAAATTATACACCTGATTTGCCAATGCCAATTTGAATAAGGTTTCCGCCTCACTCAAATTACCAATATTGAGTTTTTGTTTTGCTAGATAAAAATACGTTTCAGTCAAAATCTCCGCATACTGTGATGATTGCGGATCAACAAAGGATTTGGCTTTGTCGAATAATGCTTGTTCTGAAAGTTTGCCCAAATAATATTGGACGATAAAAGTCCCCCAGTATTCAGTAGAAAGCTGTTCTGCTCGGTTTACTAAATTCTGTTTCGCCTCATTGGGTTTAAATTTAAGCTCATTTAAATATAACCACAGGGTACGATAAGGATCTTTTTTATCGGAAGTGTAAAACTTCAAAAAATCCTGTTGTGCCAGGTTATAACGTGCAGTGTAATAAAAATCTAAACCACGGTTTAAATAGGTGTATTCATAATCGGGATCCAATTCAAATACCACGTTGAAAGCCTCCAACGCCGCATCATAATCTTCATCTAATAACGAATATAAACCTAAATAATTATAAACTGCGGCCATATTCGGCTGCAGTTCTAACGCTTGGGTAAAGTCATAACGTGCCAATCCCCAAAGCCCTAGACTATCGTAAAGGACACCACGCTCAAAATGTAAATTTGCTCGTTCGTCTTTTGATAGCTGTCCAATCACCAACATTTGGCTAATTCGAGCAATCATCACTTCTTGTTCAAAGTGAATATTTGGATATTGCTCCGCCAAGGTCACCTTATTTTTTGTTACAAATACACCGTTCGTGCTATTAACACAACCTGATAACACAACAACAAAAACTAAACGCAGTAGTATTTTACTGCTTCCAACTAACCTTTCTAGCAATATCATTGCCTATAATGCCTTAAATTAGACAAAATTTGTGAGAAATAAACCGCACTTTAAGCATTCAGCATAAAGTGCGGTCGCTTTTTTACAAATTATTCTTGTTCGACCGCTGTTTGTTCAGCTGGTTCAACATTTTCTTGTTTTTCTGCAATGTCTTTCATGGTTAAACGAATACGACCTTGACGATCGATTTCCACCACTTTGACTTGCACTTCTTGACCTAACGCAAGGTAATCTGTCACTTTCTCAACACGTTCTTCCGCGATTTGAGAAATATGCACCAAGCCCTCTTTGCCACCAAGAATAGCGACAAACGCACCGAAGTCAGCTAAACGTGTGACTTTACCTTTGTAAATTTCACCTGCCACGACTTCAGCGGTAATGTCTTCAATACGTGCCATCACTGCTTTAACTGCATTACCGTCAACGGCGGCAATTTTCACCGTACCGTCATCATCAATATCAATAGATGTGCCAGTTTCTTCGGTTAACGCACGAATCACCGCACCACCTTTACCGATCACATCTTTGATTTTCTTCGGATCGATTTTCATGGTGTAAATACGTGGTGCAAAATCAGAGATGTCTTCACGTGGAGCAGGAATCGCTTGTTCCATCACACCTAAGATGTGCATACGAGCACTTTTCGCTTGATTTAAGGCAATTTGCATAATTTCAGCGGTGATACCCTCAATCTTAATATCCATTTGCAACGCAGTGACACCTTGACGAGTACCAGCGACTTTAAAGTCCATATCGCCTAAGTGATCTTCATCACCTAAGATATCAGAAAGCACCACAAATTTGTCATCTTCTTTCACTAAGCCCATTGCGATACCAGCAACAGCGGCTTTAATTGGCACACCGGCGTCCATTAACGCAAGGGAAGCACCACATACAGACGCCATAGAAGATGAACCATTAGATTCGGTAATTTCAGACACTACACGCACCACATAAGGGAACTCGGTAATGCTTGGCATCACAGCGGCGACACCACGTTTTGCCAAACGACCATGACCAATTTCACGACGTTTTGGTGAGCCAACACGACCTGTTTCACCCACAGAATACGGAGGGAAATTGTAGTGGAATAAGAAGTTATCTTGACGTTCACCAGTTAATTCATCAAGAATTTGTGCATCACGCTCGGTACCTAAGGTTGCCACTGCTAAGGCTTGCGTTTCACCACGCGTGAAAATCGCTGAACCGTGAGTACGTGGTAACACGCCAGTACAAATATCTAACGCACGTACGGTATCAACGGTACGACCGTCAATACGTGGTTCACCTGCAATGATACGTCCACGCACGATTTGGCTTTCCAGTGCAGTGAAAATATCAATAATTTTACCTTCACTCACTTCTTCATCTTCAGCGGTGATTTGAGCAATTACATCTGCTTTAATGGCATCAATTTGCTCATAACGCACTTGTTTTTCCGTAATACGATAAGCATCACCTAAACGGCTTTCCGCAATCGCTTTCACTTTATTAATTAACGCCGTATTTGGTTCAGGTGCAACCCAATCCCAACGTGGTTTGCCGGCTTCTTTAGCAAATTCTTTAATGGCTTCAACGACCACTTGTTGTTGCTGATGACCGAATACCACCGAAGCTAACATTTGTTCTTCGCTTAATACATCGGCTTCAGATTCCACCATTAATACCGCTTTGTCTGTCCCAGCCACCACTAAATCCAAACGGCTTTGTTTTTGTTCTGCCATGGTTGGGTTTAACACGAATTGATCATCAATGAAACCCACACGAGCGGCACCGATTGGACCATTAAATGGTACACCAGATAAAGATAATGCGGCAGAAGCACCGATTAAAGCCACTAAATCAGGGCTGATTTGCGGATTCACTGACACCACAGTCGCAATAATTTGAATTTCGTTTAAAAATCCCTCTGGGAATAATGGACGAATTGGACGGTCGATTAAACGAGCAGTTAAGGTTTCACCCTCAGATGGACGACCCTCACGTTTGAAGAATCCCCCTGGGATTTTACCGGCTGCATAGGTACGTTCTTGATAATCCACGGTTAATGGGAAGAAATCTTGCCCCTCTTTCACGTCTTTTTTGGCGACGACGGTAACAAATACCGTGGTATCGTCCATGCTTGCCATCACAGCAGCGGTTGCTTGACGGGCAATAGCACCGGTTTCAAGCGTCACGGTATGTTGACCGTATTTAAATTGTTTCACAATTGGATTCACAATGTTTTTCCTTTTTTAATCATTTGATTGGTTGATATAACACACTGCTCTTTTGTTCCAATTTGCGACTAGCAAAAATATTCTTTGTTTATCTACAAAATATTTTTGATAGCCGCACGCTAAAACGGATACAAAAAAGCATCGGTCATTATACAGATTTTTTAGGGTTTATGGTAACTTTATTTACACAAATTTTGAACAATATGGGGAATTAGACCAAAAGAATGGGGTAAACTCCACAATTTTAACCATTACGGTTGCATAAAGACCTTATCGCTTGAACTAAAACTTCACAATATGTCCGTAGCCCTCTAAAATCTGCTTAATATGCTCAAGGCTTTCTTTTTTCGGCGGTAACACGTCTTCCAGTTCATAATCCACGCCCAAGGTTTTCCATTTATGCGCTCCTAAACGGTGATAAGGCAACAATTCGACTTTCTCAATATTTTGCATACCCTCAATAAATTGCCCCAACAAATGCACATCTTCATCGGCATCGGTATAACCTGGCACGACCACATAACGCACCCAAGTCGGGATATTACGTTTTTGTAAATATTTGGCAAATTCAAGGGTGCGTTTATTCGGCACACCAATCAGATTTTGATGAATTTTATCATTGAGCTGTTTTAAATCGAGTAACACTAAATCAGTGACATCCAACAATTCATCAATCACCTCATTATAAGCACGCACAAAGCCATTAGTGTCTAAACAGGTATTAATCCCCTCAGCTTTACAGGCACGAAACCAGTCACGCACAAATTCCGCTTGTAAAATTGCCTCGCCCCCCGAGGCTGTCACGCCGCCGCCAGTGGCATTCATAAAATGCTTATAGCTCACCACTTCTTTCATTAATTCTTCCACGCCAATTTCACGGCCACCATCTAAATCCCATGTATCTCGGTTATGGCAATACTTGCAACGCATTAAACAACCTTGCATAAACAAAATAAACCGAATGCCAGGTCCATCTACCGTGCCACAAGACTCAAATGAGTGAATACGTCCTAAAACAGACATGAAAAATTCCTTAAATAATCAAAAATAGTTGAGAAATTATAACAAAATTTTAAGTAATATTCAGTAAATTTCTTGTAAACCCCAATTTGCATAAAAAAATATCAACTTTTTATTGCAATTTATTCCAGTCTGTATATAATTTCAAATAACCTGTACGAAACAACATAAAGGAAAGCACAACTATGAGAACACTCAGTAAAAACCTCACCATTCGTCAACAAGAAGTCTATGACTTCTTAAAACATCACCTTGAAACCGCTGGCGTGCCACCAACACGGGCGGAAATTTCTCGGGAATTAGGCTTTAAATCGCCTAATGCCGCAGAAGAACATTTAAAAGCCTTGGCTCGTAAAGGCGCCATTGAAATGGTACCGGGCATGTCTCGAGGCATTCGTTTATTGATGTCATCCAATGACGAGGAAGAAGTGGAAGGGTTACCTTTAATTGGCCGTGTCGCCGCAGGTGAACCGATTTTAGCCGAACAACACATTGAGGGTACCTACAAAGTAGATCCAGAAATGTTTAAACCACAGGCGGATTTCTTACTTAAAGTCAACGGTCAATCCATGAAAGATATTGGTATCTTAGACGGCGACTTATTAGCCGTTCACAGCACCAAAGATGTACGTAACGGTCAAGTAATTGTGGCCCGTATTGAAGACGAAGTCACCGTAAAACGTTTAGAACGCAAAGGTGATGTGATTTATTTACACCCTGAAAATGAAGAATACGAGCCGATTGTAGTCAATTTGCGTGAACAAGAGCGCTTTGAAGTAGAAGGTATTGCAGTGGGTATTATTCGCAATAATGCGTGGATGTAACATAGAGCTTAACCCTCTATCCTATATTGTAGCTGAATGACTAAAAGTGCGGTAAAAAATACAACATATTTAGTCATTCGGTTGCTCTTGGCGTTCTCTGCTCATAGCAGGTATTTGGTGCGGTGAGAAACAGAATTTATTCCTAAAAACAAGTTCCAACCACTTTGTCGACTACGCTTGAAATTGAACCCATTATGCAGTGATTAACTTTCTTTTATTTGATGCTTTAACGCCCCATAAAAAATCATTGTCACCAGAAAATAAAAAATGGTGCCTGAATTATGGGCAAAGAAACCTTGGCTTAAACCATAGAAGATCACTGAAATAATATGAATGGTGCCCAAAAGTGCGGTTAATTTTATCGTCGCATGTTGTGAGGCAGTGTGTTTCCAAAAGTAACGCAATGGAATCAATAAAATCCCCAACAAGGCGAGTAATCCTAAAATACCTCGTTTAGAAAGATCATCTAAATATTGATTATGGGCATGCGTGAACTTCACAATGATTGGGTTCACCAATTTTTGTTTAGCTTGTTCCTTTCGCTGTTGGTTACTTCCTTCGGATCCCCAACCTAATAATGGTTTTTCTTTCGCCATTAATACCGCACTTTTCCACATATCAAATCTTGCACCCAGCGAAGTGCTAGTATTATTTTTATCCATATAAACGATAATATCATGTTCCATTTTCTGAATACGTTGGGTAATTTGGGTTTGTGGGATCATCACAGCGACGGCAATTAACAGCACTAAAATAGTAGAAACTATGCCAATCACTTTTTTAGATACCTGTTTACGATAAACCCAAAAGATCACCGCAAGAATAACAGGCACGCCAACCCAACCACCACGAGCGGTAGAAAGTAAACTGGCTAAAATACCGCATAATGAGGAGATAAAGCAAAGTGCGGTCAATTTTGTGTGTTTTTTATAAGCAAAATATAAGGCAATAGCAAAGCTAAACATGCCTAATGACATGGCCATATCCCCCGCTTGGATCTGCATTTGGTACTGAAATGCTCTCACATAATGCAACACAAATCGATGCGTCAATGCCACAATGCCAGCAAGGGTGGCACCGATTGGAATACAAGTCAATAATACGCTTAATTTTGGTGGATATTTGATAAATAATAAAATCAACGGCAACACCAATAACGCTCGGCTTGGATTATCCAGTTCGCTCATTTTGCCACCATTAACAAGTAGTGATAGCAAAAAGACCAACACATAAAACACGAAACTGACGGTTATCCATTTATCTTGTGTTATGAAATTTGCTTTTTGTTTTTTTACCACATGATAAATAGCAAAAATAATGCCTATTGCCACTAATAAGGCAAACCCGATATTATGCGAGCCTTTAAACAGTAAAACCGTCAGAAAAAATAGCCCAACACTTGCATTGGTTAACGTCAGTATTTTATTCTGCTTAATAAAATCCAGTGATAAATTCATTTATTCCTTTTCCCCTAAAATCACCATAAAAAAACCGCACTTCGCTCAATAATTAGCAAAAGTGCGGTGATATTTTAGCGTATTTTACGTAATTATAATACGTTTACACAATTTAAATCTTCGAAAGATTGTTCTAAGCGTTTAGACATCGATTCTTCCATTTTACGTAACCAAACACGTGGGTCGTAGAATTTTTTGTTTGGTGAATCTGGACCTTCTGGGTTACCTAATTGACCTTGAAGATAGGCTTCATTAGCTTTGTAGAATTGAAGAATACCATTCCAAGATGCCCATTGTGTATCGGTGTCAATGTTCATTTTGATGGCACCGTAACCGATGGCTTCACGGATTTCTTCACGGCTTGAACCGCTACCGCCGTGGAAGACGAAGTCGATTGGTTTTTTCGCTAGATTACGTTCTTTTTCAACGAAATCTTGTGACGCACCTAAAATAGATGGTTTTAATTTCACGTTACCTGGTTTGTAAACCCCATGTACGTTACCGAATGCCGCTGCAACAGTGAAACGTGGGCTGATTGGGTGAAGACTGTCATACACGAAAAGTACTTCGCTTGGTTGAGTGTATAAACGTGATTCATCTACATCGCTGTTATCCACGCCATCTTCTTCACCACCAGTGATACCGATTTCGATTTCAAGGGTCATGCCTAATTTGTCCATACGAGCTAGGTATTTTTTGCAGATTTCCATATTTTCTGCAATTGGCTCTTCAGATAAATCGATCATGTGAGATGAGAATAATGGTTTGCCTGTTTCAGCAAAGTGTTTTTCACCTGCATCTAATAAACCGTCAATCCATGGTAATAATTTTTTCGCTGCGTGGTCAGTATGAAGAATCACTGGCACACCATATTCAACAGCTAAACTATGTACATGTTTTGCACCCGCAATGGCACCTAATACATCTGGACGTGTGCCTGAAGTTGGTTTGATACCTTTACCGGCATAGAATGCTGCACCACCGTTTGAGAATTGGATAATCACTGGCGATTTCACACGTGCAGCGGTTTCTAATACCGCATTTACACTGTCAGAACCCACGCAGTTTACCGCAGGAATTGCAAAGTTATGTGCTTTTGCATAAGCGAATACTTTTTGAACGTCATCACCAGTCACAACGCCTGGTTTTACAATGTCTAATAATGCCATTTTGTTTTTTCCTTATTTAGATTTGAATTTTTTACCCTCACCCTAGCCCTCTCCCAAAGGGAGAGGGGACGAGATCGGAAGTTTAAAAATTTCTCATTTTTTCACCGCACTTTTCCCCTCTCCCTTTGGGAGAGGGGCAGGGGTGAGGGTTTAAATTAATTAACCGTTCGCACGTTTTTCTAAAATTTCTACCGCAGGTAACACTTTGCCTTCTACGAATTCTAAGAACGCACCGCCACCAGTTGAGATGTAAGAAATTTTATCTTTAATACCGAATAAATCAATAGCCGCTAATGTATCACCACCGCCTGCAATAGAGAATGCACCGTTTGCGGTCGCTTCTGCAATCGCATTAGAGATCACTTCTGTGCCTTTACGGAAATTAGGGAACTCAAATACACCTACTGGACCGTTCCAAAGAATCGTTTTTGATGCTTTGATGATCGCTGCTAATTCTTCTGCTGTTTTGTCACCAATATCGAAGATAGATTCATCTGCTTGAACCGCATCTACTGATTTTTCAGTGGCTGGAGCGGTTTCAGAGAATTCAGTACCCACACGCACATCCACTGGCACAGGGATTTTGGTTTGTTTAGCTAAACGTTGAGCTTCAGGAATTAAATCTTCTTCGTAAAGCGATTTACCCACGGCTTTGCCTTCGGCAGCAATAAAGGTATTAGCGATACCACCACCCACGATAATTTGATCAGCGATTTTTGAAAGGCTGTCTAATACAGTTAATTTCGTGGAGACTTTTGAACCACCCACAATAGCTAACATTGGGCGTTGTGGTTCTTTTAAGGCTTTACCTAAGGCATCTAATTCTGCTGCTAATAATGGGCCAGCACAAGCCACTGGGGCATATTCTGCCACGCCATAGGTTGAGGCTTGGGCACGGTGAGCGGTACCGAAAGCGTCCATCACGAATACATCACAAAGTGCGGCGTATTTTTTGCCTAATTCAGGATCGTTTTTCTTCTCACCTTTGTTAATACGCACGTTTTCTAATACCACGACTTCGTTTGCATTCACTTCAACGCCGTCTAAGTAATCACGCACTAAACGTACTGGCACATCTAATGCTTTGTTTAAGTAATCTACGACGGGTTGCAATGAGGAGGCTTCATCAAATTCGCCCTCGGTTGGACGACCTAAGTGAGAAGTCACCATGACTTTCGCCCCTTTTTCTAAGGCGAGTTTTAAGGTTGGAATGGTGGCACGAATACGCGCATCCGATGTCACCTTGCCGTCTTTGACTGGCACATTAAGATCGGCACGGATAAAAAGACGTTTACCGGCTAAATCAAGGTCTGTCATTTTGATTACTGACATAATATTTCCTCTTTATGTTAAAAATAATAAAACTGTACATCCGCCCTATTATAGCGAGATCTGAATGCTATTGTAACTGCTTTAGATCAAATTATTGTCAGTTATTTGCAATCTATCACTTGCCAATTTAAATCATAACAAATAAATAATTCTGCACGACTTGCCCCTAAATAGGCATTTTTTAACGCTGGATTATGTTGTTTCATCCAACGGAACAGCTCTTTTTTGCTTAATTGTTGCGTCGGTAAGGTTAAACTGCGGTATAAATCTTGCTGTTTTTTAAAATATTGTTCGGCAGAATCAAAGGCACAGGCACCGTGTTTTTCCCATTCGCCTTGCAGTAAATTCGGGCTAGGGCTGTCGCTTAAATAGTTTTGAATGATCGTATAATCCACTGCTGGCAAATCCCCTTGGCAAAATCTTGGGTGATCACTGGTGCTACGTGCGTTAGCATTTTGTGGCCATAAACCATGAATCACCCAGCCATATTGTTGTTGCGTACCACATTGCAGTTGAGCCGATTGGGGCAGATTGTTGCCATATTTCTCTTGCTGACTGTCACAAAAAGCCGGTGACCAAGATAAAGCGAGCATGTAATAATCGGTTTTCGCCTGTTTATTCGGACCAATTGCGTCATGACGCATAATAAAATCGTAGTCCGTTTGCACCGCACTTTGATGATGATTGGTTGAATTCTGGTTGCTTGAACGTTGTTTTTGGGTTTGTTGAGTGGATGTGTTTGGTGTTGATGATTTGTTGTGTTCACTTTTAAACCAATCCATGGCAAAATAAAGCACCAAACCGATCAAGATAACGCCTAATTGAAGAAGTTGTTTCTGCTGTTTTTGTTTCATTTTTAACCTTTAAATTTATATAAAAATTGGCTATAATCGCCCACTTTTAAACTTACGAGAATGTTATGGCGTTACTCATCACTGATAAATGCACGAATTGCGATATGTGTCTGCCGGAATGTCCGAATGATGCGATCTCTATTGGTGATGATATTTACGAAATCGATCCCAATCTTTGCACCGAATGTGTCGGACATTATGACACCCCAACGTGCCAAAAAGTTTGCCCAATCACGAAATGTATTATTCTCGATCCCGAGCATCTGGAAACCCAAGAAGAACTTTGGGAGCGTTTTGTGTTAATTCATCATGCGGATAAATTGTAACCTATCGAGCCACCCATTTAGCTAACAACACCCCTGTTGCCACCGCGACATTCAAGCCTGATTTTAGCGGATTGGCTAAACTTAAATTCACTTGTGTATCCTCTTTTGTTGCCCAACCGTTCGCTAACACAAACACGACTTTATCTTGTAACTTCAGGCTATTCACGCTTTGAGCCTGTTTTTCTTGGCTAATATGTACCACTTGATAACCAACTTGACGTAATTGTTGCAAAGCGGTTTCACCGTCATGGGCTTGTAAAATATGCACATATTCTAAACCGCCCTCGGCCACACGTGCGGTATTGGCATTGAGCAACATATCGGGTTGACTGGTTACAATCCCTTTCACGCCATAAAACGCACAGGTGCGTAAAATGCCACCGAGATTTTGTGGATTATTCGCCACACCGTCTAACATCAATAAACAATCGGCTTTACGTGGCAAATCCACATAACCTGTCAAGGTAAAGGTGCGAGGTTTCTTCACCAACATACAAATGCCACCGTGATGTTCTGAACCACTGACTAATTCTAATTCATCACGATCCACAATGTGATAGACTTTTTTATTACCGGCTAAATAACTGAGCATATCCCCGATTTTATGCGACATTTCCACCGTCGCCCAAACTCGAACCATGGTTTCAGGGCGTTGAGCGAACAAACTTAAACAAGCATTTTCCCCGAAGATTTTCATTTCTTCCGCCCGATTTTTCTTGATTTTTTCTGGGGCTCTCGGTGACAATGCACCTGTTTTCTTCTCTCTCGGTTTGTCACTCACACCAGTGGATTTCACCATCACTTTCACGCCACCTAACGTGGTTTCGGTAATTTGTGGTGCTAACACAGGTTGACGATAGGTCGGGCGTGTTGTACGAGCTGAACGGCGATCTGAATATTCAGCAAACTCCCTGTTTTCATGTCGTGCTGGACTTTTGTTCGCAAAGTGCGGTTTATTTTTGGCAAATTTATCATGTCGTTCACGTCTATCGGCACGATCATCAAATTGACGTTCTTGTTTAAAGGCCGGTTTGAAACGTTTTTCATCGGACGCTGTCGAAAAAGTAGGTTGACTGAAAGAGGAAGATTTAGATTTGTTCATAATGTGGTCACTAATAAAGTAAGATTGTGGCTATTATAGCAAAAAAATGCTTTTTTCTACCCTATTCTCTGATAAATATTGTAAACTAACTCAATGAAACGGAATAAAACGAAGAAATATTATGTTTATTAATCGACGAAATAGAGCTAAACAGCATTTGGCACAACTCAATTATGTGCCACAACAAGCGGATAATATTGAATTTATTTCAGGGCCCAAGGCGTTTAAGCAAGCGATTATTGACTTAATCCGAACGGCCAAAACTCGCATTTATTTCACCGCACTTTACTGGCAATTAGATGAGGCCGGTGAAGAAATTTTAGCCGAAATTTACCAAGCCAAAGCCAAAAATCCGCATTTAGACGTGAAAATCTTTGTGGATTGGCATCGGGCTCAACGCAATTTAATTGGTGCCGAAAAAGGTAAAACCAATGCGGATTGGTATGCAGAACAGCGTGCGTTGCATCAAAATGATCCGATGTTTTTTGGGGTGCCAATTAATAATCGTGAAGTCTTTGGGGTATTACATATTAAAGGCTTTGTATTTGATGACATCATTTTATACAGCGGTGCCAGCATTAATAATGTGTATTTATATCAACAAGATAAATATCGTTACGACCGCTATCAAAAAATCAAAAATAGCCCTTTGGCGGACAGTTTAGTGCAATTTATGCAAACCTATTTAACCGCACCCGATGCGGTTTTCCCATTGGACGATAAACAACGCCCGACCACCAAAGAAATTAAGCATCACATTAAATCTTTCCGTCGCCATTTAATGACGCAAGGGGCTTATCAGGTAAAAGGTGCGGAGCCATTAGCCGATGAATTGTGTATCACGCCTTTATTTGGCTTAGGAGCCAGAGATAATTTGCTTAACCGAACTATCCAAGATTTATTTGTATTAGTGGAAGAAAAATTAACCATTTGTACGCCTTATTTTAACTTTCCACGCACTTTACAAATCAAAATTCGTGACCTATTAAATGACGGTAAGCAAGTGGAAATTATTGTGGGAGATAAAACCGCCAACGATTTTTATATTCCGCCATCTGAACCCTTTAAAATGGCTGGAGGTTTGCCTTATTTATATGAAAAAAATCTCCGTTCGTTTTGTAAAAAATTTGAACATGAAATGAATAACGGCCACCTAACCGTTCGCCTTTGGAAAGATCAAGATCATAGTTATCACCTCAAAGGTATCTGGGTCGATCATCAATATATGTTATTAACCGGCAATAATTTAAACCCTCGAGCTTGGCGACTTGATGCGGAAAATGGTTTATTTATTTCCGATCCAAAACAGCAATTACAACCGAAAATACAACAAGAATTAAGTGAAATTCGTCAATATACGCATATTGTGAAACATTATTCAGAACTGGATACGCTGGAACAATATCCTGCACCGGTTCAACGCTTGTTAAAACGTTTTTCTCGCATTAAAGCCGATAAATTAATTAAGATGATTTTATAGTTTGACGATAATATGAATAACCGTTTAAGAATAGCCACAAGACAAAGCCCATTAGCGTTATGGCAAGCCAATTATGTAAAAGATCGCTTGCAAGCCTTGTATCCAGATTTAACCATTGAACTGGTTAAAATGGTGACGAAAGGGGATGTCATTTTAGATACGCCACTGGCAAAAATTGGCGGAAAAGGCTTGTTTGTCAAAGAATTAGAACAGGCCTTATTAAATGGCGAGGCAGATATTGCGGTGCATTCCATGAAAGATGTCCCCATGCAATTTCCGACTGGCTTAGGGTTAAGCGTGATTTGCCAACGAGAAGATCCTCGAGATGCTTTTGTGTCTAATCACTATCCGAATTTAGCGGCCTTGCCAGCAGGAGCGGTTGTCGGTACCTCTAGTTTACGCCGTCAGTGCCAGCTTAAGAATTTACGCCCCGATTTGCATATTCAGTCACTACGTGGCAATGTGGGGACCAGATTAAGCAAGTTAGACAATGGCGATTATGATGCGATTATTTTGGCATCTGCGGGATTAATTCGTTTGGGTTTACAACAGCGTATTACGGCCTATTTGGATATTAATTGTTCACTCCCCGCAGCGGGGCAAGGGGCGGTAGGAATTGAATGCCGTATTGCTGATGAGCGAGTGCAACAATTGCTTGCCCCTTTGGCGGATCCTGAAACCACCGCTTGTGTATTAGCTGAACGTGCAATGAATAATCATTTACAAGGCGGTTGCCAAGTGCCGATTGCTGGGTTTGCGGTGATAGAAAACCATGAAGTTTATTTGCAGGCGTTAGTGGGGGCTTTAGACGGTTCAAAAATTATTCGGGCAAATGGTAAAAGTGCGGTGCAAAATGCCGAGGTTTTAGGCGTGCAGATTGCTGAACAGCTTTTAGCCCAAGGGGCAGACAAGATTTTAGCTGAAATCTATCAGGATTAATGGTTATGGCGGTGTTGATTACTCGACCAGATGAGGCTGGCAAACAGTTAGCGGAGAAATTGAATAAAGCGGGAATTGCTAATATTCATTTGCCTTTTTTTTCCTTGTCCGCTGGCCGAGAGTTAAATGAATTACCCAACCGAATCAGCCAATTAAATGCGGGAGATTATATTTTCTGCGTGTCGAAAAGTGCGGTGAAATTTGCCACAGAAACCTTGCAAGCCACGGGTTTTCACTGGCGTGAAGATTTACAGTATTTTGCCGTGGGGCAAGGCACCGCAGAATATTTTGCAAGCCTAGCAGAAAGGGCGGTACACTATCCTTTTCAGCAAGAAAACAGCGAGGGCGTGTTAAGTTTAACAGCCATGCAGACATTGGCGGACAAAAATATCTTGATATTACGAGGCAATGGCGGACGGGAATATTTTGCTGAGCAAGCAAAATTACGTGGTGCCACGATTAATGTGGTAGAATGTTATCAACGTTTGCCAATTCAGTATCAGGCCGAGGCGCAAATTGACTTATGGAAACGAGCTGGCGTGCAATCTGTGATCGTCACCAGTACGGAAATTTTGCATTCTTTGGTTGACTTTGTGCCAGTGAGAGACCAAACTTGGTTAAAAAGTTGTCAACTTGTCACCATCAGTCGCCGCATTGCGAATTTAGCCATTGCTGTGGGTTGGCAACCCGAGAAGATTATTATTTCACCCAAAGCAGATAATGCCAGTTTGGTGGAAACCCTAACGTTATTAACAGCTTAATTTTAGAGAGAGTGGGTATGAGCAATAAAAAAGCAAATCAATCTGATGCGGTTGAAACACAAACTATTGTAGAAAAAGAGGTTGAAAACGTGAAGCAAGCATTCACTGAAAAAGCAGATAAAAAAGCCAAAGTTGAGCCGGTGTTAAATAGCACGCAAGCCGACGCTAACAACGCTCAAACAAGTAAAAAAGACGAGAAACAAAGCGTGACAGCTGAGCCAACAACATCCGAGCCAGCCAAAAGCGAACCTGTGAAAACCGAAACGGTGGTGGTCAAAAAAGGCGGTTCAGCTATGGGGTTACTCGCCTTATTAGTTGCTTTAGGCCTAGGCGGTGCGGGTTATTATTTTGGACAACTTGAAGTGGATAAAATTAACCAAAAAGTCACCGCACTTGAGCAAAAAATCTCAGGTGGTGCAGTCACGACCGCCAATAATCGTCCCTCTCTCGCTGAAATGCCAAATTTTGAGCAAGAACGTGCACAACTGGAAAACGTTCTCGCCAGTTTAAAAGCCAACGATCAAAAATTGGCGAGCCTTGAACAAAGCCTGTCTGACAAAGACAACGCTTATTCTGCGTTAAAAGACCAAGTGAATAAATTGGCCAATAACAGTAATGCTCAACCGAGTGAATGGTTACTCAGTGAGGCAGATTTCTTACTCACCAATGCGTTACGTAAATTGTTGTTAGATAACGATATTGATACCAGTATTGCGCTGTTAAAAGTGGCCGATGAAGTGTTGACCAAAGTAGACGATCCGCAAGTTAAACCGATTCGCACGGCCATTAATCAAGACTTAAAACAATTACTTTCCGTCAATAGTGTGGATCAAAATACCATCATGCAACGCTTGTCGCAACTGGCCAACAATGTGGACGAGTTGGTGGTGGCCAATGTTAATTTTGGTGATGAGCAAAACCAAGACAGCAAAATCTCCGACGATGTGAATGACTGGGAGAAAAACATTGAAAAAAGTGCGACCTCGTTCTTGAATCACTTTATTCGTATCACCCCTCGGACTGAGAATACCACGCAAGCCTTGCTTGCCCCGAATCAAGATATTTATTTACGTGAAAACATTCGCTTGCGTTTACAAATTGCCATTTTAGCCGTACCACGTCAACAAAATGAGCTTTATAAACAATCACTTGAAACAGTGGCAGCGTGGATTCGTAGCTATTTTGATACCCATTCAGAAACGGCGACGACGTTCTTAAAATCCCTAGATGAATTGGCGGATCAATCTATTTATGTCGAGGTGCCAAATCAGTTAAGCAGTTTAACGGCATTGGATAAATTACTCAATAAAACCCCTCCAGAGGTGCAAAAAATTGAGATTTCTGCTGATAAAGCCTTAACAGAGTCAAATCAAGTGGCGGTAGAAGAAATTAAATCGGCAGAACAAAATACGCCACAAGAACCAGAAAAAGCGGCTGAAGCGTCCAGTGAAACACCGACAAATACGGATGAGAAACCCGCCAATACGGAACAACAATAAGGAGCAATACAATGTTTAGAGTTTTATTCCTCATGCTTGTATTACTAGCAGGCTTAATTGCAGGACCTTATTTAGCCGGAAAACAGGGCTATGTGTTAATTCAAACGGCCAATACTAACTATGAATTATCCCTCGTCACCTTAGTGGTTTTCTTCGTGATTGCCATGGCGGTGGTCTATTTTATTGAATGGGCCGTACGTAAATTTTTCCGCTTAAGTAACAGTACCTACGGTTGGTTTTCACGTCGTAAACGGGTAAAAGCCCAAAAACAAACCCTACAAGGGTTAATCAAAATGGACGAGGGCAACTATTCCAAAGCGGAAAAATTAATTGGTAAAAATGCCAAACATTCTGATGAACCGATTTTGAATTTTATCAAAGCCGCTGAGGCAGCCCAACAACGTGGCGATGATTTCAACGCCAATAAATACCTAATGGAGGCCACAGAATTAGCGGGTCCAGATAATTTAGTGGTCGAGTTAGCCCGTACTCGTATTTTGTTATTACAACATAAACTGCCAGCCGCACGTAGTTCGGTGGATAGTTTGTTAGTGATGACAAACAAAAACCCAGAAGTCTTAAAACTGGCCATTGAGATTTATCAAAAATCTCAAGCATTTGAAGCACTTGATGAAATATTGCCAATGATTGAACGTAGTAGCATGTATTCTGCCCAAGAATTCACCGCACTTCAACAAGCAGTGGAAAATGGGTTATTGGATGAAATCATGAATGAAGACGGTGCAGATGGCTTACTTGCATGGTGGCAAGATCAACCACGTAAACGCCATAACGACAATTATGTGCGTATCGCCTTGATTCAACGTTTAATTGATTGTAACGATCATGAATCCGCCTATGAGTTAAGCGTCGAAACCTTGAAAAAATTGGACGCCGACAGCGAATTTAATCAACCGTTATATGCTCAAATTACTCGTTTACAAGCTACGGATAGTAGTAAGTTAGTGAAACTCTTGCAAAAACGAGTGAAAGGTGCGGACGAAAAAGCGGGCTGTTGTGCTTATCGTGCCTTGGGTTATTTGTATGTCCGTAATGCCGATTTTGCGAAAGCTGCTGAAGTATTTAAGAAAGTGGTGGCCAATAAGGACAATCTTGAGCCGAATGATATCACCATGGCGACCTATGTCTTTGAGCAAGTGGGCGAACAAGATCTGGCGAAACAGTTACGTGATGAAGTGTTAAAATCCGCCATGGCCATTGATACCTTGGTAACGGAAAATGCAGAGCCTATCATTGAAAATACCGACACCTTGTTGCTAGAACAACGCTCGTAGTAAAGCGTTCATTCCCTTATCAGCCACTGATGTACCGTGCTTTCGGATAACATCAGTGGCTGTTTTTTTATTTACTTATTTAATCCCATCTGACCAATTTTTACGCCTAAATTGCCTAAGGCAACGGGGTCGAGATAATCTGCTAAGAATTTGAATAGCACATTTAAATCGGTAAAAGTGCGGTGAATTTTGACTTCGTTTTCGATTTTCCGAGTAAATTCATACTCAACCTGATCGTCCTGAATATGGGCGATAAGGGTAATATAAATGGTTTCAAAAAAATGGCTAGTCGCCCCCTCTTCGCCTGGATCGCTGATACGTACGTTTAATGTATTGGTAAATAAGGTTTCCGTAAATGCTGACATAGTTAATTTCCTTGTTAATTAAATGGTGCGTAAAAATAAAAACCCGATAATAAAATCTCTTATCCAAGAAATCTTATTATCGGGCTTTTCAGTCCATTTCGTCGCATGTTTCGCCTTGCGTTGATAGCTACCTTTACCTTTGTGCTTCTTTTCCACTCGTTGGCGAAATAATCGATCATGTAATAACGCTTGAATCGCATTATCACGAATCACGCCTCGACCATGTTGGTAGGTCGTGGAGCCTTGCATGTCTGCCACAACAGGCAAACTGTGTATTTTCTTTGCCATATTTTCCTCTCTGATAAATAAACTTGGTTATTATATATGTAATTCAGGCAAATTTTAACTTATAATCAAGAAAAAATTATGTAAGGAGCGATTTATGATAGAAATGCTGAAAAGTTGGTACATGCGCCGATTTAGCGATCCTCAAGCCATGGGATTGGCGGCTATTTTATTATTTTGCTTTATCGCTATTTATTTTTTTAGCGACCTGATTGCCCCCTTGTTAATCGCTATCGTATTGTCTTACTTGTTGGAATTTCCCATTCAGTTTCTATCCAACAAATTTGCCTTGCCTCGCATTCTGTCGATTATTCTGGTCTTAGGCAGCTTTATCACATTCGCCCTATTACTGGCGTTTGGTTTGCTCCCTAACTTGATTAACCAAACCCTGAATTTATTAAGCGATTTGCCGAATATGTTTAACAAACTGCATGAATGGGCGATGCAGTTACCCGAAACCCACCCCGAATTTGTGGATGCGCAAATGGTTGAGGGAATCTTTACGGCGACACGGAGCAAAATCCTTGCCTTTGGCGAAAGTGCGGTGAAATTTTCACTTTCTTCTATTGTTAACTTGGTCACCATTGGCATTTATGCGTTTTTAGTGCCGTTAATGATGTTTTTTATGTTAAAAGATAAAAATATATTAATTCAATCCTTTACCCAATTTTTACCGCAAAACCGTCATCTTGCCAATAAAGTGTGGCAAGAAATGCAGTTACAAATTGCCAATTATATTCGTGGCAAACTGTTTGAAATTGCGATTGTCACCCTTGTAACCTATATTGTGTTCCTGTTCTTTGGCTTAAATTACCCGCTTTTGCTGTCCGTTGCGGTGGGTGTGTCTGTGTTAGTGCCTTATGTGGGGGCCGTGTTAGTCAGTGTGCCTGTGGCTTTGGTGGCATTCTTTCAATTCGGCGATCATTCTACATTCTGGTATATTATCATTGCGTACGTCGTTAGCCAGTTACTTGACGGCAATTTACTGGTGCCATTTTTGTTCTCAGAAGCCGTTAATTTACATCCTTTAACCATCATTGTCTCGGTGTTAATTTTTGGTGGATTATGGGGATTCTGGGGCGTGTTTTTTGCTATTCCGTTGGCCACCTTGGTCAAAGCGGTGATCAATGCGTGGCCATCCACCGAAGAATTGAATGTGATTGTAAAATAGATAAAAAAATAGCACGGTTATCCGTGCTATTTTGATATTCCATTAAATTATTTCACACGTGAAACATATTCACCTGAACGAGTATCTACCTTGATCACCTCACCGATTTGAACAAATAAAGGCACTTTCACCACAGCGCCTGTGCTTAATGTGGCCGGTTTACCACCTGTACCTGCGGTATCGCCTTTCAAACCTGGGTCAGTATCCACAATTTCTAATTCCACAAAGTTTGGTGGCGTCACAGAAATCGGTGTACCATTCCATAAAGTAATAATACAATCCGCTTGGTCAAGTAACCATTTTTCTGCATCACCCACCGCTTTTTCGTCCGCAGAGTATTGCTCAAAGGTTTCTGGGTGCATAAAATACCAGAAATCTTCGTCTTTGTAAGAATAGGTTAAGTTTAAATCCATAACGTCAGCCGCTTCAACGGAAGTGCCTGATTTAAAGTTCACGTCTAAGACTTTGCCTGAAATGAGTTTACGAATACGAGTACGAGTAAAGGCTTGCCCTTTTCCGGGTTTAACAAATTCATTTTCAACGATAACGCAAGGCTCGCCGTCTTGCATAAATTTTAGACCTGGTTTAAAGTCTGTGGTAGTGTATGATGCCATATTTATCCTTAATTTAGAGATAGAACGTTTTAAAGTGCGTATTTTAACCCAAAACCCCCTCATTAGAGAAGAACAAAAAGCAGAGAATTGGTTAGAAATTCTGGCAAATGCGGTTTCTGACCCTGAAAAATTGCTTAAAATGCTGGATTTACCGATAAATGCCTTTGAAAAAGATATTCAAGCACGCCGTTTATTTCCTATGCGTGTACCATTGCCTTTTGTGCAGAAAATGGAAAAAGGCAACCCGCAAGATCCGCTTTTTTTGCAAGTGATGACCGCCCAACAAGAATTTTTAGTGGAAGAGGGGTTTAGTAAAGATCCCCTTGAAGAACAGCAAACTGCCGCCCCCAATATTTTACATAAATACCATAACCGTTTGTTATTTATGATAAAAAATGGCTGTGCAGTTAACTGTCGTTATTGTTTCCGTCGCCATTTCCCATACGAGCAAAATAAAGGCAATAAAGCCAACTGGTTAAAAGCCTTAGACTATATTGCGGAAAATCCACAAATTGAGGAAATTATTTGGTCAGGTGGCGATCCCTTAATGGCCAAAGATCATGAAATAGACTGGCTGATAAAAGCGCTCGAAAAAATACCGCACTTACAGCGTTTGCGTATTCATACTCGTTTGCCCGTGGTGATTCCACAGCGAATTACTGACGAGCTATGCCAAATCTTGACCGAAAGTCGTTTTCAAACGGTATTAGTCACCCATATTAATCACGCCAATGAAATAGATGAGCGGTTTGCCCTCGCCATGACACAATTAAAACAAGCGGGCGTCACCTTGTTAAATCAATCGGTATTATTAAAAGGCGTGAATGATGATGCGCATATTCTAAAAGCACTGAGTGATCGTTTATTTTCCGTGGGGATTCTGCCTTATTATTTGCATTTATTGGACAAAGTCGAGGGCGCAAGCCATTTTTATCTTTCTGATGAAAGTGCGGGGAAAATTTACCGAGATTTACAAAAAATCAGTTCTGGCTATTTAGTGCCAAAATTAGCTCGTGAAATTGCCCATGAACCCAATAAAACTTTATATGCCCCGTAGTTAATTCTAGGAAAATCACGAAAGATCCTTTAAAATAAGTAAAATTCGACCGCACTTTATTTAGGGTATAAAGTAAAGTGCAATTTTGTTTAGTATTTACTGAGGTAACATTGTGGAAAACACACCAAAAAATAATCCAAGTCAAAGTGAATTAGATTTGGGTACCAATCAAACTGATTCGATTTTGAGCAAAGTCACTGGCTTATTTAACAAAAAAGAGGGCGCCCAGCCGACACAATTTGCGGTGCGTAAAGAGCCAACATTTGGTAGCCAACCCACTGCGCCCCAAGCAACTGCAACACCGAGCCACAATATCAATGCGAGCCCGAATGTTTCCGCTAGCATGGCACAAAATGTGACCCATTATTCTACCTCAAGTTCTTTCCAACAAGGTAACTACCTCAATACAACTCACACAGCACAGTCTGTCAGCAACGAAAACGGTCAAGAAAATGTCACAACGCCCGTTTCTAGCGTTACAGAGCCAACTCAACCGACCGCAGCAGAAACCGTTGTGGCGGAAACAACCGGTACAGTAGAAACCCCGACAGCAGAAAGCCCAACGGTTCCCCAAACGGATACAGCAGACTCGGTTGAGCAACCTGTTGTGCCACCTACATCAAGCAAAGCGAGCAATAAAAACCCTGAAAACTGGGCAATTATGCAGAAATTACCAACTAAACACCGTCGTTTATTTATTGCCATTGCAGGCGCCGTAGCCATTTTATTGGCGTTATTATGGTTAAAACCAAGTAATAATACCGTAGAAGAAATTCAAGCCAATAACAGTTCATCAACACCGATTGAATTCCAGTCGCTCAATCCAAATGAGCCACTACCAGAAACAACGGAAAATGTCGCCATGGCAGATAACAACGCCACGGCTAACAGCACTATCGCACCAGCAGAACAGGCTACGGTAACTCCTACTCCGCAAGCTACTGCTGAAACCACAACGGCAGCACCAACCACACCAGAAACGGTTGCAGCCGCTAGCCAACCTGTGAACAGTGCAACAGAACAGGCCAAAGCGGAACAAGCAAAATTGGCCGCAGAACAAGCACGTAAAGCTGAACAAACCAAACTGGCAGCAGAACAAGCACGTAAAGCCGAACAAGCCAGACTGGCAGCGGAACAAGCTCGCAAAACAGAACAGGCTAAAGCTGCCGCTCAACAAGCACATAAAGCTGAAACCAAAACCACTGCGAGCAAAGCAAAAACAGCGCCAGTGGTTGATGCCAAACCAGCTAGCACCAGTAGCAGCGCCTCAAGCAATAAAGCAAGCAGTGCCAATACATCTGCTAGTAAAGCGACAAGTACAAACGCAACTTCTGGCACAAAAACCTTAGTCGTACCACAAGGGACATCCTTGTTCCAAGTGTTCCGTAGCAACGGTTTAGATATTCGTGATGCCAATGCCATGACCAAAGCTAACGGTGCAGGCAATGTATTAAGTAGCTTTAAAGCCAATGACAAAGTACAGGTTTCTGTCAGCCAAGGCCGTGTCAACAGCATGCGTTTATCGGATGGTTCTGTCTTTACACGTCAAGCAGACGGCACCTATAAATACAGCAAATAAGCCTATTATGTTAAAACGACTTTTATTCATCACTTTTATTGGGCTCAGTGCTTGTACAACAAGCTCTGAGCTCCCATACGCTACGCCCACACCAAAGGCCGTAACATTAGATAAATCCACACAGAAAGGCTCTGCCAGTCTGTATAAATGTAAAGATGATAAAGAAATAAAAGTCGTCCGCATTACAGCAAGCAGTAAAAAGACTCAAAAAGTAAAAACTGATGAAATTCACCTGACCTTTGAGGGGGTAACGCAAAAGCTGACCGCCACACTTTACCAAACGGGGAAATTTTACACCAGTATTCACTGGCAATGGTTAGAAGAAACGAACAACAATAGCCTACGTAGTAGTGTGGGCAAATTGTTAGCAGATGAATGTGTTGAGCAATAGGCTTAGGTAGAATATAAAAAAGTTGGTTTTTAACACCAACTTTTTTTATGGGAAAATATTATTTCTGTTTCCCCTCCAAATACAACCACTCTGCCACTTGTTTAGCAAAATACGTCAAAATCCCATCGGCGCCGGCTCGTTTAAAGCACAACAAGCCCTCCATAATACATTCTTTTTCTTTTAACCAACCATTTTCAATAGCAGCCAAGTGCATGGCATATTCGCCGGACACTTGATAGGCAAAGGTCGGGACGCCAAATTGGTGTTTGACACGGTAAACCATATCTAAATACGGCATACCGGGTTTTACCATCACCATATCGGCACCTTCTTGAATATCCAGTGCCACTTCTTGCAAGCCCTCATCACTGTTGGCAGGATCCACTTGATAGGTTTTCTTATCGCCACCTTTTAAGTTAGCTGATGACCCCACTGCATCACGGAAAGGGCCGTAATAATTGGATGCGTATTTTGCGGCATAGGCCATAATTAAGGTATGAATCAAGCCTTTTTGTTCAAGTGCGGTGCGAATTTTGCCAATTCTGCCATCCATCATATCGCTTGGTGCCACAATATCCGCCCCCGCCTCGGCATGGGAAAGGGCTTGTTTAACCAGAACAGCACAGGTTTCTTCATTTAACACATAGCCGGAGTCATCAATAATGCCGTCTTGACCATGCACCGTATAAGGATCTAACGCCACATCCGTTAATACACCTAATTCAGGATAAGCGGATTTTAAGGCTCGTACTGCACGTTGCACCAAGCCGTTAGGGTTATAGCTTTCTTCCGCTAACAAGGATTTTTTGTCTTGTTCAACCACTGGAAACAAGGCGATGACTGGCACACCGTATTTCACTAACAAACCAGCCTCAATCAGTAATTGATCGATGGTTAAACGTTCCACTTTTGGCATAGACGGCACGGGTTCACGTTGGTTTTCGCCCTCCATGATAAACACTGGATAGATCAAATCATCCACGGTTAATTTATTTTCCGCCATTAAACGACGGCTAAAATCATGTTTACGCATACGGCGTAAACGGCGTTCAGGGTAGCCTGTAAAAATTTGTATTGTCATTGTTTACTCCAAAACTTATAAAATTCTTGATTTTTTACCGCACTTTACCCTCACCCTAGCCCTCTCCCAAAGGGAGAGGGAATGTTAGGATTCAGTTTCGGCAGTATCTTCTTTCGGGCGGTAGAATCTGGCACAGATTACACCCACTTCAAACAGCAAACACATAGGAATGGCCAATAAGGTTTGGGAAAAAATATCAGGGGGAGTCAGCAACATGCCGACCACAAAAGCCGTCACGATAATATAAGGGCGTTTCGCTTTGAGATCTTCTGGCGTGGTGACGCCTGCCCAACAAAGTAAAATAATCGCCACCGGCACTTCAAAGCAAACACCAAAGGCTAAAAATAGGGTCAGGACAAAATCTAAATAGCTGCTAATATCCGTTGCCATGGCAACGCCGTCAGGGGTGGTTTTGGTGAGAAAGCTAAATACCAAGGGAAACACCACATAATAGGCAAAGGCGACGCCTACATAAAATAATAACGTACTGGAAAATAACAACGGATAGACTAAGCGTTTTTCGTGGCTGTATAACGCTGGTGCCACAAATGCCCAAAGTTGATACAGTAAAAAAGGCACCGAAATAAACACCGCTGAAAGTGCGGTTAATTTTATCGGGGTAAAAAACGGTGCAGCCACATTGGTGGCAATCATGGTTGAGCCAGCAGGCATAGCATCCAATAAGGGGGTCGCAATTAAATGATAAATATCATTAGAAAAATAGACTAACGCCAGAAAAACCACGGCAACAAAAATGAATGAGCGTAATAAACGATTACGTAATTCGATTAAATGTGAGATTAAAGGCTGTGTTTCTTCGACATTACTCATGATTTGTTCTCCTGTTGGCTAACAGGTTGAGCATCTTCAGCAGGGTGATATTGGTCGATATATTGTGCCAACTGTTCGTCTAAAGACAATTCATGTTCAATATTTTCCGCCAGCTCGTCATCAACTGTTTCCGCATTATCAAGTGCGGTGGGATTTTCCGCTGTTTCTGATGTATTTTGTTGATTCGCTTGATAATTCTGGTTACGCACAATCTCAATTTGTTCTTGCAACGAATGATTGGCTACACTGGCTTGTTTATCCAACTCTGCTTTCATTTTTTCCGCAGATTGTTTCAAATCTTGCACAGTTTCCGCTAATTCAGGCGATAAAGCATTTAAATTTAAATGCTCGGCTTTTTTGATACTCTCTTGTAATTCTTGCAATTTTAATTCTTGTGCCAATTCATTTTGCACATTGGCCGCCAACCCACGAACGGTCCGCACCCATTTCATCACGGTACGAATAGCCACAGGCATACGTTGCGGCCCTAATACCACTAAGCCCACAATAAAAATTAACAGTAATTCAGAAAAACCTATATCAAACACGGATTATGCCTGTTCTTTTTGCTTTGCCGTCTCTTCTGTTTTTGCGTTGTCGCCATTGTCTAGGGATTTAAATTCCGCCTCTTTTGGTTCATCCGCCATGGCTTTTTTAAAGCCTTTTACAGATTCGCCTAAATCAGAACCTAAGGTTCTTAATTTTTTTGTACCGAATAATAACACCACAATGGCCACAATAATGAGAAGTTGCCAAATGCTAATACCACCCATAAAATACCTCTTAATTTTCAATCATTCATGTTGCTGAATATACCCTTTTTCCGCCGCTTAAGCAATAGCTACAACAGGTTAAGCCGTAGCGTTTAGATCACAGGATATGCTATAATTTTGCTTATTTTACGCATATTTACTCTAAATGGCAAAATCAAACTACATCACTCGCTCAGGCTGGAATGCCTTAGACAAAGAATTAAAGTATCTCTGGAAAGAAGAACGCCCAAAGGTTACACAAGCCGTTTCGGAAGCAGCAGCCATGGGCGACCGCAGTGAAAACGCCGAATATATTTACGGTAAACGACGCTTACGTGAAATTGATCGGCGTGTACGATTTCTAATGAAACGGTTGGAAGTGTTGCAAATCGTGGATTATCACCCCCAACAAGAGGGCAAAGTCTTTTTCGGTGCATGGGTGGAATTGGAAACAGAAAGCGGTGAATTAAAACAATATCGTATCGTGGGTTGTGATGAATTTGATCCCGCTAAAAATTGGATCTCCATTGACTCCCCAGTGGCTCGTGCTTTGATTGGCAAACAGTTAGATGACGAAGTGCGGGTGAACACGCCATCAGGCAATATGCTGTTTTTTGTTAATCGGATTTGGTATGAAAAAAGTTAACGGCATCTCTGGACAACCCATAAACGATCAATTAAAATCACACACAAGGTAGTTTTTAACTATTCTGAGGTGTGCAGCTACCATTAAGTGCGAGATTTATTTAGAGGTGTGCAGCTACCATCAAGTGCGAGATTTAAAACCGAAAAAAGGGGAGCTTATGCTCCCCTTTTCGTTACGTCTTTGATACCATGTAATGCATAAATCTTTTCCCCAAATTCTTCTGTTGTTAAATTTCCGTCAATCCAATCTTGGGAGAAAGCCAGAAATTCATCACTCGGTTCTAATCCTTCTAATCTGTTGTTATCGATAGCAAATTGCACCGCAGATTGTCGTTCACTTTTTTCTAAATCACCCATTTTTCACCTCTTATCTATGAATTTTCTCACCACACCTTGCGAATAAATTTATGGCTAAAACTAGCGGTATTTATCCAAAAATTTATAATAAGGAATACCAATTTTTAAGGCGAGATTTTTAATCCATTTTCCGCCATACACGGATGGAATTTTGAGCTTTTCAAACACCTGTAAACGGTGATCATCCCCTAAAATACTTTCCGCAATAATCCGTCCAGCCAAGCCGGTTAACGCAATGCCATGGCCAGAATAACCATAAGCAAAATACACATTCGGTGTAATGCGACCAAAATAAGGTTGTGAATTTAAGGTCATATCAATTGGCCCACCCCAACCGTAATCAATTTTCGTCTGTTCCAACTGCGGAAAAACATGCAACATATTTTTTCGCATAACTTGTACCATATCTTTATTAGAACTACTATCACTGCCAAATAACAAGCGATTATCTGTACTTAAGCGATAATAATCGAGCAATAAATTATTATCGCACACTGACATGCCGTTATTAATCAGGCTATCTGCGGTGGCTTGATCGAGCGGTTCTGTGGCGATAATAAAACTTTCCACAGGTAAGATTTTCCGAGCGGTACCGTGATGAATAGACTTAGGTAAATTGGCAATATAGGCATTGGTGGCTAACACCACATGTTGAGCAGATACTTGGGCTTTATCGGTGGTTAAAACTACTTGATTGCCTTGCGTTTGCATATCCAATACAGGCGATTGCTCAAAAATCTGTACGCTCAGATCTAAACAGGCTTTGGCTAAACCTAAGCAGTAATTTAACGGATGTAAATGCCCCGAATTGCTATCAAATAAACCGCCCACATAAATATCTGATCCCAAATGCTGTTGTAATTGGTGCTTATCCCACAATTGCATATGGGGATAGCCAAAAGTTTCACGGCTGGCTTTTTCAATGGCGATTAAATCGTCCATACGGCGATGGTTTAATGCCAAAGTGGCGTAACCTTTTTTCCAGTCACATGAAATTTGGTATTTATTAACTCGCTCATCAATAATATCAATGGCCTCTAACGACATTTCCCACAAACTTTTGGCTTGTTCAAAACCAAATTGCTCAATATATTCATCAATGCCATCTTCAAAACCATTAATCGCCTGACCACCACTGCGTCCCGAGGCACCAAAGCCAATTCTGGCCCCCTCTAGCACAATCACCTTTTTATCTTGTTCTGCCAGTTCTAATGCCGTAGATAAACCGCATAATCCAGCACCGATTACGCAAACATCTACGGATAAATTTTCCGCTAAGTGCGGTTGTTTTAAGTCGAGATTTCGGCTGTCGTAATAGTAGGTGTTGATATGTTCTTGATGTGCAAAGTTCAGCATAAAATTGCCTTTTTCAATTATTTTCGCCGATCTTACAAGGATAAGAGCAGATGTCAATGTAAAAACTATGCTATACTTTATTTGCTTAAATAAAGCACAAAACTTTTAATTTTTTAACCGCACTTTTGGAGAATCTAAACGTAAATGAAAAAATCCTTTTCTCGTTCAATGAAAACTTTCATGCTTTCCGCCACCACTTTTTTTGCTAGCCAAGTTTGGGCGGAGGATCTGTATATTTATAACTGGACGGACTATATTCCGTCAGATTTAGTGGCCGAGTTCACGAAAGAAACAGGCATAAATGTCAATTATTCGACCTTTGAAAGCAACGAAGAAATGTATTCAAAATTGAAGTTAATGGATAAAGCCGGCTATGATTTAGTGTTTCCGTCAAGCTATTACATTGGCAAAATGGCCAAAGACGGTATGTTAGAAAAAATCGACCACAGCAAATTAAGCAATTTGTCACAAATTCCACAAAATTTATTAAATAAAGAATTTGATCCCAATAACCAATATTCCTTACCCTATGTTTATGGGTTAACTGGCATTGCGGTAAACACCAGCCAAATTGATCCGGCTAAAGTGACCAGTTGGGGGGATTTATGGAATCCTGAATTTAAAGGCAAAGTGTTATTAACCGCTGACGCACGAGAAGTGTTTCATATTGCGTTATTGCTAGACGGTAAATCGCCGAATACCACCAAGGAAGAGGAGATTAAGGCGGCCTATGAGCGTTTAGTTAAACTGTTGCCTAATGTGGGGGCGTTCAATTCAGATACGCCAGAATTGCCTTATATTCAAGGCGAAGTGGATTTGGGGATGATTTGGAACGGATCTGCTTATATGGCTGCCAAAGAAAATCCGGATATTAAATTCGTTTACCCAAAAGAGGGAGCCATTTTCTGGATGGATAACTACGCCATTCCGAAAGGGGCGAAAAATATTGAGGCGGCCCACAAATTTATTGACTTTATGCTCCGTCCTGAACATGCGAAAAGTATTATTGAACGCATGGGCTTTTCTATGCCGAATACTGGGGCAAAAGCCTTGTTAAAAGCGGAAGATGCGGCAAATCCATTATTGTTCCCACCGGCGGAAGAAGTGGAAAAAGGCGTATTCCAAGGCGACGTGGGCGACGCTGTGGATATTTATGAGAAATATTGGAATAAATTGAAAACCAATAATTAGGCCTGTCTAAGTATAATCTGCACCTGAAATTTAAGCTAATTACTTACGTATTTGGGTGCAGATTTTATTTAGTCATTTTCCATTCCTCAATTTGTCGTGTTATAGCATAAAATTTTTCTACTTCTTCGTCACTTTTTTGGCTTGTTTGCCAAGTTTGCTGATAGTTTCTAAATAAGCCACTTCCACATCATCAAGCGTTCTCGCCTTATATTTACGATATTCCATTTTGGCTTTTTCTATGGCTTGATCATGCGAGATACTGCCTGAATGGGTTAAAACTTTGCGATTAGTGGACATTAAAATCCGATCTAATTCCTGTACAAAATCTGTCATTTTCATAGGACGTTCTTCAATCGCATTTAATTCAGCAAAATCAAAATAAGCCGATACGATATTATTCAACACTCGCAATTCATGCTCACTCAAATAATTTTTAGCAATCATTGCTTCGGCTTGAGTAGGCTGACTACCTTTAAAATGAGATAACCCAGCAAAAGGTTTGTCGCTATCCACTCTAAAATAAATCACTTCACTGGCGGTGTTGCCGTGAGCAGCGTAGTGTAATTTGTTTTGCACAATTTTAAAGAACTTAATACTAGTTTCACTCTTCGCATCATAATCTATTGCGGTAGCATATAAATCCAACACTTGCCGATACATCACTTTTTCGCTTGAACGGATTTCACGGATACGGTCTAATAATTCCTTGAAATAATGGCCTCCACCTAGATTTTTCAGACGTTCATCATCCATGGTGAAACCTTTGATCAGATATTCCTTAAGCCGCTCGGTTGCCCAAATGCGGAATTTAGTTGCCGAACTGGATTTGACACGATAGCCCACAGAAATAATGGCATCAAGATTAAAATGTTTGATTTGACGTTGTACTTGACGTTTACCCTCTTGGCGAACGACTAAGAAATCCTTAGTAGTTGCATTTTCATCAAGCTCCCCTTCGGCAAAAATATTTTTTAAGTGCATAATAATATTTTCACTTGTTGTGTCAAATAGCGTTGCCATTTGGGCCTGACTCAGCCACACTGTTTCTTGCTCAAACCGCACATCGACTTTAGTTGTACCATCAATAGATTGGTAAATCTGGATTGGATTACTTTTATTGCTCATCTTACAAACGCCCTCTAATTTTCAGCCCGATATATCACTCATATTGTGTAACAACCAATACACCTGTATAAATTACCACATTCCATTGTCATTATCAACAATATTTTGAGAATAGATTCCTTGCGAACACATCGGTCCGTTTAAATGACAATTAGACACGGCCTAGCGATAACGAAAAAGGGCGAACATCTGTTCGCCCTTTATATTCAATACATTACCGTTAAATCGACCACAACAAGATCGCCAATAACTGCGGTGAAATTATCCGTAAAAACATGGTTAATGGATAAACCGTGGCATAGGCCAACGGTGCGGCACCGTGATCTTCTTTAATCGCATTAGCAAAGGCCAAAGCAGGAGGATCCGTCATGGAACCGGCAAGCAAACCACAAATAGAAAGATAATTCAGTTTGGCATACAAGCGAGCAATAATGCCGACTAACACCAACGGCACAAAGGTAATTAAAATACCATACCCCATCCATTCTAGCCCATTCCCCTCGGTTAAGGTGCTAACGAAATTGCCCCCCGATTTTAAACCGACCACCGACAAGAACAACACGATCCCGATTTCACGTAACGCCATATTGGCACTCGGTGGCATAAACCAGTAGAGTTTGCCGATAGAACCAATTCGAGCCAAAATTAACGCCACCACTAATGGGCCACCAGCTAAACCGAGTTTTAACGCCACAGGGAAACCTGGAATATGGAATGGGATAGACCCGACCAATACCCCTAAACCGATACCGATAAACACCGGTAACATCTGCACATGTTGCAGTTTGGATTGCATGTTACCGAGATCAGACATCACTTTACCAATCACGTCATCACCACCGACAACATGCACCACGTCACCAAATTGCAACGTTGTGTTAGCGGTTGGCACGAGTTCGATCCCTGAACGGTTTAAACGAGAAATCACCACGCCGTATTTTTGATGATAAGCAAGGGTACGAATACTTTTCCCTAACACTTTCTCATTGGTAATTACCACACGTTCAGAGCGTAAGTTGCCTTTAATGGTCGAGGCCTCAATATCCACTAACTCGCCCATAATTAACCGCACTTTATTTAAGGCTCGGCCCTCACCCACTAAATGCAACACATCATCTAAGTGAATTTCCGTTTCGCCTTTTGGCACCACGATTTCTTCGCCACGTTTTAAGCGAGTACAAAGCACCGCTTGCCCCTCAAAACCGGGGATTTCTTTAAGCAATAAACCGTGTAAATTCGGGTTGGTCACTTTCAGATTGGCTTTTTCTAACGCCTCTTTGTCCTTGCCTGTTTCTCGATTAAAGGCCTCCGCCTCCTCGTCCACTTTAATACGGAAGAATAAACGAATTAACCACATGCTTAACAAAATACCGCAGATCCCGAACGGATAGGCCATGGCATAAGACATCCCCATTTTTTCGGTGATGTTGGTCATGCCTAACTCCACCAGAATTTGCTGTCCTGCCCCGAGAGATGGCGTATTCGTCACCGCCCCCGAATAGATCCCAAGCAACACTTCCAATGGCACGTCGGCAAGATGATAAACCCCCACCACCGTTAATGAACCTAACAACACAATTAATGCGGCCAAGCCATTGAGTTTCATACCCGATTCACGCAAAGAGGCAAAAAAGCCGGGGCCTACTTGAATACCAATGGTATAAACAAACAGAATCAAACCAAACTCTTGCACAAAATGCAAGGTATGCGGATCCAACATTAACCCGTTTTGATGGGTGAAATGGGAAACAATAATACCGCCGAATAACACACCGCCGATACCCAGTCCCACACCTTTAATTTTCCAATGACCAATCCATAACCCCACTACCGCCACAAGCGAAAGCAGGCTTATCGTGATCGCAATATCAGACATAACGCCCCCTAAATTAAAATTAACTGGCCACAATTATAATGTAAGCCACACAAGATAAAATAAGCAAAATGAAAAAATTTGACGTTTATCACATTTTTCCTTGCTAAATTGCATTATTTGCTGAAAAATAACGCATTATTTTAACATTTATTGCTGAATTATTATATGGATTATACCCAAGAATTAATCACCTCGCTATTTTGGATCTTAAAAGCCATTGGGATCACGGCGATTGTGTTCACTGCTGTACTCTGGTTTTTAGTCAAAACCACCCATTGGGGACAACAATTTTGGTCATTGGCGAAAGATTATCTGTCGCCCAAACGCAGTGTTAAACCCCTAGCTTATTTTATTGTGATTGTGTTTTTTAACCTATTTTCCGTCCGCTTAGATATTCTGTTTTCCGAATGGTACAAGGCCATGTATGACGCCTTGCAAAATAGCAATGAAAACGTTTTCTGGATTCAAATGGTGGTGTTCTCCGTGTTGGCCACCATTAACATCAGCAATGTGTTATTGCTTTATTATCTCGGACAACGTTTCACCATTCAATGGCGAACTGAACTCAACCAAGAAATGGTGGATAAATGGCTCGGTGAACAGGCCTATTACAAAACACAATATATTTATAATCAACTAGATAACCCCGATCAACGGATCCAACAAGATATTCAATCCTATGTGTCTAGCTCCTTAAGTTTTGCCACCGGCGTGATTTCTTCCGTGGTGTCTATTGTGGCCTTTACCCAAATTTTATGGAATCTGTCCGGCCCAATGGACGTGGGATCCTTTACCATACCGCATGCCATGGTGTTTTTGGTATTTATTTATGTGCTCGTCACCAGTGTGTTTGCGTTCCGTATTGGACGACCGTTAATTCAGTTAAATTTTGCTAACGAACGCTTAAATGCGAACTACCGTTACTCGCTAATTCGAATTAAAGAATATGCGGAAAGCATTGCCTTTTTCCGTGGCGAAAAAATGGAACGCAATATCCTATTTAAACAGTTTGATAAAGTGATTGGCAACGTGTGGAAAATGGTTCACATGACCTTAAAACTGTCCGGCTTTAACTTAATGGTATCGCAAGTATCCGTGGTGTTTCCGTTTATTATTCAAGCCAGTCGATTCTTTAGTAAACAAATTCAATTAGGCGATTTAATTCAAACCTCGCAATCCTTTGGCCGTGTCCAATCGGCGTTATCTTATTTCCGTAACGCTTATGATGAATTTGCCAGCTATCGTGCTGTGTTAGATCGTTTAACCGGTTTCCATTCCGCCATCGATCAGGCCAATCAACCGAATGAAGTACGCTTACATCACACCGAAAGTGCGGTGCGTTTTGAGCAAGTTTCGGTGAAAAAACCAACGGGCGAAACCCTCATTGCGGATTTAACTTTCGATCTGCCACAGGGTTCATCGCTATTAATTAAAGGCCCATCAGGTGCAGGCAAAACCACCTTATTACGCACTATTGCCGGCCTTTGGTCGCATGCCAACGGCGATATTTATTTACCCCAACAGAACGCCCTGTTCTTACCGCAAAAACCGTATTTACCGCAAGGGCGTTTAATTGATGCGTTATTTTATCCAAATCTTGCCCCTGATAATGTGGATTTCGCCCAAGCGGCAGACACCATGCGAGCGGTGCAACTTGGCCATTTAAGCGATAAATTGGAACAAGAAAATGACTGGACAAGGGTGCTTTCACTCGGTGAACAGCAGCGATTAGCATTCGCTCGGTTATTGATTACCCAACCGCAAATTGCGTTCTTAGATGAAGCCTCTGCCAGTATGGATGAGGGATTAGAAGATGCCATGTATCGTTTATTACATGAACGTTTGCCTCACACCACGATTATCAGTGTGGGACACCGCTCAACCTTGAATGTACATCATCAACAACAATTGGAAATTGATCCGGTTAATCATGCGTGGCAGTTAATGGTAGGACATTAAATGAAAAAAACCTTGTTTATTGCCGATTTACATTTAAGCGAAAATCGCCCTGATTTAACCGCACTTTTTGTGGATTTTATGCAACAGCAAGCCCCAAAAGCCGAGGCGTTATATATTCTGGGCGACCTATTCGATTTTTGGATTGGCGATGATGAACGTTCAGATTTAATTCGCTTAGTGCAAAACCACATTCGTGCGATTACACAACAAGGTATTCCCTGCTATTTTATCTGCGGTAATCGGGACTTTTTGCTCGGGCAACAATTTGCGGCAACTTGCGGATTACAGCTTTTACCTGATTATCAAGTAATTGATTTATATGGCACGCAAACCCTAATTTGTCACGGTGATACCCTGTGTATTGATGATGAAAAATACCAACAGTTCCGCCGTAAAGTCCATCAAAAATGGCGACAACGTTTGTTTTTATGCTTACCCTTAAAACTGCGGTTAAAAATTGCCGAGAATATTCGCACTAAAAGCAAAGCAGATAAGCAACAAAAGCCTGTTGAGATTATGGACGTGAATCCTGAATTTACTTTGCAAATCATGCAACAATTTGCGGTAACCAGATTAATTCACGGTCACACCCATAAGCAACATATTCATCAAATCACACCGCAGCATGAGCGAATTGTGTTAGGGGATTGGGGCAAAACGGCCTCGGTATTGGAAGTGAGCGAGCAAGGGGCAAGATTTATTGCGTCATCACCTTAACAGGTGTTGGCAGTAAGGCCTAAAACGCAGTATAATGCAAGACGAATTTCAATTTTCTTAGGAGATGATATGATGAAAAACACATTATTAAACAGTTTATTGTTCGGGCTTTTAATGGTAAGTGGTCTAGGATTTAGTGGTAAATCTTTTGCATTATATGATGATGGAAGTTGTGATGTGTTTGGCAGAATAACTTTAATGGAAAAATTAAAAACAGAACAACGTAATTATATGTGCAAAGATAAAAGGCTAATTTATCAAACTGTTACAGAAGAATTTAAAAAAGCAAAATATGTTTTTGATGGAAAAGAATACAATTATAAAAACATGGCAAAACCATTAACTTTAGAACATCAAAAAGAAACAAATAACTTTGAAAAAAAAATATCAAATTATGAAAATAGATTAATTCAATCAATTAAAAACAAAACTTTCTTAAATAATGAGAACGTATTTACATCATTATCTAATGAAAAGAAATCCTTATATAAAGAAATGTTTGAAAAAAAATATTATAATTATCCAATTATTGAAACTGTTTATGGAATTGATGATTTATTAAAAAGTGTTTGCCCACCAAGCATAAAAGATTTTTATGAAAAAAACATCCAAGAAAGAGAAAAATTTTTGAAATTATTAAATGCTTCATATCATTAATAAAAATGCTGGAAATTTCCAGCATTTTTATTAAGAACAAAAGCCTGTTTTCAAATTAAGATCATCTTGAATTTTAACAATATCTCCTTTTTCAATTATTCTTTCTTCACCATATTCTTTGTTTTCATAACTTGAAATGTTTTCCTATTCTATCGCTCAAGCAATGGGTTTTTCCCTTGCATTCAGCGCAGCAGGGTGTCAAACTAACCCTATCCCGATTTTAACCAGATAACCGCAGAGAGATAATATGACAACCACTAAAAAAACCCAAAAAAACACCGCGCTTGTGGATCCCAATCGCCAACAAGAACAAGAAAAATACGACAATCCCATCCCAAGCCGTGACTTTATTATTCAAATTATCCGAGAACATAACGCCCCCATGAGCCGTGAGGAAATCGTGGCGACTTTTGGCTTACGTCATGAAGATGAACTGGAGGGCATTCGTCGCCGTTTGCGTGCTATGGAAAATGACGGCCAGTTGGTGTTCACCAAACGTAAACGCTATGCTTTGCCAGAGAAGTTAGATTTAATTAAAGGCACCGTGATTGGACACCGTGACGGCTACGGCTTTTTAGAAATCGAAAGCCCGGCCAAAAATGCAGTCGCCAATAAAGATTTATTTATTCCCAATAACCAAATGCAACGGGTTATGCACGGCGATTTTGTGTTGGCCCAACCGGCGGGATTTGACCGTCGTGGTCGCCAAGAAGTGCGGATTGTGCGTGTGTTAGAAAGCCGTAAAAAACACGTGGTCGGTCGCTTTTTCCTCGAGGACGGTATTGGTTATGTGGTGCCGGATGATAGCCGTATTGGGCGAGATATTTTAATTCCGAATGAATTTCGTCAAGGGGCGAGAATGGGGCAAGTGGTGGTGGTTGAACTGAAACCCCGCACCGCTAGCTTTAGTCAGCCGGTGGGCATGATCAGCGAAATTTTAGGCGACAATATGGCCAAGGGCATGGAAGTGGAAATTGCCTTACGCAATCACGATATTCCACATACTTTCCCAGATGCTGTCCAAAAAGCGGTGAAAAAACTGAGTGAAGACGTGCCAGAAGAAGCGAAAAAAGGGCGTATCAATTTACGTGATTTGCCGTTAGTCACGATTGACGGCGAAGATGCTCGAGATTTTGACGATGCGGTGCATTGTCGTAAAGAAAAAAACGGTTGGCGTTTATGGGTGGCGATTGCCGATGTCAGCTATTATGTGCGGTTACGCACTGCCTTAGATACCGAGGCTCGCAATCGGGGGAACTCCGTTTATTTTCCGAACCGAGTGGTGCCGATGTTGCCTGAAATTTTGTCGAATGGCTTATGTTCACTCAATCCGCAGGTGGATCGCCTGTGTATGGTGTGTGAAATGGAAGTGTCCCATAAAGGCGAATTAAAAGGTTATCAATTCTATGAGGCGGTAATGAACTCACACGCTCGTTTAACCTACAACAAAGTCGCACGCATTTTAGACGGCGACGAGGCACTTTGCCAACGTTATCACGCTTTAGTGCCGCATTTGAAAGAATTGCACGCCATGTATCAAGCCTTGTTAGAGGCCCGTCATTTACGGGGAGCCATTGATTTTGAAACCATTGAAAGTAAATTTATTTTTAATGAAATGGGACGCATTGAGCGAATCGAAAAAGTGGAACGCAATGACGCTCACAAAATCATTGAAGAATGTATGATTTTGGCCAATATTGCCTCAGCGAATTTGATGGAACGTCATCAAGAACCGGCCTTATATCGGATTCATGCGGGCCCAAGTGAAGAAAAATTGACCGCATTTCGTGCGTTCCTCAGTGAATGTGGCTTATCCTTACGTGGCGGCAACAAACCCACCACCGCCGATTATGCCGAATTATTAAGCCAAGTAAAACAACGTCCCGATCAAGAACTGATTCAAACCATGTTATTACGCAGCCTTAGCCAAGCAGTGTATCACCCTGATAATATTGGCCATTTTGGATTAGCCTTAGAAGAATATGCGCATTTTACTTCGCCAATTCGCCGTTACCCTGATTTAACTCTACACCGTGCCATTAAATATTTGATTGCCAAAGAAAAAGGCGCAAAACGCAAAACCACACCAAGCGGCGGTTATCATTATAGCTTAGAGGAAATGGACGTCCTAGGCGATCAATGTTCCATGACCGAACGCCGTGCAGATGACGCCACAAGAGAAGTCGCCGACTGGTTAAAATGCGAATTTATGCAAGATCACGTGGGAGATGAATTTGACGGTGTGATTTCCTCTGTCACGGGTTTTGGCTTATTTGTTCGCCTTGATGATTTGTTTATTGACGGCTTGGTGCATATTTCCACCCTTGATAATGACTACTATCAATTTGACAGCGCCGGCCAACGCTTAATCGGCGAAAACAGCGGTATGCTCTATCGTTTAGGCGATAAAGTCAGAATCAAAGTAGAGGCCGTTAGCCTCGAACAACGCCAAGTGGATTTCTCCTTGGTTTCTAGCGAACGCAAACCTCGCCGAGTGGGTAAAACCGCAAAAACCAAAGCGAAAAAAGCGGAAAATGGGGTGAAAAAACACCGCAGTTTGAAAACCGAAAAAGCGAAAAACAGCGGAAAAGAGAAGAAATCAAGCAGTAAAAAACGCAAAGCTCGCTAACTAGCTGTTGTACAAACGCAAAGCGACATTAGCGATGAACAGCAGTAAAAGGCACAATTTTTCGGCCCTCTCGATCAAACACTAATTGATAAAATTGAGGATAATTAAAATCACGTTGAATAATATGATATAAATTGTTGCCTGAGCTATCGGCTTGGTGATAGATATGATTGATTTCTTTTATTTTATCTTCTTTTTCGCCATCACAATGACGATAAATTTCAATGTGATTTTGTTCATCTAAAATGTATACATTAAAGGTGCCATCCGCATTGTCTTTAAAGAAAAATTGCAAAAATCCCTCACTCGCAAAAGCGTCAATTTCCACTGGATAGCTACGATTATGTTGCTGTGCTGAAAGTTGATGTGGAAAGTGCGGGGCTTTTTCATCAAATTTTGCAGTATGCGCCAGTTCCTCAATATTGGCCACTTGGACATCCGGAATTTCCAGCCAACGTATGCCCCGATTTTCGAAGAAAAACTGCCAGTTTTTACCGGCAATCCGTAACATATTCGGGCTGTTCGCCGAAGAAATGGTGCCGACTTGAATACCAATACATTTATTCACCAAGGTTAACACTAAATCATGTAACGCTCGCTGATAGTTCTCACTGTAACAAAACACCTCAACGGATTTAGGCGAATCTGAACCTCGATGAATTTTATTGGTTAGCACTTTTAACGCCAATAAAATGGCATTCTGGCCGTCAAAATGCAACGTCCGAATTTCATTCCAGACATTGCGGTAAATCAGATCGATACTGCCCACCAAACTTTCTTCATTTTGACCAAAACTAAATAAATCCGCTTGTTGAATATTGATCCGAGGTTGCACCAAATTTTGCGTTGGGTCCGAGGCTAAATTCACAAAAACCGCTAAATGCCGAATTTCACAAGGGTGGTGCAATTCTTCATTGGTGGCGGGCGGCACTTGCACAGGGAAGAACTGCGTTAAATCTGCCACAAAGGTTTTGAGCTTGTTTAACGATACCGTCTGGCTAAAAATATGCAACTGGGTTTTCTTGGTTAACAAGCCATTAAAATACGCCCAAGACACCAGTTTATGCAAATTCGGGTTGTATTCCACATGACGATTATAAGAGGCAAGCTCCGAGGCCTCTGGCGCTTGATTGACCACATACCATCCCGCTCGGGTATCGTGCTTGGTGCGTGGCACTTCAATAAACGTGAGATGTTCTTCCGATAAATCATTAGAAATTAAGGGGTTAACCAATGACACTTTGCCTGGTAATTCCTCAAAGGCACTGTATAATTTTCTCGACAGAATACTAATATCCTGCGGCATAATGGTGGCGTCCACATGATTTTTACGGGCAAATTTAATCAGATTACGATAACTCATCATTAACATCTGCACTAAATCATCATAAGATCGTTTGACCATTTTTATTTTCCAAAATGGTCGCTGATTAAGCTCCTCTACGGTATCTTGGCTCCAGCCCCATTGTTTCACCATTTCCGATAATAAACAAAAACGCCACCCCTCGGCTTTGGTGTACCATAAATCTTCCGTCGCCTTAATATAAAAACAACGACGCACAAAGTTTAACCGTTTAAAATCGCCCAAATAAGTCAAATAACTGGTTACCCGATCTAACATGGCGAGATAAGGATCAAAATGATGATCTTCGGTACGATCCGTTAATAAATGAAACTTGAAATCAGATGAAATTAAATAGGTGTTTGGATATTCCCAAGAATAGGCCTCAAGCAATAAAATCTTGATGGTGGATTTATAAGGCGCATCAATGCCTTTATAAAGATGCCACAAACTGGCGCCAAAATATTCATTGGCGGAAAATGCCCCAAGGCCGCCAAAATCCACCCAATCTTGCGGATCAATCTCTTTATTTAAAATTAATTGTTCAACTTCGGTTTCGTATTGTTTTTCATCTTCGACCAGTAAATGCAACCACAATAAGGGTTTACCGGCTAAACGAATCGCAGAACGGTAAAACTCATCAAGCAACAACATATATTGAGCCGAACCACAATTTTCTGACGTCATGGGATCGGAATAACGAAAACAGCGAAAACGTTCTTGATCCATCAGGAAAAAATTCACATCCACTTCAAATTGTTTCGCCCAATATTGGATAGCCAAGGTTTTTTGGGTTAACAACTCTCGTTCATGTTGATTCAAATCCTCACGATGACAAACCCAAATATCCAGATCAGACGAAGCTGTTTGTGAAATAGAGGCAATGCTCCCCATCACATACACGCCATAAATCGCATCAAAAGTGCGGTGAGAAAATCCATTAATTTGTGAATATGACAACTCTGGCATAACCCGAGTTAAGTATTCTTGCTGATAATCCGATAATTGAAATTGACTAATCCCCGCCGGAGAACCCACGACAAAACCAGGCAAACTGGGGTGGTTAACCTGTAATAATAATGTCACTAGTTTAAAGATATGCTGAAACTCGTTGGAGGCACCCGACAACGCTCGTACCACCCGAAAATGCTCTAGATCAGCCACTTGCTTTTTGGCAAATTCAATATCGTACTTCAAGAAAACACCTAATTTTTTCAATAGGTAACGTTTGTTACTTTATCATTTCGGGGCGGAGAAAGCAAATAATGGGTTGAAGTGGTTGGGAGGATTGGAAAGTGCGGTGAGAAATTGAAGAATTTTTGAACACAAAAAAGCCTTGAACATTCACGTTCAAGGCTCTTACTAGCAATAGTCAACGATTACTCATCATCCACCATATTCAACATTTCTGTCAAACTCGCAGTTGGGTCATCCGCAACCATATTGTTAAATTCCGCTTCAATTTCTGCTTCATCTGCGGCAGAGAATTTCACCACAGGTTCTTCAATTTGAATACCTACATGGCGGTTTTTCACTCGGTTTTGGTGATACGCAAAACCGGTACCGGCTGGAATTAAGCGACCGACAATCACGTTTTCTTTCAAGCCACGTAATTCATCACGTTTACCAGCAACTGCTGCTTCCGTTAACACACGAGTGGTTTCTTGGAACGATGCTGCAGAGATGAAAGATTCCGTTGCCAATGAGGCTTTAGTGATACCCAACAATTCACGTTGGTATTCCACTAACGGTTTGCCCTCTTCTTCACGTTTGCGGTTCACGATCTTAATGCGTGCCACTTCCACTTGCTCGCCCTCTAAGAATTCAGAATCGTAGGCTTTGGTGATAATGGCTTTACGCAACATTTGGCGAACGATCACTTCGATGTGCTTGTCGTTGATTTTTACCCCTTGTAAGCGGTAAACTTCTTGCACTTCGTTGACGATGTATTCCGTCACGGCGTGAACACCACGCAAGCGTAAAATATCGTGTGGGGTTTCTGCGCCATCAGAAATTAAGTCGCCACGTTCCACCATTTCGCCCTCAAATACGTTGAGTTGACGCCATTTTGGAATCATTTCTTCGTATGGATCAGAACCATCAACTGGCGTGATCAATAAGCGACGTTTACCTTTGGTTTCTTTACCGAATGACACGATACCAGAAATTTCTGCCAAGATAGCCGGTTCTTTCGGTTTACGTGCTTCGAATAAGTCCGCTACTCGTGGAAGACCACCGGTAATATCTTTGGTTCCGACGGATTCTTGTGGAATACGTGCTAATGGATCACCGATATTGATTTCTGCACCGTCTTCAAGGTTCACAATCGCTTTACCTGGTAAGAAGTATTGTGCAGCCACATCCGTACCTGGGATTAAAATATCGTTACCTTTGGCATCCACTAATTTAATCGCTGGACGTAAGTCTTTACCGGCTGTTGCACGTTCACCCACATCTTGCACTAAGATAGAAGATAAACCGGTCAATTCATCGGTTTGGCGTGTCACGGTCAAGCCGTCCACGATATCCACGAATTTCACGAAACCCGCTACTTCAGAGATAACCGGCATGGTATGCGGATCCCAATTTGCAATGGTTTCGCCGGCTTCGACATCGCTGCCGTCTGCTTTGTTTAAAATGGTACCGTAAGGCAATTTATAATGCTCTTTGGTACGACCGAATGCGTCAATCACGGTTAATTCGGTATTACGAGAAGTTAAAACTAATTTACCCTCGTTGTTATTAACGAATTTCACGTTGGCTAAACGAATGGTACCGTTGTTTTTCACTTGAACGCTAGATTCTTTGGCTGCTGCAGATGCCGCACCACCAATATGGAACGTACGCATGGTTAACTGTGTACCTGGTTCACCGATAGATTGAGCAGCGATAACGCCCACCGCTTCACCTTGGTTAATCAAGTGACCACGTGCCAAGTCACGTCCGTAACATTTGGCACACACACCGAAGTCGGTGTTACAGGTTACCACGGAACGTACTTTCACGGTATCCACGGAATTTTCGTCTAATACGTTACAAAGTTTTTCATCTAACAAGGTATTACGTGCAATTAATACATCGTCTGTACCTGGTTTTAAGATGTCTTCTGCGGCGACACGACCTAATACGAGTTCACGCAATGGGACTTTTTCATCACCACCCTCGATCAATGGCATCATGACGATACCCTCGTGGGTGCCACAGTCGTCTTCAGTGATCACTAAGTCTTGTGCCACGTCAACTAAACGACGAGTCAAATAACCTGAGTTCGCAGTTTTTAATGCGGTATCCGCCAAACCTTTACGTGCACCATGGGTAGAAATAAAGTATTGTAATACGTTCAAACCCTCACGGAAGTTTGCGGTAATCGGGGTTTCAATAATTGAACCGTCTGGACGTGCCATCAAACCACGCATACCTGCTAACTGACGAATCTGAGCCGCAGAACCACGTGCCCCAGAGTCCGCCATCATAAAGATGCTGTTGAAAGACGCTTGTTTTTCAGGATTACCGTCACGGTTAATCACTTCTTCCGTGGACAAGTTTTCCATCATCACTTTGGCAACTCGTTCATTGGCCGCTGCCCAAATATCGATCACTTTATTATAGCGTTCGCCAGCAGTCACTAAACCTGATTGGAATTGCTCTTGAATTTCTGCCACTTCTTCTTCAGCAGCGGAAATAATTTCGTATTTCTTCTCTGGGATCACCATATCATCGATACCGACAGATGAACCAGAACGAGCGGCGTAAGCAAAGCCTGTGTACATAATATGGTCAGCGAATAGCACGCTTGGTTTCATCCCCAAACGGCGATAGCTTTCGTTGATCAATTTTGAAATCGCTTTTTTGCCTAAGGTTTGGTTAAACAAACTAAATGGCATACCTTTTGGTGCGATCATCCATAAAATGGCACGACCAATGGTCGTATCCACTAAGTTGGTTTGTGGTTCAAATTCACCATCCGCATTTTTGGTGTATTCGGTGATACGCACTTTGACACGAGAATGGAGTTCCGCCTGTCCTGTACGGTAGGCTTTTTCCGCTTCTCTTGGGTCTTGCAACAACATACCCTCGCCTTTGCCATTCACTTTATCTCGAGTCATATAGTACAGACCCAACACCACGTCTTGTGATGGTACGATAATCGGATCACCACTGGCTGGGGATAAAATGTTGTTGGTGGACATCATTAACGCACGAGCTTCTAATTGGGCTTCCAAGGTTAATGGGACGTGTACCGCCATTTGGTCACCATCGAAGTCCGCATTGAACGCCGCACACACTAATGGGTGCAACTGAATCGCTTTCCCTTCAATCAATAATGGCTCAAAGGCTTGAATACCCAAACGGTGCAAGGTTGGTGCACGGTTTAATAAGATTGGGTGTTCGCGAATCACGTCCGCTAAAATATCCCATACGATCGCATCTTCACGCTCCACCATTTTTTTGGCAGCTTTAATGGTTGATGCGTAACCACGGCTTTCTAATTTCGCATAAATAAATGGACGGAATAATTCCAACGCCATTTTTTTCGGTAAACCACATTGATGTAGGTGTAAGTATGGACCTACGGTGATTACAGAACGACCTGAATAGTCAACACGTTTACCTAACAAGTTTTGACGGAAACGACCTTGTTTACCTTTGATCATATCAGCCAAGGATTTCAATGGACGACGGTTTGAACCGGTGATCGCACGACCACGGCGACCGTTATCTAATAAGGCATCGACAGACTCTTGTAACATCCGTTTTTCGTTACGCACAATAATGTCTGGTGCGATTAAATCTAATAGCCGTTTTAAACGGTTGTTACGGTTGATCACACGGCGATAGAGATCGTTCAAGTCAGATGTGGCAAAACGACCCCCATCTAACGGCACTAATGGACGTAAATCTGGCGGCAATACAGGCAATACGGTCATCACCATCCATTCTGGTTTGTTGCCAGATTGAATAAAGGCCTCGATTAATTTCAAGCGTTTAGTGATTTTTTTGCGTTTGGTTTCAGAATTGGTTTCTTGCAATTCTTCACGCAATACTTCGCATTCATGTGGAAGATCCATTTCACGCAAAATCGCTTGAATGGCCTCTGCCCCCATTTTCGCTTCAAATTCATCTTGGAAACGATCTTCGGCCTCTAAATATTGCTCTTCGGTGAGTAATTGACCTTTTTCAAGATCCGTCATCCCCGGTTCGATCACAATGTAGCTTTCGAAATAAAGCACTCGTTCAATATCACGCAATGGCATATCTAATAATAGACCGATACGGGACGGTAGTGATTTTAAGAACCAAATATGTGCTACAGGTGAGGCTAACTCAATGTGTCCCATACGTTCACGGCGAACTTTGGTTTGGGTCACTTCTACGCCACATTTTTCACAGATCACGCCACGGTGTTTTAAACGTTTATATTTACCACATAAACATTCGTAATCTTTGACTGGTCCGAAAATTCTGGCACAGAAAAGACCGTCACGTTCTGGTTTGAATGTACGGTAGTTAATGGTTTCTGGTTTTTTCACTTCACCAAATGACCAAGAACGAATCATATCAGGGGAAGCTAGACCGATTTTAATCACATCAAAATCTTCTGCAGTTTTTGATTGTGCTTTTAAAAATTTAACTAAATCTTTCACAGATTTTGCTCCTATCGGAGTTAAACGTATTCAAAGTGCGGTGTAAAAAATGGAATTTTTTTAACCGCACTTTAGCGGATAATTTGCCTGTCGGCTTACTCTTCGTCTAAATCAATGTTAAGACCAAGCGAACGAATTTCTTTCATAATCACATTGAAAGATTCTGGTGTGCCTGGTTCCATATAATGGGTGCCGCCGACGATGTTTTTATACATCTTCGTACGACCGTTCACATCATCGGATTTCACTGTCAACATTTCTTGTAAGGTGTAAGCAGCACCGTAGGCTTCTAATGCCCAGACCTCCATTTCACCGAAACGCTGACCACCGAATTGAGCTTTACCACCCAACGGTTGTTGTGTAACAAGACTATAAGAACCGGTTGAACGAGCGTGCATTTTGTCGTCAACTAAGTGGTTCAATTTGAGCATATACATGTAACCCACGGTGACAGGACGTTCAAATTTTTCCCCTGTACGACCATCGTATAAGGTAATTTGACCTGAAGTCGGCAAGCCACCTAATTGTAGTAACTCTTTGATTTCACGCTCTTCCGCACCGTCAAATACTGGTGTGGCTAATGGCATACCTTTACGTAAGTTTTCCGCTAAACGTAACACTTCTTCATCAGTAAAGGTGGTTAAATCCACTTGTTGTGAACCACCGCCAAGATCGTAGGCTTTTTGGATATAGCCACGCAATTTTTCCACGTCTTGTTTTTGTTTCAACATGGCATTGATTTGGTCACCAATCCCTTTGGCCGCTAAACCTAAGTGAGTTTCCAAAATCTGACCGATGTTCATACGAGATGGTACGCCCAATGGGTTCAACACGATTTCCACAGGTTGACCGTTTTCGTCATACGGCATATCTTCCACAGGGTTAATTTTTGAGATAACCCCTTTATTACCGTGACGACCCGCCATTTTATCACCTGGTTGGATATGGCGTTTCACCGCAAGATAGACTTTCACTACTTTTAACACGCCTGGGGCTAAATCATCACCTTGAATGATCTTGCCACGTTTTACTTCCAGTTTGTGTTCAAAGTCTTTGCGTAATTCTTCATATTGTTCGGCAAGTTGTTCTAATTGGTTTTGTTTCGCTTCATCGCTCAAGGTTTGTTCTAACCATTTTGCACGATCCATTTTATCCAATTCTTTTTCGCTTACACCACCGTCAATTAATAGGTTACGCACACGAGAGAACAAGCCTGCTTCTAAAATTTCCAACTCTTCCACAAGGTCTTTTTTCGCTTGTTTGAGTTGCATTTCTTCGATTTCTAAGGCACGTTTGTCTTTCTCTACACCGTCACGGGTAAAGACTTGCACGTCAATAATCGTACCTGATGTGCCATTTGGTACACGAAGTGAGCTATCTTTCACATCAGAGGCTTTTTCACCGAAAATCGCACGCAATAATTTTTCTTCTGGGGTTAATTGCGTTTCACCTTTTGGTGTCACTTTACCCACCAAAATATCGCCGCCTTTCACTTCCGCACCGACATACACAATGCCTGATTCATCCAGTTTGCTTAACGCTGCTTCACCCACATTTGGAATATCCGCGGTGATTTCTTCCGAACCGAGTTTGGTATCACGAGCCACACAAGAGAGTTCTTGAATGTGAATGGTGGTAAATCTGTCTTGTTGCACCACACGTTCAGACACCAGCATGGAGTCTTCAAAGTTATAACCGTTCCATGGCATAAATGCCACACGGATATTTTGACCTAACGCCAATTCACCAAGATCGGTTGAAGGGCCATCGGCAAGAATTTCACCACGCCCCACAGGCTCACCTAAATTCACACAAGGAATTTGGTTAATACAAGTGTTTTGGTTAGAACGGGTGTATTTAATTAAGTTATAAATATCAATCCCTGCTTCACCTGGAATGGTTTCATCTTCGTTGACTTTCACCACGATACGAGAGGCGTCCACATATTGGATTGTCCCACCACGTTTTGCTACCACAGCCACACCGGAGTCAAGGGCGATTGGTTTTTCCATTCCTGTACCGACTAATGGTTTATCGGAGCGTAAGGTTGGAACGGCTTGACGTTGCATGTTCGCGCCCATTAAGGCACGGTTCGCATCGTCGTGTTCCAAGAATGGAATTAACGCTGCCGCCACTGACACCACTTGCTGGGTGGAAACGTCCATATAATGAATGTCTTCTGGGCGATATAACCCTGATTCACCGTGTTCACCACGTGCCGTAACAAAGGCATCAGTAAAGCGGAAGTTTTCATCAAGATTGGAGTTCGCCTGTGCGATCACATATTTACCTTCTTCAATGGCAGATAAATATTCAATTTCTTCGGTCACTTGACCATCGACCACTTTACGATATGGCGTTTCTAAGAAACCGTAGTCGTTAGTACGAGCATATACGGAAAGCGAGTTAATCAAACCGATATTCGGACCCTCAGGGGTTTCGATTGGACACACACGACCGTAATGGGTAGTATGTACGTCACGCACTTCAAAGCCTGCACGTTCACGAGTTAAACCACCTGGTCCTAAAGCAGAAATACGGCGTTTATGGGTCACTTCCGACAATGGGTTGTTTTGATCCATAAATTGCGATAATTGTGATGAACCAAAGAATTCTTTCACGGCTGCGGAAATTGGTTTGGCATTGATTAAATCTTGTGGTGTTACCGCATCTAAGTCCCCGAGAGATAAACGCTCACGCACGGCACGTTCAACACGCACCAAACCAATACGGAATTGGTTTTCTGCCATTTCACCTACAGAACGAATACGACGGTTTCCTAAGTGGTCAATATCATCTACCTCGCCATGACCGTTACGAATGTTAATGAGTTTTTTCATTACATTCACAATGTCTTCTTTACTTAATACACCACTACCTTCTGCATCTTCAATACCTAAAGAACGGTTGAACTTCATGCGACCGACGGCAGATAAATCATAACGTTCATGTGAGAAAAATAGATTATCAAACAAGCCCTCAGCGGCTTCTTTTGTCGGTGGTTCACCAGGACGCATCATACGATAGATTTCCACTAACGCACTTAAACGATCATAAGACGGATCGACACGCAAGGTTTCAGAAATATATGGACCAAAGTCTAAATCATTGGTAAATAAGGTTTCAATGGTGGTGTAACCTGCTTGAGCTAATTTCGCTAATAGCTCTAAGGATAATTCCATATTGGCAGGACAAATAATTTCGCCACTTTCTAAATCCACATAATCTTTGGCAGCGACTTTACCGATAATATATTCGGTTGGCACTTCCACTTTATCAATATTGTCTTTTTCTAAAGCACGAATATGACGAGCGGTGATACGGCGACCACGTTCTACATAGACTTTGCCATTGGCTTCAATATCAAAGCTGGCCGTTTCACCACGCAAACGCTCTGGCACTAAGGCCATGAATAATTTATTGTCTTGAATTTCAAATTGCACTTTTTCGAAGAATAAATCCAAAATTTCTTCGGTCGTGTAGTTTAACGCACGTAAAATAATGGTCGCTGGTAATTTACGGCGACGGTCAATACGAGCGAATAAGTTATCTTTCGGATCAAATTCAAAATCTAACCAAGAACCACGATAAGGGATAATTCTTGCGTTATATAATACTTTCCCAGATGAATGGGTTTTACCTTTGTCGCTATCAAAGAACACACCTGGACTGCGGTGTAATTGTGACACGATAACACGTTCTGTACCGTTGATCACAAAGGTACCATTTTCCGTCATCAATGGGATTTCACCCATGTAAACATCTTGTTCTTTAATATCTTTGATCGTACCCGGTGCGGCATCACGGTCATAGCTGATTAAACGCAATTTAACACGTAATGGTGCGGAGAATGTGGTACCACGAATTTGACATTCACGTACGTCAAATACCGGTTCGCCTAGTTTATAGCTCACATATTGTAATTCTGTGGCACCGTTGTTGCTCACAATCGGGAATACAGAACGAAATGCGGCTTCTAAGCCTTGTTGTCCCTCTGGATCGCTTTGGATAAATTTATCAAAAGAATCTAATTGGATAGTTAATAAATAAGGTACATTTAAAACTTGCGGACGTTTGCCGAAGTTTTTACGAATACGTTTTTTCTCGGTATAGGAGTAAACCATTGGGGTTCCTCTGTAATTTTTTAGTGTGACCGAATTGCAACAGTTTAAAAGTGCGGTGAAAAAATAAAAATTTTTACCGACCTGTTACAATGAGTTGAATCCGTTTGTTAGATACCGCACTCTGAACCTTACTTCTGATGAGCGGATTGTCATTAAGCTAACAGCTTGATTTAACTTAATTTATCGACAATGAAACGGTGGTTTTATTTATGCTATCTTGATAGCACAAAATGGCTGACGGAATACCGTCAGCCACTTTCCCAGAAAATCTGGTTTCCGAAGTGGAAAAAGTGTCAATCAAAATTATTTGATATCGACTTTTGCACCCGCTTCTTCTAATTCTTTTTTCAATGCTTCAGCTTCTGCTTTAGAGATGCCTTCTTTTAAGTTAGCTGGTGCAGATTCAACTAAGTCTTTCGCTTCTTTCAAGCCTAAACCTGTTGCACCACGTACTGCTTTGATCACAGCAACTTTGTTTGCACCCACTTCAGCAAGAACTACGTCGAATTCTGTTTTTTCTTCTGCTGCTGCACCTGCTGCACCTGCGGCTGGAGCGGCTGCAGCTACTGCTGCTGAAACACCGAATTTTTCTTCCATCGCTGCGATTAATTCAACGATTTCTGATACTGATTTTGAAGCAATCGCTTCGATTAGTTGTTCGTTAGTTAATGACATAACAATCAATTCCTAAAGTAAATAAGTTGATAAACGATTTAAGAAGTGCTTTTAAAATTAAGCGGCTTCTTGTAATTTGTCGCGTAATGCTGCAAAAGTGCGAACAAGTTTGCCTGCCGCAGCTTCTTTCATTGTACCCATTAAACGTGCAATCGCTTCTTCGTAAGTTGGTAATGTTGCCAAGAAATTAACATCTTGGATTTTACCTTCAAAGGCGGCACCTTTAACTTCAAACTCTTTGTTTGCTTTCGCAAATTCAGCAAATAAACGTGCTGCTGCACCTGGATGCTCATTTGAAAATGCAATCAGAGTTGGACCAGTAAACGCATCTTTTAAACATTCGAATTCTGTCCCTTCAACGGCACGGCGTAATAAAGTATTACGAACCACACGCATTGAAACGCCAGCTTCACGAGCTGTTTTACGTAACTCAGTCATTTTATCCACAGTCACACCACGGCTGTCCGCGATCACTGCTGATAGGGCACCTTTGGCTGCTTCATTTACTTCAGCAACAATTGCTTGTTTGTCTTGAAGATTTAATGCCATTGGCTTTTAGCTCCTGAATACACTCCGATTTCTCGGAATTAAACTCCCTAATAAACTATTTCAATATAGCCACTAGGACGACTTCGGTGTACAGAAGCAGAAAATTCTTTTTCTGTTCACCATCTACGTTGGATATTAAGGTGACCAATTTTACGCCACCACCGACGGTCTTGGATGGGGCTTGAATAGGCAAGCACCATCAATTATTTTGCTATAAATAGCAAATTAGGTCGGTTATTATAGACGACTTTTTCCTATTGGTAAAGCCATTTCTATAAAAAAGTGCGGTAAAAAAACCGCACTTTTCTAAACCAAATAATCAATTAAAGTGAAGACTGATCAACAGCTACACCTGCACCCATTGTGGTAGACAGGCTGACTTTCTTGATAAAGATACCTTTTGCACTGGTTGGTTTTGCTTTCGTTAAAGCCGCCAACAAGGCTTGTAGATTTTCTTTTAATTGTTCTGGCGCAAAGTCTGCTTTACCGATAGTAGAATGGATAATACCATTTTTATCATTACGGTAACGAACCTGACCAGATTTTGCGTTTTTAACCGCTTCAGCAACGTTTGGTGTCACAGTACCGACTTTCGGGTTTGGCATTAAGCCACGTGGACCTAATACTTGACCTAATTGACCCACAATACGCATTGCATCTGGCGATGCGATAACCACGTCGAAGTTCATTTCGCCTTTTTTCACTTGCTCAGCAAGATCTTCCATGCCGACTAAGTCTGCACCTGCCGCTTTCGCTGCGTCTGCATTAGCACCTTGGGTAAATACAGCAACACGTACTTCACGACCTGTACCATGTGGTAACACAGTGGCACCACGTACGTTTTGATCTGATTTACGTGGATCAATACCTAAGTTTACTGCCACATCAACGCTTTCTTTGAATTTAGCGGTTGCAAATTGTTTTAACACTGCAATGGCTTCGTTGATTTCATACGCTTTAGTAGAATCTACGCCAGCTTTGATTGCTTTCATTTTTTTAGTCAATTTAGCCATCGTATTATTCCTCCACCACTAAGCCCATTGAACGAGCAGTACCAGCGATTGATTTCATTTTCGTTTCAATAGTCGCACCCGTCATATCTGCTGCTTTGGTTTCAGCGATTTGACGCACTTGATCTAAAGTGACTTTACCCACTTTATCTTTGTTCGGTTTACCTGAACCAGATTTGATACCCGCTGCTTTTTTCAATAAAACGGCTGCTGGTGGGGTTTTAGTAATGAACGTGAATGAACGGTCTGCATATACCGTGATAACCACTGGAATTGGTAAGCCTTTTTCTAAGCTCTCAGTACGAGCGTTGAATGCTTTACAGAATTCCATGATGTTCACACCTTGTTGACCTAATGCAGGACCAACTGGTGGTGATGGGTTAGCCATACCCGCTGCAACTTGCAACTTAACGTATGCTTGGACTTTTTTTGCCATTTTTAAGTTTCCTTATATTTGGGTGATAACGCCGCCAGACTTTACTTAAGCAGCTCCCCTGTTTATTTCCTTGCGAATGCAAGATTTCTATTTACCCCCACACAAGGCGAGGACGTTAAAAGGGCTGCATTTTAATCAAATTTTAGAGCGTATGCAATACGCCCCGACTATTTTTTATCAAATACAATCCATTAATGGGCTTTTTCTACTTGGCCAAATTCCAACTCAACTGGTGTTGCACGACCAAAGATAGAAACAGAGACTTTTACCCGACCTTTTTCGTAATCCACTTCTTCCACGGTACCATTAAAATCAGCAAAAGGTCCTTCGGTAACACGGACTTCTTCGCCTGGCATAAAGGTATTTTTCGGACGTGGTTTATCGGCATTTTGTTCCACACGATTTAAAATTAAATCCGCTTCACGTTGACTAATTGGTAACGGTTTATCGGCAGTTCCACCAATAAAGCCTAATACTCTCGGCACGCTACGTACCAACTGCCAAGTATAATCATTCATTTCCATTTGGACGAGCACGTAGCCTGGGAAAAATTTACGTTCGCTTTTACGGCGTTTACCTGCGACATTTTCGATCACTTCTTCGGTCGGCACCAGCACTTCACCAAACTGATCTTCCATGTGGTTTAATTTAATATATTCACGTAATGTTGTCGCTACTCGCCCCTCAAAACCAGAGAAAGCCTGTAATACATACCAACGTTTTTTTGCTGTTGTTGTTTCTGTCATAGGATTAGAATCTCAAATTGGTTAAGAAATCAAGGACGCTAATAATAATGCTGTCAAACGCCCATAAAATTAAGGAAACCGCCACGGTTACACCGGCCACAATCAATGTAGTTTGTGTGGCTTCTGAACGAGTTGGCCACACCACTCGACGCATTTCAACACGAGCGTCACTAAAGAAAGAAAGTGCTTTCGCCCCTTGATTCGTGATCGCTGCCAAGCCTAAAGCAATGGCAATTAACACCACAATACCCACTACTCGAACAGCCGTTGAATATTGATCGACAAAATAAACATTCCCCACCGCTGCAACAATAATCACAACGATAGCTAATAACCACAATAAACGGTTTAAACCAACGGATTTTTGCCCTGCTGTTTGCTCAGGTGCATTTTTCTTTTTCTCAGTGACAAGAGCCATAAATTAACCTATCAATAAAATATAAAATTCGGGACATTTTTAAGAACGTGGGATTGTAGCACTTTCTTTGACATTTTCATATCAAATTTTTAATTGTCCCGGATTTTTCTGTATTTTGCACCGCAGTTGTGTTAAGCCGGAATGTTCGCTAACACCGCTGTTAACACTTTCCAATAAGTTTGCACTGCTGGAATATGCACTTTCTCATCTGGCGAGTGAGCATTACGAATCGTCGGTCCAAAAGATACAATTTCCATATGCGGATACACTTGTTTAATCAAACCACATTCTAATCCGGCATGGATCACTTTGATTTCCGCAGGATGTCCTAGCACGTCGGCATAATGTTTTTCGGTTAAACGCAAAATATCGGTATCAGGGTGCGGTTGCCAACCGGGATAATTGCCTGAGAATTTCACGCTCGCACCACATAATGCGGTGATCGAATGCAATAAATTTTCACTGTATTGTTTACCACTTTCTACCAAAGAACGCATTAATACCAAACCAGTGACCGCTTGTTCTTCGGTGGTTAACACGCCAATACTGCTTGAGGTTTCCACCACGCCAGCCACCACATCACTGTGACGAATCACACCATTAGGCAACGCATTTAATAAGTGCACAGCGTTATGAGTGGATAGCTGATTAAAGGCTGTTTTTTCGTTCTCCACCGCTTGTAAACTGATGACTGCATTCGGTTCCGCCATCGCCAATTCCTGTTGTAAAAAATCTTGGAAATTTTGCACCGCAGTTTGTAGTGCCGTTTCATCATTCAGACACAAGGTCGCACTGGCCTCACGTGGAATTGCATTACGCACCGAACCACCACGGATTTCCGCTAAAGCAAAGGAAAAGGCTTGTGTTTGTTGTACATTGGCTAAAAAACGAGCCAATAATTTAATCGCATTAACACGGTTGGTATGAATATCACAACCTGAATGGCCACCACGTAACCCTTTTAATAACACTCGATAGGTTTTAGTAAACGGATTTTGCTCACGTTCAACAGGTAAGGTGATTTTGGCATCTTCACCACCAGCACAACCGATATAAATCTCGCCCACTTCTTCCGTGTCGGTATTAATCATCAAACTGGATTGCAACCAGTTGGCTTTTAAATGATGTGCCCCATCCATACCGGCCTCTTCGGTCATGGTGCATAATACTTCTAATTCAGGGTGAGCCACATCTCCACTGTCTAACACCGCCAACGCAGAGGCTAAGCCAATACCATTATCTGCCCCCAAGGTTGTCCCTGTGGCCGTCACCCATTCGCCATCAATATAAGGTAAAATTGGATCGGTTAAGAAATCATGAGTCGTCCCCTCATTGGCTTGTGGCACCATATCTAAGTGTGCTTGCAACGCCACTTTTTGACGATTTTCCATGCTTTTGCTAGCCGGTTTACGAATTAAAATATTGCCAATCTGATCACGCTCAACAAATAACCCTTTTTCTTTCGCCCAATTTACAATAAATTCTGCCACTTTTTCTTCATGATGTGACGGACGTGGGATCGCACACAAGCGATCAAACCATTGCCATAATAACGTTGGTTGTAATGTTTGAATCTCTGACATAATAAATTCTCCTTAAAAAACCTGTTAATTATGGATCAATTTCCGATTTAGTACAAATATTCCTGATATTTCTATTGTTTTTCGTAAAAAGTGTGGTGCAAAAAACAAAATTTCTGGCATTCACCTTATGGAAAATGGTATCCTTACGCAATTTTTAAATTTCTCTCAAATCAAGTTAAGGGTAAAATTATGAGTGAAAAGTATATTGTCACTTGGGATATGTTCCAAATGCACGCACGCAAACTAGCCGAGCGTTTATTACCAGCCACACAATGGAAAGGCATTATTGCTGTCAGTCGTGGCGGTTTGTTTCCTGCTGCTGTATTAGCACGTGAATTGGGACTACGTCACGTTGAAACCGTGTGTATTTCAAGCTACGATCATGATCAACAAGGTGAATTAAAAGTCTTACATGCCGCTCAAACCGACGGCGAAGGCTTTATCGTGGTGGACGATTTAGTGGATACCGGCAACACCGCACGTGAAATTCGCAAAATGTATCCAAAAGCCAAATTTGTGACCGTTTTTGCTAAACCTGCTGGTGCCCCATTAGTTGATGATTACGTGGTCGATATTCCACAAAATACGTGGATTGAACAGCCATGGGATTTAGGTTTAGGCTTTGTGCCACCGATTGTGCGTAAATAATGACATAAAATACTGCGAGGGCGGATCGGTGTATCCGCCCTTGTAACAAGCAAACTCGCTATATGATTGACTATATAAAACTCTCACCATCTGAAATTAACGCCATTATTTTAAGCCTAAAAGTCGCCTTTTGGGCGAATATTTGGGCCTTGCCATTCGCTATCGCTATTGCATGGTTACTGGCTCGCAAACAATTCTGGGGCAAATCCTTACTGAACGGCATTGTGCATTTACCGCTTGTGTTACCACCTGTGGTTATCGGTTACTTACTGCTGATTTCCATGGGACGCAATGGCTTTATTGGTAAATATATTTCGCAATGGTTTGGTTTTACCTTTGGCTTTAGCCTTAACGGTGCGATTTTAGCTTCCGCCGTGGTTGCATTTCCCTTAGTGGTACGTTCTATCCGTTTAGCCATTGAAAGCATTGATATGCGTCTTGAACAAGCCGCCCTGACACTAGGATCTTCCCCATGGCGAACCTTTTACACCATCACTTTACCTTTAGCTTTCCCCGGTATTTTGGCCGGTATGATTTTAGGCTTTGCACGTTCTCTTGGTGAATTTGGGGCAACCATTACCTTTGTGTCGAACATTCCCAATGTTACGCAAACCATACCGCTCGCCATGTATTCCTTTATCGAAACCCCGAACGCCGAGGGGGCAGCAGCTCGCCTTTGTTTAATTTCCATTATTATTGCGTTACTCTCGCTGATTATTTCCGAATGGCTCGCCAAACGGACACAACAAAAATTGGGGCAATCTGATGCTAGACATTAATGTAAGTAAACGTTTAGGGAATTTTGAATTACAACTTAACGCCCAAATTCCAAGCCAAAATGTCACCGCACTTTTTGGCTTGTCAGGTTCAGGCAAATCCAGCGTAATTAATTTAATCAGTGGCTTAATTCACCCCGATCAAGGCTACATCAAGTTAGACGATAAAATATTAGTCGATACCGCAAAAGGGATTTGTCTGCCCCCGAATAAACGCCACATGGGCTATGTCTTCCAAGACGGACGTTTATTTCCGCATTATTCCGTCAAAGGCAATTTACGCTATGCCATGCAAGCCAAAAACGGAAAAAGTGCGGTGGAATTTGACCGAATTGTGCAACTCCTCGGCATTGAACATTTACTCAATCGTTACCCCATCAGCCTGTCTGGTGGAGAAAAACAACGAGTCGCTATTGGGCGAGCCTTATTAAGTCAACCTGAAATGTTGCTGATGGACGAACCCTTATCTGCCCTAGATTTACCGCGTAAACAAGAGCTATTAAGCTATTTAGAAAATCTCGCTCAACAAATTGCAATTCCAATTTTGTATGTCACGCATAGCGTTGATGAACTCACGACGTTGGCAGAGCAAGTGATTTTGATGGAAAATGGTAAAATGATTGCCTTTGATTATGTGGGGAATGTGGTCAATTCACCCTTATTTGCGAAATGGAAAGGGTAAAAAACACCGCACTTTTACCTCATTTGACCTTAGTGAGAAATCAATATCAAGGACTGACAACGATAACATCGGCCTCAGTCCTTTTTATGTTAGCTAATCACATTATCCGCATTGACTTCGCCATTTTCGCCGATAAAACGCACTTCTGGCGAAAGATACACATCAAATTTAGCTGCTACGGCTTGTCGAATATGATGGGCTAATTCCACCACATCCGAACTGGTTGCGTTACCCGTATTCACTAACACCAAGGCTTGTTGTTGATGTACCATGGCGCCGCCGATTTGATAACCTTTTAACCCCGCTTGATCGATCAACCAACCCGCCGCTAATTTCACAAAACCATCGGCTTGTGGGTAATGAGGAATGGTAGGGTATTCTGCTTGTAAATCTTGGAACTGACGTGCGGTGACCACAGGGTTTTTAAAGAAACTGCCTGCGTTGCCCGTTTGTTTGGGATCGGGTAACTTGGCTTGACGCACCGCACACACTTCTTCAAAAATCTGTTGTGCCGTTACCGTTTTCACATCAAGATTGGCTAAAGAACCATATTTCAAGACAGGTTGCCAGTTTTTCGCCAACTTTAATCCCACAGCCACCACCACAAAACCCTTGGCATATTGTTGTTTAAAGACGGAATGACGATAGCCAAAGCCACAGTCTGCGACGCTTAAACGAAATACGTGATTTTGCGCCAAGTCCAACACGTCGACATAATCGCACACATCTTTAAATTCTACACCATAGGCGCCGATATTCTGTACCGGTGCCGAACCCGCACAGCCAGGAATTAAGGCTAAATTTTCTAGCCCTTGAATCCCTTGTTGTAACGACCAATGCACCAATTTGTGCCAATTTTCCCCACCCGCAACGTGTAAATAATGAAAGTCATTATCCTGTTTATGTTCAATGCCTGTTAACCGATTGACTAACAGGGTGCCGTTAAAATCTTGCACAAACAGCACATTGCTGCCTTCACCTAATAACAAGACGGGCTGATTTTCTGCTTTTGCTGCTGCCCAAGCGGGTGAAAATTGCTCAAGTGCGGTGATTTCTACAATACTTTTTGCCTGAGCGTCAATAGCAAAGGTATGATAATGACGTAAACTTGGCATTAGGCAGGTAATCCTTGTTGTTTAAGTACCGATTGCACGCCCGCATTTTGCCCAACACGTTGATAATGTGCGGTCACATGGCGTAAATGGCTGTAATCGAAACCAATGACTTGGCACCAGCGTAACGTAATATAAAAATACACATCCGCCACGGAAATCTGTTCGCCAAAATACTGGTGTTGGCTCAAATAATCGTCCGCAATGGCATATAAACGCAATAATCTTTCCGCCAATTCTTGACGATATTGTTTCACTAAGTCCTCATTCTCTTTCAAGTAGACTGGCACATTAAAAATGCGACTAAAGAGAGGGTGAATATCTGCATTACAAAAGGCTAACCATTTGGTGGCTTTGGCTTTATCTTGCACCGTTTTACTGCCGAAAATTTTGGCCTCGGGATGTAAATTATCCAAGTAGGTTAAAATAGCCACATTTTGTGACAAGGCAAAATCGCCGTCCACCAATAACGGCACTGAACCCTGTGGATTTAAGGCTAAATAATCCGCTTGTTTAATGGCCTCTCGGCTGACTTCAACGACTTGATAAGGTTGACCAATCCATTCCAATGCAATATGTGGCACCGTAGAACAAGATCCTTTTAAATAATATAATTTCATCTTCATACTCCTTTTTATCTTTCTGTTAAGGCAATAAGGTTTCCAACTGCCATAAATTTTCATAGCTTTCACGCTGACGAATGACATGCACTTGCGAACCGTCTACTAACACTTCCGCCGTGCGTGGGCGAGAATTATAGTTAGAACTCATGGTCGCCCCATAGGCGCCAGCGGAACGTTGTACCAAATAATCGCCCTCAGTTACCGCCAATTCACGTTGTTTACCCAAGAAATCCGAGGTTTCACATACCGGCCCCACCACATCATACAGGGCTTTTTCACGTCCTAAGGTCCGATCCGCCTCAATAATCGCCATATAGGCTTGATACAAGGCGGGACGAATCATATCGTTCATGCCGGCGTCTACAATGGCAAAGTTTCGGCTTTCATTGGTTTTAATATATTCCACCTTGGTCACCAAAATTCCCGCATTGGCCGTAATCGCACGCCCCGGTTCTAACACAATCTCTAAATTCAGCCCTTGCAATTTTTCTAACAATGCCTTGGCATATTCGCTTGGATGGGGTGGGATTTCGTCTGTGTAAGGCACACCTAAACCGCCGCCTAAATCCAAATGTTTCAACTGAATACCGTCTTGTTTTAACTGTTCAATTAACACAATCAACCGATCTGCTGCATCTAAAAAAGGTTGTAATTCAGTGAGCTGTGACCCAATATGGCAATCCATGCCGACAATTTCAATATGATCTAATTGATGGGCTTGACGATACACATCACGAGCCTGTTCCACACTCACGCCAAATTTATTTTCTTTTAATCCCGTGGAAATATAAGGGTGCGTATGGGCATCTACGTCGGGATTGACCCGCAAGGAAATGGGGGCAATTTTGCCTAATTTTTCCGCTATCTCATTAATGCGATACAATTCTGGTACACTTTCCACATTAAAACAACGAATCCCCACTTGCAACGCTCGCTCAATTTCCACCGCCGTTTTTGCCACACCCGAAAACACCACTTTAGACGGCTCACCGCCTGCTTTTAACACCCGTTCCAGTTCCCCTTGCGACACAATATCAAAACCTGAACCCAGTCTTGCCATGGTTTGCAACACTGCAATATTGGAATTGGCTTTCACCGCAAAACAAATTAAATGGGGATGCTCACCAAACGCCTTATCAAAAGCATGCCAATGACGTTCCAACGTCGCTTTAGAATACACATAAAGCGGCGTACCAAACTGCTCAGCCAAAGCGGTCACAGCAAGATCTTCCACAAAAAGGAGATCGTTTTTATATTGGAAATGATCCATCTCAGTATCCTATTTTTGTTGAGCTTGTTGGGTATTGTCTTGTGGATAATATAACGGCCCTTTTACGCCACAGCCGACAAGACTGGCACAAAGTGCGGTGAAAATAATAAGAGAAATGTGTTTTTTCATGATGATTATCCGTCCGTATATAAGAAATTGATTAATAATTATTTTTTATCAGACGAGTTAAACGTCTTTGTTGTTTTGGAGAAAGATGAATGAACTGATTGCAAGAAAAATATTTTTCTTTCAATAGTTGAATAAAATTGACTTCCCGAGAGGTTCTCCCTGTATTAATATTGGAAAAACGCCCATAATTGAAAGAAAGAATATAAGCGATATTATTATTTACAATACACTGCAAAGAAGTAAAGCTATTGATTTCAATAGAAAAAGGCGACTTTACCGGTTCAAAATTGTCTAGCACAGTTTCCACATAGAATAAAGCCTCATCGGAAAGCAACGCCATAAATTCATTGATTTTTGAACCTTTAAGCGTACGCCACTTCACTATAAAATACCTCATCAATGGCTTTTTTATTTTCTAAATATTCTGCTCGTTCAACCCGTTTTGCCTTAATTTGTGCGAGCGTTATCTCTTCAAAGTCATCATTATCTAGACCCTCTTGCCACAATTCGGTGAGATAGCGTTCTTGTTCTTTGTTCAATTCCATACAGCCTCCCGTCAATTTCTGAAAAGTGTATCATAATTCCGATGATTTGAAAGTGAAATTGATCGACAATTTTGTGATCTCCATTCCAATTTTCACACATTCCTGATGACTCACGCCAACTAAATCAATATTCCCTCTATCCTTACTCGCTGAAACTCTCTATAATTTACCCTAACGATTTTACTGAGAGAACAAAAATGAACCTAGTTGAATTTCATCAAAATATTGAACAAGTGTGGGATCACATTGAGGAACAATGTGATGAGCAAGATGTAGACGTGGATTTTGAGCGCCAAGGATCGGTGTTTACCATGACCTTTGGCAATCGCACACAAATTGTGATTAATAAACAAGAATCCATGTCGGAACTTTGGTTAGCCAGCCGTTTGGGCGGGTTGCATTTTGCATGGAAAGATAGCGATTGGATTAACCATGACGGCAAACGTTTTTACGACTGTTTAAGTGAGGCCTGTGCGGCGCATGGTGAAGAAGTGAGCTTTGCTTAATGACCTTGTCTGGCGAAATTAAACAAAAAAGTGCGGTGCAAAAAATGCAAGATTTTTCCACCGCACTTTCTGAGCCATTGCAAGCCGATCCTTTACAAATGTTAAAGGACGTGTTCGGCTATCAATCTTTCCGCACGGGGCAAGAAGAAGTTATTCAATCTGCCTTGCGTGGGCAAGACAGCCTTGTGGTGATGGCAACGGGTAACGGAAAATCCCTGTGTTATCAAATCCCTGCCTTGTGTTTTTCGGGATTGACCTTGGTCATTTCGCCGTTAATTTCGTTGATGAAAGATCAAGTGGATCAACTGTTAGCCAACGGTATTTCTGCAGATTATCTCAATTCCACACAAACTTACGAGCAACAGCAACAGGTGCAAAATAAAGCCATTTCGGGTGAACTGAAATTGCTTTATCTTTCCCCTGAAAAGGTGATGACCAACAGCTTTTTTGCCTTTATTTCTCATTGTAAAGTGAGCTTTATTGCCATTGATGAGGCGCATTGTATTTCCCAATGGGGACATGATTTTCGCCCTGAATATCAACAGCTTGGCGGTTTGAAAGGCACCTTTCCTGATGTGCCAGTGATGGCGTTGACCGCCACTGCCGACAGTACCACAAGACAAGATATTTGGCAAAATCTCCGCTTAAATTCACCGCACTTATATATCGGCAGTTTTGACCGCCCAAATATTCGTTATACCTTGGTAGAAAAATTTAAGCCCATGGAACAACTTTGTCAGTTTGTGGTGGCACAAAAAGGCAAAAGTGGCATTGTGTATTGCAACAGCCGCAATAAATCGGAAAAAGTCGCCGAGGCGTTGCAAAAACGGGGCGTGTCGGCGGCGTTTTATCATGCAGGCATGGAATTTGCTGAACGGGAACGGGTGCAACGGGCATTTCAACGGGATAATATTCAAGTGGTGGTGGCGACCATTGCCTTTGGCATGGGGATCAACAAATCCAACGTGCGATTTGTGGCACATTTTGATCTTTCTCGCAGCATTGAGGCCTATTATCAAGAAACTGGGCGAGCAGGACGAGATGATTTGCCTGCGGAGGCCGTGCTGTTTTATGAGCCTGCGGATTACGGTTGGTTGCATAAAATGCTTATGGAAGAACCCGAAACGCCACAGCGAGAGATCAAACAACATAAGCTAGAGGCCATTGGTGAATTTGCCGAAAGTCAAACTTGTCGCCGTTTGGTGTTGTTGAATTATTTCGGCGAAAATCGCCAAACGCCATGTAAAAACTGCGATATTTGCCTCGATCCGCCGAAAAAATACGATGGCTTAATTGATGCACAAAAAATTCTCTCCACCATTTACCGCACGGGGCAACGTTTCGGTATGCAATATGTGATTGGCGTGATGCGTGGCATGAACAACCAAAAAATCCGTGATCACCGACATGAACAATTAAGTGTATACGGTATCGGTAAGGACAAAAGCAAGGAATATTGGCAATCGGTGATCCGCCAATTAATTCATCTCGGCTTTATTCACCAAGTCATGAACGACGTGGGTGTGCAACTGCAGCTTACCGAAAGTGCTAGACCGATTTTGCGTGGCGACGTGCCATTAGCATTGGCGACCCCAAGACTATCCGCTATTGCCACGGTGGCAGCACCACAACGCCACGCCGTGAGCCATTACGACAAAGATCTCTTCGCACGATTACGTTTCTTACGTAAACAAATTGCCGACCGAGAAAATATTCCGCCTTATATTGTGTTTAGTGATGCTACCTTACAAGAAATGTCGCTGTATTTGCCCACCAGTAAAGTAGAAATGTTGCAAATTAATGGCGTAGGGGCGATTAAATGGGAACGATTTGCCCAGCCGTTTATGGCGATTATTCAAGAACATAAAACCTTATTAGAGAAAAATTAGCGTAAAAAAACCGCACTTTCAAAGTGCGGTTCATTTTTTCTAAATTTTTCAGCTTAAATTAAGCAAAATATTTCTCTAAATCGTCGCTGCCACCGATATATTCACCACCGATGAAGACTTGTGGAACAGAAGTTTTGCCAGTGATTGCACGAACAGAAATAGTTGAAGCATCACGACCTAATACGATTTCTTCAAATGTGTAACCTTTCACTTTTAATAAACCTTTGGCTTTTGCACAGAATGGGCAACCTGGTTTAGTGAATACAGTGACGGATGGTTTGGCTTCCCATTTTGGATTTAAGTATTTGATCATAGTGTCTGCATCAGATACTTTGAACGGGTCGCCTGGTTCGTTTGGTTCAGAGAAGATTTTCTCTACTACGCCGTTGCGGATTAACGCAGAATAACGCCATGAACGTTTGCCGAAACCTAAGTCATCTTTGTCAACAAGCATACCCATGCCCGCTGCAAATTCACCGTTACCATCTGGAATGACAGTCACGTTTTCAGATTCTTGGTCTGCTTTCCATGCGTTCATCACGAAAGTGTCGTTAACTGACATACAGATGATGTCGTCTACGCCTAATGCTTTGAATTCGCAAGCTAATTCGTTATAACGTGGTAAGTGAGTAGATGAACAAGTTGGCGTGAATGCACCTGGTAAAGCGAACATCACGACAGTTTTGTTGTCGAATAATTCTGCTGAAGTTACATCAACCCATGCGTCGCCTTGGCGAGTATGGAATGTAACTTGAGGAACTTTTTTTCCTTCCATATTTGACATAATTTTTTCTCCGATTTGAGTGATTGTTTATTTAACGGGGTGGATTATAGGCAATTTTATGGTATAGTTACAATCAATTAATTCTATCCTTTTAATTGTTCATACCTATAAGGAATTTTTTTATGAATATCCGTGATTTGGAATATCTTGTTGCTTTGGCTGAATATAAACATTTTCGGCGTGCAGCGGATGCTTGCCATGTGAGTCAGCCAACGTTGAGCGGACAAATCCGTAAGTTGGAAGATGAATTAGGGATTGTGTTATTGGAACGTACCAGTCGCAAAGTCCTGTTTACCCAGTCGGGGTTATTGTTAGTCGATCAAGCTAAAACCGTGTTGCGTGAAGTGAAATTACTGAAAGAAATGGCGAGTAATCAGGGAAAAGATATGACGGGCCCATTACATATTGGTGTGATCCCCACCGTGGGGCCTTACTTATTACCGCATATTATGCCCGTTTTAACCCATGAATTTCCTGAATTGGAATTATTTTTGTATGAGCAACAAACGGCGCATTTAATTGACCAACTCGAAACGGGGCATTTAGATTGTGCTATCGTGGCCTCTGTGGAAGAAACCCAACCTTTTATTGAGGTGCCGATTTTCCAAGAAAAAATGTTGGTGGCGGTGTCGGATAAACATCCTTGGTCAACGGAAAAACAGCTTTCCCTGTCCTCATTAAATAATAAAGAAATCTTAATGTTAGATGACGGGCATTGTTTAAGAGAGCAAGCTCTTGGCTATTGTTTTGCCGCCGGCGCCAGAGAAAATGCGCATTTTCAAGCCACCAGTTTAGAAACCTTGCGTAATATGGTGGCCGCCAATGCGGGGATTACCTTGATGCCAGAATTGGCCGTACATAATGAGGGCGAGCGTCAAGGGGTCAAATATATTCCTTGTGTGAATCCCGAACCCACCCGTGCGATTACCTTAATTTATCGCCCAGGTTCGCCGTTGCGTCAACGTTATGAACGCATTGCAAAAGTGATTGTCAATGCCATTAAACCGATTTTAGTTGAGTAATTCTATGGCCGGCATTCGAGCATTACAAAAGGAAAAAACACGTCAGGCACTCATTAATGCGGCGTTTAATCAGCTTACCGCTGAAAAAAGTTTTGCCAATTTGAGCTTGCGTGAGGTTTCCCGAGAGGCCGGTATTGCCCCGACCTCTTTTTATCGCCATTTTAAAGATATGGAAGAATTGGGGTTGACCATGGTTGATGAGGCGGGTTTAACCTTACGTCAACTGATGCGACAGGCCCAGAAACGCTTGCGGAATGGTGGCAGTGTGATCGAAGTTTCCATTGCAACCTTTTTTGAATTTATTGAAAACGATCCAAACGTTTTTCGCTTATTATTACGAGAAAGTGCGGGCACATCTTTGCTTTTTCGCACCGCAGTTTCCCGTGAAATTAAACACTTTATCGAAGAATTGGGCGAGTTTATTACTTATCGCTTTCATTATTCAAGATATATTGGTTATATGCAAGCCGACGCCAGTGTGACGCTCACCTTTAGTGCCATGTCCAAGGCCTTGGATATGGATGAAAAAGATCGGGCGGAATTAAAAGAACGAGTCATTTTACAACTTCGTATGATCGCCAAAGGGGCGCATTTTGCGGCGTTGAAAGAAAATAAGAAAGGGTAAAGCAAAATCCAGTTGCCAAATTAGGTAAGACGCCCTAAAATAGCGCCAATTTCCATGCTGGAAATGAAAAACACCCTCCTTTTTAACTTTAAATGTTGCCTGTGAGCAACAAAAGGACGTACATTATGACAACACATCATGTTGATAAATATGGCTGGAAAGCCTTATTCGGATCGGCCGTCGGTTATGCCATGGACGGTTTTGATTTACTTATTCTTGGTTTTATGCTCACGGCCATTTCGGCTGATTTAGCTTTAACGCCCGCACAAGGTGGCTCATTAGTCACTTGGACCCTTATTGGTGCCGTGGCTGGTGGGCTGATTTTTGGTGCATTAAGTGATAAATATGGCCGTGTGCGAGTGCTGACATGGACAATCGTGCTATTTGCCGTGTTCACAGGACTTTGTGCCTTTGCACAAGGTTATTGGGATTTACTGATTTATCGCACCATTGCGGGTATCGGTTTAGGTGGCGAATTCGGTATTGGCATGGCATTGGCCGCCGAAACATGGCCCGCTCGCCATCGAGCCAAAGCCTCGTCGTATGTGGCGTTAGGCTGGCAAATTGGCGTACTCGCTGCGGCATTATTGACCCCGTTATTATTGCCTGTTATCGGTTGGCGAGGGATGTTCTTAGTGGGCATTTTCCCTGCCTTTGTGGCGTGGTATTTACGAGCCAAATTACATGAACCCGACGTTTTTGTGAAACAACAAGCCATCACGAATAAACCCAAAAAATCGCCATTTACATTATTGGTGAAAGACAAAAATACCGCCAAAGTCAGCCTCGGCATTGTGGTTTTAACTTCAGTACAAAACTTCGGTTATTACGGCATTATGATTTGGTTGCCGAACTTTTTATCCAAACAACTCGGTTTTAGTTTAACCAAGTCTGGTCTTTGGACCGCCGTCACCATTTGTGGCATGATGGCGGGCATTTGGATTTTTGGCCGGTTAGCGGACGCTATTGGACGTAAGCCAAGTTTCCTGATTTTCCAATTAGGGGCTGTGATCAGTATTGTGGTTTATTCTCAATTAACTGACCCAACGGCGATGTTGTTTGCAGGCGCATTATTAGGTGCCTTTGTGAACGGCATGATGGGCGGTTATGGCGCATTAATGTCTGAGGCCTATCCCACCGAGGCTCGTGCCACGGCGCAAAATGTATTATTTAATATCGGACGTGCCGTGGGCGGTTTTGGCCCGATTGTTGTAGGCGCCGTGGTATCCGCTTATTCATTCCAAATTGCTATTGCGTTTTTAGCCACGATTTATGTGTTAGATATGTTGGCGACATTATTTTTAATTCCAGAACTTAAAGGTAAGGCGTTGGAATAATTAATTTTTATTGAACTCATGCACCCACCTTAAAAAGTGCGGTGCTTTTTTATCACGTTTTGCGTTATAATATCACCAGATTAAGGCAACTTTCCTCGTTGCCTTTTGTTTTATAAGGAAAGCACGATGTTTAATAAAATATTTTCTTGGTTTGAAAACCGCATTAACGCCTATCCTGACAGTCCCCCTAAAACCCCCGAAAAAGGATTATGGCGTTTTTTATGGTCAAATTTAGAGGGAACAAAGGCGTGGATTGCATTTTTCTCATTTTTAACCATTGGCATTGGGGTAATGGAAGCCTTGATGTTTCAATTTATGGGGAAACTTGTAGACTGGCTAGGAGCCTATACACCCACCACCCTTTGGGCAGAAAAAGGCCCTTATTTAATCGGTATGTTGCTGATTCTTATTTTAAGTATCGGCTGGACATTCCTCACTTCCACGGTACGCTTGCAAACCTTGCAAGGAGTTTTCCCCATGCGGTTGCGTTGGAATTTCCACCGTCTTATGCTTGGGCAAAGCCTCACTTTTTACCAAGATGAATTTGCCGGACGAGTGTCTGCCAAAGTGATGCAAACCGCATTGGCTGTGCGTGATACCGTATTAACGGTAGCAAACATGGTCATTTATGTAGGCGTGTATTTTATTACCTCTGGCGTGGTCTTGGTGGCTTTTGATAGCTGGTTTCTTGTGCCATTTTTGATTTGGGCTGTGATTTTCGGCGGTATTTTATATTATCTCATTCCTAAATTAGCCAAAACTGCCGAACATCAAGCGGATGCTCGCTCACTGATGACGGGACGAGTTACCGATGCGTATTCCAATATCGCCACCGTAAAATTATTTTCGCACGGTGAGCGTGAGGCGGCCTATGCCAAACGTTCTATGGAAGAATTTATGGTCACGGTCCACGCCCAAATGCGGTTAGGCACAAGCCTAGATGTATTAACTTATGCGAGCAATATCTTCCTAACTCTCAGCACCGCCGTTTTAGGTGTGGTACTTTGGCAACAGGGGGCCGTTGGTGTCGGGGCCATTGCGACCTCCACCGCCATGGCATTACGAGTCAACGGTTTGGCGCATTGGATTATGTGGGAATCCGCCCGCTTATTTGAAAATATTGGTACGGTGAATGATGGTATGGAAACCTTATCCAAACCCCATACGATTGTCGACAAACCGAATGCCACGGCATTGCAAGTGAGCAAAGGGGAAATTCATTTTGATCATGTGAGTTTCGCTTATTCCCCTGAAAAACAGCTACTTCAACACTTTGATTTAACCATTAAAGCGGGAGAAAAAGTCGGTTTAATTGGCCGTTCAGGCGCAGGGAAATCCACCATCGTCAATTTACTCTTACGTTTTTACGAACCGCAACAAGGCACCATTACCATTGACGGTCAAAATGTCCTTGATGTACAACAAGAAAGTCTACGTAGCCAAATTGGCTTGGTGACGCAAGACACTTCATTATTACACCGTTCCGTGCGTGAAAATATTATTTATGGTCGCCCCAACGCCACCGAACAAGATATGCTGAATGCCGCCCAGCGTGCCGAAGCAGCAGATTTCATCCCGTTATTGAGTGATGCAAACGGTCGCCGAGGCTATGATGCACATGTGGGTGAACGTGGCGTAAAACTGTCAGGCGGACAACGCCAACGTATCGCCATTGCTCGTGTGATGTTAAAAGATGCCCCAATTTTATTGCTTGATGAGGCCACCAGTGCCTTAGACAGCGAAGTGGAAGCGGCGATTCAACAAAGTCTGGATAAAATGATGGAAAACAAAACCGTGATCGCCATCGCCCACCGTTTATCCACCATTGCCGCAATGGATCGTTTGATTGTGTTAGATCAAGGACAAATCGTCGAACAAGGCACCCATGCGGAATTGTTGGCTAAAAATGGCTTGTATGCGAAGTTATGGCAACATCAGAGCGGGGGATTTTTGGCAGAGTAAACATCGGGACTGGAATAACAATCCGCCGGCAAAATGTACGGATTGTTATTGCAAAACTACGATGATTTCTTCAACGCTTTCGCAGAACATTATCAAATGTCGCCCTAAACATTACCCCAAAATCATCACCGCCCAAACCACCACAAAATTCACAATCGCCACAAACACCGCTGCCGATCCTTGATCTTTGGATCTGCCTGACAGTTCGTGGCGTTCTGTACCAATGCGATCAATGGCACATTCCACCGCACTGTTGAGCAATTCTGCCACTAATACGATCAAATAAGATCCCAGCATAAATGCCAGTTCAACTTTATCTTTTGCCAACCAAAATGCCAACGGCACGATAAAAATGCCTAAAAATAACTCGTGGCGAAAAGCGGCTTCGTTTTGCACCGCACTTTTTAAGCCTTGCAAGGAATAGCGAGTGGAATTGATTAAATGGGTCAAGCCCGTGGTTTTGTCTGTCATTGTTTTCTCTATAAATAAGGGTTAAATTCGTTTGACGTCAATCACATCGTCCAGCAACGCAAGGCGAGCCAGCACTTTGCTTAACATCTCGACATTGCTTAATTCCAGTTCAAGATCGATGGTGGCAAGTTGGCGTTTTTTGTCGGTGCGGCTGGAGACACCGTTGACGTTGATTTTGTCGTTGGCTAAAACCGTCGTAATATCACGCAATAAACCGTTGCGATCACTGGCAAGCAAACGCACGTTAATATTAAAGGAGCCTGCTAATTTTTCGCCCCAGGTGGTATCAATCACACGAGCTTCGTTGGCAGCACGGAGCTTTTTCAGCTGTTCACAATCGGCACGGTGAATAGAAATCCCCCGACCTTGGGTGATATAACCCACAATTTCATCCCCTGGGATCGGTTGGCAACAGCGTGCAATATGGTGCATTAAATTGCCCACACCATTGACCACCACATAACCTTGCTTATCGGATTTCTGCTGCGGATTCACAGCACTTTTTTGGTTGCTCTTTTGGCTAACGTGACGCAAAATTTCTTCGTCCGCTTGCTGTGCAGTGGGTTTTACCAATTTACTTTGCAGGAAATTCACCAAATGGTGCAATTTAATATCGCCATTGCCGATACCGTTATATAAATCATCGAGCTGTTTCAAATTATAACGGGGCAAGGCATATTGTTCTGCTTGCTTGGTGGTGACACCGATACGGTTTAGCTCATTTTCCAAGGCTTCTTTACCCAACGGAATATTTTTATCCCGATCCAGCTTTTTAAACCACGCCATAATTTTGGAGCGGGCCTTAGCGGTGTGGGTAAAGCCTGAATTTGGGTTCAACCAGTCTCGGCTTGGGTTGGGATTTTTCTGGGTGATAATTTCCAGCTGATCGCCCATTTGTAATTGGTAGGTAAACGGCACAATCCGCCCTGCCACTTTCGCCCCAATACAACGGTGTCCCACATCGCTATGAATGGCGTAGGCAAAATCCAACGGTGTCGAACCGGTTGGCAAATCCACCACTTCGCCTTTCGGGGTGAACACATACACACGGTCGTCAAACACCTGCGTCCGCATTTCTTCCAGCATTTCGCCGCTGTCCACAATATCCGCTTGCCACGCTAACAGTTTGCGTAACCACGAAATTTTTTCTTCGTAGGCAGACATCGATCCTGTGGTGCCTTCTTTGTATTTCCAGTGGGCAGCGACCCCAAGTTCAGCATCATTGTGCATTTGATGGGTGCGAATTTGCACTTCAATGGGTTTATCACCTTCGCCTAACACCACGGTGTGAATAGACTGATAACCGTTCGGTTTCGGGTTGGCAATATAATCATCAAATTGTTCAGGCAAATGGCGATAATGGGTGTGCACCACGCCCAGTGCGGTGTAACAATCTTGCAAATTTTGCACCAAAATCCGCACCGCCCGAATGTCGTATAAGCCATCAAACGCCAGATGTTTTTTCTGCATTTTCCGCCAAATGCTGTAAATATGCTTCGGTCGTCCGTACACATCCACCATATCAATAGTTTCGTGCAAATAGCCTGACAGTTGGGTGACAAAATCTTGAATATATTGCTCACGATCTAAACGGCGTTCGCCGAGTTTATGGGCGATAATCCGATATTGCTCCGTTTGCAAATTGCGGAAACAATAATCTTCCAATTCCCATTTCAACTGCCCAATGCCTAAACGGTTGGCAAGGGGGGCATAAATATTGCTACATTCTTTGGCAGCCGCAATTTTTTCCGCTTTGGAATAGCGTTTATCCGCATCTCGCAAATAGGTAATGCGTTCAGCTAACTTAATGATTACACAACGGAAATCGTCCACCATTGCCAACAGCATACGGCGGATATTGTCAATTTGCAGATTATTATCGGATTGGTTGGCGTTGAGTTGGCGGATGTTGTTCATCTCCAACACGCCTTTGACTAATTTACTGATTTTGCTACCAAAATCTTCTTTAACTTGCTCTAGCGTGACAATTTTGGCGTGTACCACAGGGAACAACATTGCGGCAAGCAAAGTGTCGCCGTCCATATTCAAACTGTGCAGAATTTCTACCATTTCCACGCCATCACGCAGATACCAATGGCTATTTAAGAAAAGCTGTTCCGCATTGGCTCGGGCGTATTGCCACGCCTTAGTGAGATCCTGTTCAATTTGCACAGGCAAATCTAAATTTTCACACCAGTGGTGAATATTAAAATCCTTCGGATTTAATAAATGAGAACCACGCACCGCAACCATAATCTTTCCTTATTTTTTCTCAAACAGCGAGATACTTTCCAAATGTCCTGTGTGGGGAAACATATCAATCATCGCTACTTTACGCAAGCGGTAGCCCGATTGCAACAGTTTTTCGGCATCTCGCACCAAGGTGGCAGGATTGCACGAAATATAGAGTATTTTTTCCGCTTGCAACTGGCACAACCCATCAATGGCAAACGACGCACCGCTACGGGGCGGATCGAGCAGAATTTTATTAAATGACACCGTCGCCCAAGGCTGATTTAAAAATGGCTGATCCAAATTGCCTTGCTCAAATTGGACATTCTGACAGCCATTTTGTTCCGCATTTTTACGCGCTTTCGCCACCATTTCCGCTACGCCTTCCACGCCAACAACAGTCTGCACTAACTGGCTGATCGGCAAGGTGAAATTGCCCATTCCGCAAAATAAATCTAACACATTATCGCTGGATTTCAGCTCCAACCAATCCAACGCCGTTGCCACCATTTGCTGATTTAACACACGGTTAATTTGAATAAAATCCCGAATATCAAACTGGAGCGACAATTCCCCCAAGCGATAAAATGGCGGTTCGCCAAAGACCTGCTGAATTTGCGCATCATCTTGCACAAACAGCATTAACCGTTCTTGCTCGGCAAATGCCAACAACAAAGTGAGGTCTTTTTCGCTTAAATTTTGGCGATGTCGTAACAACATTGCCACGCCATTATCGGCGGCGGTTAGTTCAATATGCCCGAGTAATTTCGGTTGAGAAAACTGATTTAACAGGGTTCGTAATTTTGGCAATAAGCGATCTAAGGCTGGCTCCAACACATCACATTGCAAAACATTGACAATTTGCACCGCACTTTTTTGCCGAAAGCCCATTTCCAGCTGTTTGGTTTTCGGATTCACATTCAAACTCAACCGCACTCGGCGACGATATTGCCAGCCTTCGCCCACGATCATCGGCATAAATTCAACACCTTGCGGTTGCAATTTTTCCAGCCGTGAAAACAACGCTTGTTGTTTAGCAAGCCGTTGCATTGCCAACGGAATATGCTGACTTTGACAGCCGCCACAGGCTTGATACACCGCACATTGTGGCGATTGGCGTTCAGGATTGGCACGCAAAATGTTGGTCGCCACCGCTCGCCCGTATTGGCGTTTTTCTTCTACCACCCGAACTTGCACCCTTTCATCAGGCAACGCATTTTCCACAAACCACGTTTTGCCCTGCAATTTCGCCACGCCCAAGCCTTGATAATCCAAAGATTGAATATCAAGGGTCAAGTGCGGTGTTTTTTCTTGCGGTTTTGGTTTTTTGGGTTGCGTGTAAAATAATGCCATACTAGTTCAAATACAAAATCTGTTGCGAAAATAATTCCCGACTTTTCAACGGTTTATTGCCTAAATAGGGTTTCAATGCCATTCGGGTAAAGCGTTTGGCGGCTTTTAAAACATCAGGGTCATCAAAAATCAACTGCTCAAAGGCTAACAAATCGCGTCCGTAAAAGGTTTGGTTGTTTTTAATCAAGGACGCAATAAAGCCTTTTTCTTCCCGATATTGATAGGTCATTGTGCTGTCCACTGGCAAGCCCGATCCTGCACAATGCCCAAAATCCACGCCATAGCCTAAAATTTGCAATAACTGAAATTCAAAGGTGCGTAACGCAGGCTCAACATTTTCCGCTTGAGCCAATGCCATTAAACATTGCAAATAATACTGAAATAACAACGGATTAGGCGTTTCCTGTTCGATCACCCGACACAGCAATTCATTCACATAAAAACCACTAAACAACGCCGTTTGTTGCAACGGAAGAGCAATCGCCGCTGGCTCGGCTTTGGTCAAGGTTTTCAACTCGCCTTTACCCGACCAACGCAACAACAACGGCGTAAACGGCTGTAACACGCCTTTCCACGCAGACTGTTTGCGTCTTGCCCCTTTCGCCAACACAGTCAACCGCCCTGTTTCTTCGGTAAATAAATCCACTAACAGACTGGTTTCACTGTACGCTCGGCGGTGTAGCACAAAGCCCCGTTGCCAATTTTCGATGATGTTTTCTCCGTTGAAAAATATTGGCGTATTTTAGCAGAAATTGGAGCGGATGGATTGTGATTTATGAAATTGTGAGAGAATTTATTTGAGAAAAAAGCGAGAAGTGCGAGCCTATTTTCCCAAACTCCCCTGCACAAAATACCGCTGATCTTCCCAACGTAACAACGTCATTCGATTACCCCATGCACAACCTGTATCTAAGGCATAAATATTGCTCGGTGTGGGTGTATCCACCAGACTTGCCCAATGTCCAAAAATAATATTTTCGGTTTGGAATAATGGATTATCGCATTGATACCATGCCATTAATTCGGTTGGAGCTTGATCTAACGGCACTTTACAATCAAAATCCAACCTATGATCCGCATAGCAAAAACGCATACGGGTGAACACATTAATAATGTAACGTAAACGATCAATACCCGTTAATTCAGACGACCAACGATCAGGATTGCTGTCATACATTTGTTTGAGTAAATCCGCATAGTGGTCGGATTGTAAAACCGCTTCAACTTGTTTGGCACATTGTTGAGCTGTGTTTAAATCCCAGTCAGGTGAAATTCCTGCGTGAACGAGAGTAAAATTCAGTTTTTCATGGTGAATAAATAAGGGCTGATGACGTAGCCAATCCATTAATTCAGCAAAATCAGGGGCAGCAAAGATGGCATCTACTTTATCTCGAGCGTTGACTTTTTTAATCCCCAGTGCGGTGGAAAGTAAATGTAAATCATGATTGCCTAATACCGTATGACCACGTTGCCCTAGAGACTTAGCAAAGCGTAAACATTCAAGGGATTTATCACCACGAGCAACCAGATCACCAGTGAAATAAAGTTCATCTTGCGTGGCATCAAATTGAGCTTGTTCTAACAAAAGTTGCAATTCATCATAGCAACCGTGTAAGTCGCCGACAAGGTAAGTTGACATTTTTTATTCCTTTACTGCCTCTCCCAGTGGGAGAGGAGGGAGAAAATCCAACGGATTTTCGGGAGGTGAGGGGGTAAATTGCCCCTCACCCTAACCCTCTCCCAAAGGGAGAGGGGATTGATTATATTTCACCAATAATTTCTATTTTTTCTTCCACTGGTGGATTATCATATAACCAGTTGGCTAATCTGGCATAATCCGCAATACTCAAATTTTCTGCACGCGCATTTAAATCCACCCCAAGTGCGGTGAGATTTTCCGCAGAAAATAGCGTTGATAAGGCATTACGCAAGGTTTTACGGCGTTGATTAAAGGCTTGACTGGTCACACGATTTAACCAATACAGATCTTTCACTGGATTTGGCAAAATCTGATGGGGAATTAACCGTACCACTGCGGAATCCACTTTCGGTGCAGGTTTGAATGCCGTTGGTGGTACTTCTAATACGGGCATGACTTGGCAAAAATATTGTGCCATAATCGTAAGCCGTCCATAAGCCTTGCTATTCGGTGCCGCACACAAGCGTTTGACCACTTCTTTTTGTAACATAAAGTGCATGTCTTGGATTTTGTCGTGGAATTTGAATAGGTGAAACATTAACGGTGTCGAGATATTGTAGGGTAAATTACCAAATACCCGTAATTTTTGCCCTTTCTCCGCCAGTTTTTCATCATCATACAATTTGCCAAAATCAAATTGCATCGCATCGGTTTCAATCACCTTTAATTTTTGATGTAAAAAAGGATGATGGCGTAAGCGTTCTGCGAGATCTCGGTCTAATTCGACGACGGTTAACTGATCTACTTGCTCACCGACAGGTTCGGTTAATGCCCCTAAGCCAGGTCCAATTTCCACTAAATATTGATCTTTTTGTGGATAAATCGCAGATACAATGCCTTGAATCACATTGTCATCATGTAAAAAGTTTTGCCCGAAACGTTTTCGTGCGGTATGGCCTAAATGTCGTTTTGAATTCATGAGTTATCTATTATTGACAGTAAAATAAAAAAGGTGGGCGATGGCCCACCTCAGACAAATGGTTTATTTAACAAGATATTGAATATTCGCCCCTTTACGCAAGGCTTTTACCCAGTCTTTGGATTCTTCTTGTAGTTGTTGATTGACTAAAGTTTCATAGGCTTTTTGGTGGAACGTGTTTTCACTGGCTTCCCCTTGTTTGCTGTCAGTTACTTCTAAAATATGCCAACCAAATTCAGTTTTAAATGGTGCAGTAATGGTTCCTTTTTTGGCTGTCGTGACTTGTTTAGCAAATTCTGGTACATAATTATCTGCCGGAGCAAACCCTAAATCACCACCATTGGCACCGGATAAATAATCTTTTGAATAATCTTTAGCGGCAGCTTCAAAACTTGTTTTGCCCGACATAATATCCGAACGCACTTTAGTTAATTCCGCTTTGGCCTGAGCATCATTCAATAATGGATTTAATTTTAACAAAATATGACGCACTTTATAATGTGTCGTGGTTAACACTTGCTGATTGCCACTTTGTTTAGCCTGCTCCCACATCTGGTGGCTCAATGCTTCCACTTGTTCACGGCTAACATCAATATATTTACCGATACTACGGTTACGTACTTCTGACATTAACAGCTGATTAGCAATGTTATTGCGGAATTGTTGCAAGGAGATACCCTGATAATCTAACGCATCCAGTAACTGACCATAGGTTAACCCATTTTGTGCGGCAATATTACGTACAATTTGATCCACATGAGCTTGATTAACTTTCACCCCAGATTCTTTAATGGCTTTTTGCACGAGCATATCATCAATAATGCTATCTAAGGCCTTAGTTCGATTCACTTCGGTATTGGCTTTGCCACCAAGTGCATGTTTGACTTGGCTTTCTAAAATTGGCGTACCATCAACGGTGGCAACCACTTGTTCAACAGCTTGCACACTGGTTGAAATGGCTAATACGCTGATAGCAACAAGAAAAATTGATTTTAAAGCATGAAGTTTCATAGTTATCCATTCATAAAAGTTAATTAAATACAACCTGTTAGAGTACAGGTTGAGCAAAAAGTTCCCACCGCTATTTTGACAGCAAAGTCACATTGTAGCAACTATCAAATTTCATGGTGCGTACTTGTATCTTTTCATGTCGGCTGGTTGGCACATTTTTGCCCACATAATCCGCTCGAATCGGCAATTCACGGTGCCCACGATCCACAAAAATCACCAATTCGACTTTAGCTGCTCGCCCAAAATCCACTAAGGCATCAAGTGCTGCTCGAATTGTCCGCCCAGTAAATAAGACGTCATCCACCAAAATAACGGTTTTATTCTGAATGTTAATGTAATCAGAAGAACCTTTATAGACAGGGATTTGGCTCGGCTCAGCATATTCTAAATCATCACGATAAAAAGTAATATCTAAATCAAATGAAGGCAGTTGTTGTTGGGTTAACTCATTAATTTTACGTTTAATTAATTCCGCAATCTCAGCTCCACGACGTTTAATGCCAACGATAACCAGTTCATCCAAATCTGCATGTTTTTCAATAATTTCATGAGAAATGCGAGAAATCGTTCGCATAAACTGGTCTTCATCAATGATGATTTTTTCCATACAAAAACCTTGTTTTGAAATTAAGTAAAAATAAATTGCTATTACTATAGCAAAAATTCAAACAAAAATGACCGCACTTTGATGAAAAAATCTTTATAATAGGGAAAAAATACGCAAATAATAAAAAATGGAGAGAAAAATGACGCAAAAAGTGGTTTTGGCAACAGGCAATCCAGGCAAAGTAAAAGAGATGTCGGACGTGTTAGCGGATTTTGGCTTTGAAGTGATTGCTCAAACGGATTTAGGGATTGAAAGCCCCGAAGAAACAGGCTTAACCTTTGTGGAAAATGCTTTATTAAAAGCTCGCTATGCGGCGAAATTATCAGGCTTGCCAGCCATTGCAGATGACAGCGGATTAGTGGTTGCTGCATTAAATGGTGAACCCGGTTTATATTCTGCCCGTTATGCCGGAACCAACGGTGACGATCAGGCGAATCGTCAAAAATTATTGCGAGCATTAGCCGATGTCCCCACCGAACAACGTCAAGCCAAATTCGTCAGTTGCATTGTGTTATTACAACACGAAACCGATCCAAGCCCGATTATTGCAGAGGGAGAATGTTTTGGTCAAATTGAGTTTGTGGAAAAAGGATCAAACGGTTTTGGCTATGACAGCTTATTTTTTAGCCCAGAAAAAAATTGTACTTTTGCAGAATTAGAGCCTACGGAGAAGAAAAAAATTTCCCATCGAGCCAAGGCTTTAGCCGTATTAAAAATGAAATTACAAAAATAAGGAAAAACCATGTTAGTGACCACAACAAATTGTATTGAGGGCAAGCAAATCGTTGAATATAAAGAATTAGTGTTTGGCGAAGTAGTGGCTGGAGCCAATTTTATTCGTGATTTCTTTGCCGGATTAACGGATATTTTTGGCGGACGTTCAGGCTCTTATGAACGTAAATTAACCAGTTCACGCCAAGAGGCATTAAATGAAATGATCGAAAATGCACAACGTTTAGGGGCAAATGCCGTAGTCGGTGTCGAAGTAAACTATACGTCCATCGGTTCGGGTTCAAAAAGTATGTTTATGATTACCGCTAGCGGTACTGCGGTGATTGTACGTTAATGGCTCAACTGACCTTACCGCCATTAAGTTTATACGTGCATATTCCTTGGTGTGTCCAAAAATGCCCTTATTGTGATTTTAATTCCCATGCACAAAAGAGCGAAATTCCAGAAAGGGAATATGTACAACATCTGTTAACCGATTTACAACAAGATCTTGAACGTTTGAAAGACAGCGTACAGGATCGTTGTTTACATTCCATTTTTATTGGTGGTGGCACACCGAGCCTATTTTGTGCGGAAAGTATTCATCAATTATTACAGGGGATTGAGCAACAGATCCCCTTTTCGCCAAATATTGAAATCACCTTAGAAGCCAACCCTGGCACCGCCGAGGCAGAGCGTTTTAAGGGTTATGTCAAAGCAGGCGTAACACGCATTTCAATGGGAATTCAAAGTTTTAACGATGAAAAATTACAAGCGTTAGGACGTATTCACAATGCAGACGAAGCCAAAACCGCGGTGCAATTTGCCAAAGATTCTGGGTTAAAAAGTTTTAATTTAGATTTAATGCACGGCTTGCCGAATCAGACGTTGCTACAAGCATTAGATGATTTACGCCAAGCTATTGCCCTAAACCCACCGCATTTATCTTGGTATCAGCTCACTATTGAACCCAATACGATGTTCGCTTATCGCCCACCACGTTTGCCTGATGATGACGAACTTTGGGATATTTTTGAACAAGGACATCAATTATTGACCGAAGCAGGTTATCAACAATATGAAACCTCCGCCTATGCCAAACCAGATTTCCAATGTCAGCATAATTTAAATTATTGGCGTTTCGGTGATTATTTGGCGATTGGTTGTGGCGCCCATGGCAAAATGAGTTTTACCACAGGTGAAATCTTGCGTTACAGTAAAACCAAACACCCCAAAGGTTATATGCGTGGTGAATATTTATATGAACAAAAAAACGTGCCTGAAATTGACAGCCCTTTTGAATTTTTTATGAATCGTTTTCGCTTGTTGGAGGCGGTGCCGAAAAGAGAATTTGAGCAATTTACAGGGCTACCGCAAAGTGCGGTGCAAAAACAGATAGATTTTGCTGTTCAAAAAGGTTTCGTCATCAATGCCAGCGAGTATTGGCAAATCACGCCACAGGGTAAGTTATTTTTAAATGAATTATTGGAATTATTTTTGCCAGATTGATATGAATGGTTTTATCACTGGCTATGCAATAATTTCCTGTATGATTAGCTTGTCTATCAGGCTTTTTAGTATTAAAGTGTAGCAATCGTTTTACCAAAAACTAAGGATTAAAAATGGATCAACTCGAACTGAAAAAACAAGCAGCGAAAGCCGCTTTGCAATTTGTGAAACCTGATATGATCGTGGGCGTGGGGAGCGGTTCCACGGTGAATTGTTTTATTGATGTACTTGGCACTATGGCAGACCAAATTAAAGGTGCTGTAGCCGCATCAAAAGCCTCCGAAGAATTATTACGTCAGCAAGGTATTGAAGTGTTCAGTGCCAATGATGTATCGAGCTTAGATATTTATGTAGATGGTGCAGATGAAATTAATCCACAAAAAATGATGATTAAAGGCGGTGGTGCAGCGTTAACCCGTGAAAAAATCGTGGCATCATTGGCGAAGAATTTTATTTGTATTGTCGATAGTTCAAAACAAGTTGACGTGTTAGGTTCAACCTTTCCTTTGCCTGTGGAAGTGATTCCCATGGCACGTTCTCAAGTGGCACGTAAATTGGTCGCTTTAGGTGGCTCACCAGAATGGCGTGAAAATGTGATTACAGATAATGGCAATGTCATTTTAGATGTCCATAATTTTAAAATCCTGAATCCAGTAGAAATGGAGAAAACATTAAACAATGTGGCGGGTGTGGTGACGAACGGTATTTTTGCGTTAAATGCGGCAAATACTGTAATTATTGGCACGCCAGAGGGTGCGAAAATTATTAAATAAAGCACCGCACTTTTTCTTTCATTTATTAAAAACACAACATCATTAGGAAGGCAAATATGACAAACAAAGTGTCTTTAGACAAATCAAAAATTAAGTTTTTATTGCTCGAGGGCGTACATCAAAATGCGTTAGATATTTTGAAATCCGCTGGTTACACTAATATTGAATACCACAAAAAAGCCCTTGAACCTGACGAACTGAAAAAAGCGATTAAAGATGCCCATTTTGTGGGATTACGTTCTCGCACCAATCTCACCGCTGATATTATTGCCGAGGCCAAGAAATTGATTGCGGTGGGTTGTTTTTGTATTGGCACCAACCAAGTGGATTTAAAGGCGGCGAAAGCTCGTGGGATTCCAGTATTTAACGCCCCATTCTCAAATACACGTTCCGTAGCGGAATTAGTATTAGGCGAAATCCTATTATTAATGCGTAATATTCCAACCGCCAACGCTCAGGTTCACCGTGGCGAATGGAATAAAAGTGCGGTGGGTTCGCGAGAAGTGCGGGGCAAACGCTTAGGCATTGTGGGCTATGGCCATATTGGTTCGCAATTAAGTATTATTGCGGAGTCCTTAGGTATGAATGTATTTTTCTATGATGTGGAAACCAAATTGCCGTTAGGGAATGCACAACAAATTTCTTCACTAGAAGAATTATTAAGCACCAGTGATATTGTGTCATTGCACGTCCCTGAATTGCCATCTACTAAAAACCTAATGAATGCGGAACGCATTGCACAACTGAAGAAAGACTGTATTTTTATTAACGCAGCTCGTGGTACGGTGGTGGACATTGACGCTTTGGCCAAAGCCTTAGAACAAGGTCATATTCGTGGTGCAGCCATTGATGTGTTCCCTGAAGAACCGGCTTCCGCTGATGAAGTATTTGAGTCACCATTACGTCAATTTGATAATGTGATTTTAACCCCCCATATCGGTGGTTCAACGACGGAAGCACAAGAAAATATTGGGACGGAAGTCGCCAGTAAATTTGTCAAATATTCTGATAACGGTTCAACCCTTTCTTCGGTGAATTTCCCAGAAGTGTCTTTACCAGAGCATACTGGCACCAAACGTCTATTACATATTCACCACAATAAACCGGGTGTGTTAAATAAAATCAACCAAATTTTTGTGGAAGGAAATATCAACATTGCCGCACAATATTTACAAACCGATCCGCAAATTGGTTATGTGGTGATTGACGTAGAAACCGAAAATACCGAGGGTTTATTAACTAAACTCAAAGCCATTGATGGCACTATTCGGGCGAGAGTATTGTTCTAATACTCGCAGAGAAAACACCGCACTTTTCCATGATTATTGAGAAAGTGCGGTGTTTTTTTACGTAAAATTTACAACCCTAAAATCTCTTTCACAAAGGGAATCGTTAATTTGCGTTGTGCTTGTAATGAGGCCTTATCTAATTTTGCGACGGCCGTAAATAAGCTGTGCATATCTCTATCTAAACGTTTGATTAAGAAATTTGCGGTATCTTCGGGTAACTCAATGCCAAGCTGATGGGCGTTTTGCTGTAAGGCTTGGATTTTTTGCGTTTCGTTGAGTGGGTGAAGTTGATAGATTTCCCCCCAACGTAAACGTGAGGCGAGATCGGGTAATTTGACGGGGAGTGCAGTGGGGGATTGATCACCACTAATGAGTAAAAGTGCGGTGCCTTTTTCTTTGATTCGGTTAAATAAGTCAAAAATAGCCAGTTCCCAGTCGTGATGACCGATAACGGCTTGTAAATCGTCGAGGCAAATGACATCTTGTTGTTCGAGATTGTCTAAAACTGCGGTGGAAAAATGGGCATATTTACTTAAAGGGACGTAAATGCTGTAACGATTCTCGGCCAGAATATAATTGGTTACGGCTTTGAGTAAATGGCTTTTGCCACTGCCAGCGGTTCCCCAAATATAAAAGAATGATTGTTGTAATTGTTGGAAATTTTTGTGCAACGAGTTGAGCAACAATAGGTTATTGTCGCCGTAAAAATTTTCTAAGGTTTCATCATCAAGATGATGAATGGGGAGAGAAAGTTGTTGCACAAAAAATCCTATCAATTTCCCTCTCCTGTTGGGAGAGGGATAGGGTGAGGGTTATTCGACTTTATTTTCCGCTTTTGGTAACACCAAGTTAAGAATAATGGCCACGATAGCACATAAGCTGATGCCTTTGACCGAAAGTTCGCCCACGTTGACGAACATACCGCCGATACCGAAACTCATGACCACAGAAATAATACACAAGTTACGAGCCTCTGTCACATCTACTTTAGCACGGATTAAGGTACTCATTCCTACTACGGCAATAGAGCCGAACACCAACATCATAATACCGCCCATGACGATGGTTGGAATGGTAGAAAGGAATGCGCCTACTTTGCCACAGAATGAAATAGCAATGGCCCAAACGGCGGCCCATGTCATAATATTGGGGTTGAAGTTGCGCGTTAACATCACAGCACCCGTGACTTCTGCATAGGTGGTATTTGGTGGGCCACCTAATAAGGAGGCGGCAGATGTGGCTATACCGTCACCCAATAACGTGCGGTGTAAACCCGGTTTTTTTAGGAAATCTTTGCCCGTCACAGAGCTAATCGCCATAATACCGCCCACGTGTTCAACCGCCGGTGCAATGGCAATAGGCAGTAAGTATAAAATGGCCTCCAGTTTAAATTCTGGCGTGGTGATTTGAGGTAAGCTAAACCAAGCGGCGTCATATACCGGTTGGAAATCAATTAAGCCTAAGCATAAGCATAAAATATAACCAACTGTAATACCGAACATAATCGGAATCAGTTTCATAATCCCTTTGGAGAACACGGCTACGCATAGCGTGGTAAGCAAGGTGACTAAAGATACCAACACGGCTAAGTCATATTCATAAACTTGCGTCACACCGTCTGGTTTACCCACGGCCATATTTACTGCGGTCGGTGCAAGCCCCATACCGATAATAATGATCACCGGCCCCACGACCACAGGTGGGAAAATGCGCTCTAAAATACCCGCCCCCCGTAATTTTACCAAGGTACTTAAGGCAATATAGACTAAACCGGTACAAGCCAAGCCACCCATTGTCACGGCAATGCCCCAAGTTTGTACGCCGTATTGAATTGGGGCGATAAACGCAAAGGAGGAGGCGAGGAAGATCGGGACTTGTTTACCGGTGCAAAGTTGGAATAATAATGTCCCTAACCCTGCGGTTAATAGAGCAGTATTCGCATTTAAGCCCGTGATTAATGGCACAAGAACCAAGGCACCAAAGGCGACGAATAACATTTGTAAGCCCACAAAGGCTTGTTTAGTTTTACTTTGAATTTCAGGTGTTGTCATAGTTTTTTACTTCAATAAGCGGCCAAAGCTCACTGACCTTGCACCGCGGTTGCAGAAAAATGCCCTTGATAAAAATCAAAGGCATCAGGATTTATTTCGTTCCAAAAATCTTATCACCCGCATCACCTAGGCCGGGGATAATGTAACCATGTTCATTTAAATGGTCATCAATGGAGGCAGTGTATAATTCAATATCAGGGTGAGCTTGTTCTAAGGCTTTCAAGCCTTCAGGCGCAGCGACCAACACTAACACTTTAATTTGTTTGCAGCCTTTTTGTTTTAACAAATCAATGGTGGCAATCATCGATCCACCGGTGGCTAACATCGGGTCAACCACGATAGCTAAACGTTCTTCTAAATCACTGGCGAGTTTTTGGAAATATGGCACAGGCTCTAAGGTTTCTTCATTACGGTACATACCAACTACGCTAATTCTGGCACTTGGAATATGTTCCAACACACCGTCCATCATGCCTAAACCGGCACGTAAAATTGGCACCACGGTAACTTTTTTACCTTTAATTCTATCGACCTTAACTGGACCACACCAACCATCAATGGTGACATTTTCCACTTCTAAATCAGCGGTGGCTTCATAAGTTAACAAACTCCCCACTTCCGTGGCTAATTCACGAAAGTGCTTGGTGCTGATGTCAGCCATACGCATTAAGCCTAATTTATGTTTGACTAAAGGGTGTTTTACTTCGACGATTTTCATAGGAGATCCTTACTTAAAATTTGCAAGAGAATTTGCAATAGATAAATCTTGTGGATTTTAAAAGATTTTGCATAAAATTAACAGCAGAATTTTTTATTTTGTGTTTCTTTTTTTTATCGAAATAGATTAAAATTGAATCTCCTTGAGAAGCCGTTAAACAAGTTGGAGAGAAAACTGTGCCTTTATTATTAGTTGATGATGACCAAGACATTCGTTCTTTATTAGTGGACTTGTTATCTTTGGATGGATTTAAGGTGGACGAGGCGGAAAATGGCCTAGTGGCATTGGGAAAATTAGCCGATAATCAATATCAATTGATTTTACTTGATGTGATGATGCCAGTAATGAACGGGATTGAAACCTTAAAAGAGATTCGTAAATGCTATAATACGCCGGTATTGATGCTCACTGCACGTGGTGATGATTTAGATCGCATTCAAGGCTTGGAATTAGGCGCAGATGATTATCTTGCTAAACCATTCAACGACCGAGAATTGCTCGCACGTATCAAAGCTATTTTACGCCGTACCGATTCAAGTTTTACTGTCGGTACACGGCATATCGTTAATTTTGAGGGTTTCGTATTAAATACCGCCACCAAACAAGCCAGTTATAACGGCCAAGATTTAGATCTTACCACCACAGAATTCGGCTGTCTTGAGCTGATCATTGCCAACCTGAATCAAACGGTCAGTAAGGATGATCTCAGCATGAAAGTATTGGGTAGAACCCTGTCTCCGTTTGACCGTTCTATTGATATGCACATGTCGAATTTACGTAAAAAATTGCCTCCACGAGAAAATGGCGATCTGTGGTTTAGAACCTTGCGTGGGCGAGGCTATGCCATGTTCTCCGATGAATTTTGTGATAGACATGGTGATAATGCCGCCAACGAAAATCACGGGGGGGGGGGTTAACAATATGATTTATAAGGAAAAAATAAATTGGTGGAATGATGTTCAAAGTAATACTTAATTCACTCTCAGTTAAAATCTTTGCCTTATTCTGGTTCATTTTTGCGCTATTATTAGTGTCGGCGTTTTTTATTCCACAATTAGATACTCGTTTGTATATCGCCTTAAATTCTAAGGAAGTGAATAAATACCATCAGGACATTATTAATGCGGTGCGTTCCCAGCAATTTTCTCGCTTACTGGTGACACCAGAGGTATTTATTGAGGAACAATTAAATTCATCTCGGCCGGTGTTGGTGGACGAAGCGAAAAATATTATTGGTGCGAAAGAAAATGAACTCGGCTATATTCAAGATTTCATGAAATATTCGACAGATTTATTACGCCCACAGCGGAAAACATTTTATGACCTGTCAATTGCCGGCCCCTTTAGCATTCACCTAAATAGCGATGAACAGCAATATTCCTATTTTGCGTATTTTATCACCTATGTCGATCCACAAAAGGAAATTGCTAACTATATTTTTGACCGCCCATTTTTGTTATTAATCTTGTTAATGCTTGTTTCTACGCCAATTTTAGCATGGCTTGCTTACAATTTAACCGAGCCAATTCGCCGTTTACAACGTGCCGCAAACTCCGTTGCTACAGGGGATTTTCGGGTTAATCCAGAGTTGGAAAAAACCGGCGTAGTCGAATTACGCCAAGTAGGACGAAGTTTTAATCAGATGTCACAATCCTTGGCAACCCTGATTAATACCCAACGGCAAATGATGTCTACCGCCTCACATGAGTTGCGTACACCGTTAACACGCATGCAATTAGCCGCCAGCTTAATACGACGTAAAATGGGGGACAGCAGCGAATTGCAACGTATTGAAAATGAAACTAATCGATTGAATACGATGGTAAGTGATTTATTATTAGTTTCGGCGACACAAATTAAAAATAGCGCCTATCGAGAACATATCAAGTTGCCAGAAATGTGGCAAGATGTGCTACAAGATGCTTGGTTTGAGGCGCAAGAACTTAATATCCAAATGCAAGTACGGCAACAAATTAAGTCCCCAGAAAATTACCAAATTTATGGCAATTTAGAGGGGCTATCAAGTATGTTGGAAAATGTGATCCGAAATGCCTTGAAATATACCCATTCGTTGATTGAGGTAAATTTTTCTGTGCAAGATAATACGCTGTTGATTCAGGTTGATGATAATGGTGAGGGATTATCGCCAACGGAATATGAGCGGATCTTTTCGCCGTTTTATCGGGTTGACGAATATCGTACACAGCAAAAAACCGGTACAGGATTGGGATTAGCAATTGTCCAAAATACCGTGCAATCCCATCAGGGCAAAGTCTGGGCCGAAAAAAGCCCATTAGGCGGTTTACGTATCACCATCAAGTTACCCCTTTGGCAAAATTAAACGACACGCTTTTCTGCACATAAAAATCCCCACTACTGCGTGGGGATTTTTGTTTTTAAAGGGCTTGAATTTTGCTTGGACGTTTTAAGAAAAATAACGCCACCACCGCAATGAGTAGCACAAAACCGACGGCAATATACAGGCTTTGTTTTTGCCAACCTAAATCTAATAACGAACCCGCAATGGTCGGCGCCAGAATCGATCCCACACGCCCCATGCCAATCGACCAACCCACACCGGTACTACGAATATCCGCCGCATAAATATTCGGATTGAGCGTATATAAACCGCTGATACAGCCGTTCATTAACGCCCCTACCAATACACCAAACACCATGGCTAACCATAAAATAGCAGAGGAGAAAATAAAGATAATAATGGCGCAAGAGGAGAGCACCGTAAATAGCATTAACACATGACGGGCAGACCAACGGCTCGCCAATAAGCCATAACATAAGGAGCCAATGGTGCCACCAATAGAAATCATCATACCCACCACAATACTGGCATTTTCCGTCATGCCCGCCTCTTTTAATAGGGCCGGCGTCCAAGAACTGACGAAATAGAAACTGAACATAATGGCGAAAAAAGCGGTCCAAATTAACAACGTCGAACGCAAATATTGGGCGTTAAATAACTGCGAAATGGGGAGTTTTTTCACCGCACTTTGACCGTCTTGTTGTGCGGTTTGCATTGGCAATGACCAATCTTTGCCTAAGCCCATTTTTTGGGTTATTTTGTTTAACCGTTGTTGCGCATTGTGCGGTTGTTTATTTAACAGAAAATCAATGGATTCAGGCAACCAAGCCAATAAAATCACAAAGCATAAACCTGTTAAAGCCGCACCGGCTAAATACACCGCACGCCAACCGTACACATCTTGCAAACCGACAGCAAAAAAGCCCCCTAACACGGCACCTACGCCAAAGCCCGCCGCATACACGCTAATCGCAAAGCTCCGCCATTTGCGAGAGGAATATTCACTGGTTAATACGTTGGTGCCAACTAAAATACCGCCCACGCCTAAACCGGTGAGCAAGCGCCAACCGAATAGGGCGTCATGATGGCTAATAAAGGCAGATCCGAACATTCCCAAGGCAGATAAGCCAATGGCAATCAGTAATAACGGACGACGGCCGATTTTATCCGCCAGTGGGGCCAAAAATAAGGAGCCGGCGGTCATTCCTATTAACCCTGCACTCATTAAATACCCGAGTTGCACGCCAGATAAGGCAAATTCGGCTTTAATGGAGGAGGCAGTAAAGGCTAGCGCCAATACATCAAAGCCATCTAATAAGTTCATAATGGCAGCCATGGCCACAATGGCCCATTGGTAGCCAGACATGGGGCTTTGGTCGATCTTTTCTCGTAAATTCATAGGGTTCCTTAAAGGGATAATAAAAAATAATTATACGTTATCTTCGGTTTTATCTTCTGGCGCCACCTCGTTGTTGGTGGTTTCTTCCGCTTTTTCCACCGCACTTTGAATGGTCAAGTTAATTTCAGCCGAAATCAAACGGGTGAAAATATCCGATAATTGTTGTAATTTGGTCAAATCTGCTTGGCCATTTTCATCAAAATAACCGTTTGTTTTCAAACTATTAATAAAACCAGAGAACACGGCTTTATCAAAAAATTCAGGGGCATTAATCCCATGTAATACCGATAAACGTTGTGCCACCGATTGGCTTTCTTTTTCCAAACTCGCACGAGACATGCTCGGATCGTTACACAGCAAGCTCACCGCAATTTGATAACGTTGCAAAATCTCACGCATACCGGCCGACCACAGTTGTAAACCACGCACTTTTGGTCGGTTGATACTGAGCAAGCTGTCGTTGCATTTGATTAATTCTTGGCGAGCTAATTCGGCAATCACACTTTCAATGCGTTGGTTCAGTTCTTCGTTGCTAAAATGTAAAAATAACTCGGCACGTAAGAACGGATAAATTTTATTCACCGCATCAATCACCAAATCTTTTTGGGTAGCCTCATAATGCAACACAATGCTCGCCACTAAAGACGGTAACACAAATAAGTGTTGGATATTGTTGCGATAATAGGTCATTAATACCGCTGAATTACGTTCTAAACGGATAATTTCCCCGAAATTATCTTTTTCCGTTAACACGCCGACACGATCTAAACTTAACACATGATTGAGCATTTCCTCTGGCGTTTCCGTTGGAATAATCACATCTTGTGAATATGGCGTATTTTGTAATAATTGTTGATAGCTTTCCAACTGCTCCAATAATTGCTCACGGGATAGCGCACGTTGGCGTGAGGACAGTAAGGCGGTGCCGGTTAAGTTCATGGCATTAACGGCGGCGGCGTTGTTAATGTTTACCATCACTTGATTGGCTACTTGATCCACCGCTTGGTTAAACCAACTTGGGCGTTCTTCTTGGAGGCTTTGTTTCCATTCTGGATAATGTTGCGTGAGGTAGCTATTGAGTGAAATCGGTTCGCCGAAATTCACATAGCCTTTACCGAGATTGCGTAATTTTTTGATTACTCGCAACACTAACCCTGCATTTTCTTTCTCTTTGGCCGCACCACGCAATTCTTTGGCATAGGTGTCCACTTCTAACACGTGTTCATAACCCACATACACGGGCACCAAGGAAATCGGGCGAGTTTGGCCTTGTTGTAAGGCTTGCAAGGTCATGGACACCATGCCGGTTTTCGGTGCTAATAAGCGACCTGTACGTGAGCGACCGCCCTCAATAAAGAATTCCACGGCATAACCACGGTGGAATAATTCCGCTAAATATTCACGGAACAGCGTAGAATAGAGGCGATTGCCTTTGAACGTACGGCGAATAAAGAATGCCCCGCCACGACGGAATAAGCCGCCCACTGGCCAGAAATTAAGGTTGATCCCTGCAGCAATATGCGGTGTTACTAAGCCTTGATGATACAGCACATAAGACAGCAATAAATAGTCAATATGGCTACGGTGGCAAGGAATATACACAATTTCATGTCCCTCTAAGGCCAGTTTACGCACTCGGTCGGCATGTTGAACATCAATGCCTTGATACAGTTTATTCCATAACCAACGTAAAAAACGGTCGGCAATACGCAAACTTTCATAGCTCACATTGGCGGCAATTTCATCCAGAATTTTTTGCGCCTCTTGAGTGGCTTTTTCATGGCTTATTTTTTTAGTGGTGGCCTCATCATCAATGGCTTGTAAAATCGTTGGCGATTGCAATAGTTTTTTGAACATGGCTTGACGATTCGGTAAGCGAGGACCCGCCGCAGAAATACGCTGTTTGGCAAAGTGCATTTTCGCTACACGAGCCAATTTTTGAGCGATTTTTTCATCCGAACCATGTTCATCCACCATATAACGTAGTGACACCGCTTGCGAGAAACGCACAAAGGTATCACGGCCAAACCATAACACGGTAAAGGTTTTTTGAATACCATTCAGTAAGCGTAATTTCGGCAAGCCATTTTTATCTTCTTGCCCCGGTGAACGCCCCCATAACACGGAAACGGGCACCACTTGCACATTTAACTCGGGCAATGTGCGGTGTAATTCTAAGTAGTTATAGAATACTTTTTCCGTTTCTTTTTTGGCGCCCTTAGATTTAAAGAAACTATGTCCCTCATCTAAAAATACATAACGTGGTAGTTTTTCACCGTTGATTTCATTGGGTTGCAACGGATCGGGCAACCCTACATTTAAACAGTTACGTTGAAAAATCACTAAATCCGTTTGTGAGGTATAAGGCAGAACATAGACAAAGGGTTGATTGATATCCAATTCCAATTCTTCTATTGGGTGATGTGGAATAGAATTGTTTTTGACCAATAATGATAAAGGGAACGCTAAAATTTTACGGTAGAGATTGGCTAAAGTTGACATTGAAAAATCCTTTGGTTTTATCAAATTAGCGCTAGTTTATCATAGCTTAATGATTTGTTTCAAAAACTTATTGTCGATAAGAGAGAACAGTATTAATATGTAACAGAATTGCAACAAAAATAAGGAGCTCCTATGTCTAGTTTTTTACAAAATTACCAAAAACACGTTGATGAACGTGCTGTACAAGGTGTTGTTCCCAAACCATTAGATGCAGAACAGACGGCACAGTTAATCGAATTGCTGAAACATCCGCCGGCAGAAAAAAGTGCGGTGGATTTGCTTGAACTTTTTGAAACTCGCATTCCAGCTGGAGTGGATGAGTCGGCTTATGTGAAAGCCAGTTTTCTGGCGGCCTTAGCCAAAGGAGAAACCCGTTCACCGCTGATTTCAACCGAACATGCCGTCAAACTGCTCGGTACCATGCAAGGCGGTTATAATATTGAGCCGTTATTGGCCGCCCTCGATAATCCTACTCTCGCTCCCATTGCTGCAAACGCCCTTTCTACTACTCTACTTATGTTTGATAATTTCCACGACGTGGCGGAACGTGCCAAACAAGGCAATACGTTTGCGCAACAAGTCTTACAATCTTGGGCCGACGCCGAATGGTTTTTATCTCGTCCAAAATTGGCGGAAAAATTAACGGTCACCGTGTTTAAAGTCACGGGTGAAACCAACACCGACGATCTTTCACCAGCACAAGATGCGTGGTCTCGTCCCGATATTCCATTGCATGCCTTAGCCATGTTAAAAAATGAACGAGATGGCATTGAGCCAGACGACGCAGGGAATATCGGCCCGATTAAACAAATTGAACGCCTTAAACAACAAGGGTTCCCCTTGGCTTATGTGGGCGACGTGGTGGGAACGGGATCTTCTCGTAAATCTGCCACCAACTCGGTACTTTGGTTTATGGGGGAAGATATTCCTTATATTCCGAATAAACGGGCGGGCGGCGTGGTGCTTGGCGGTAAAATTGCGCCGATTTTCTTTAACACCATGGAAGATGCAGGTTCGTTGCCGATTGAAGTGGATGTCAGCCAACTGCATATGGGTGATGTGATTGATATTTACCCTTATGCGGGCAAAATTTGCCGTCATGATACGGACGAGGTATTAGCGGAATTCCAATTAAAAACCAATGTGTTATTGGACGAAGTACGAGCGGGTGGCCGTATTCCATTGATTATCGGCCGTGGCTTAACCCATAAAGCTCGTGTGGAATTAGGTTTGCCAGAAAGTGACGTGTTCCAAAAACCACAAAGTGCGGTGCAAAATCACCGAGGTTTTACCCTTGCGCAAAAAATGGTGGGCCGAGCTTGTGGCGTAGACGGCATTCGTCCGGGTCAATATTGCGAGCCACGCATGACCTCGGTGGGTTCACAAGATACCACTGGCCCAATGACCCGAGATGAACTTAAAGATTTAGCTTGTTTGGGTTTCTCCGCCGATTTAGTCATGCAATCGTTCTGCCACACAGCCGCTTATCCAAAACCGGTCGACGTGGTGACCCATCATACGTTGCCTGATTTTATTATGAACCGTGGCGGCGTTTCACTGCGTCCGGGCGACGGTGTTATTCACTCTTGGTTAAATCGCATGTTATTGCCTGACACCGTCGGTACCGGTGGCGATTCCCATACCCGTTTCCCGATAGGGATTTCATTCCCTGCGGGTTCTGGCTTGGTCGCATTCGCGGCAGCCACTGGCGTGATGCCATTGGATATGCCTGAATCGGTGTTAGTGCGTTTTAAAGGTGAAATGCAACCAGGGATCACCTTGCGTGATTTAGTACATGCGATTCCTTACTATGCCATTAAGCAAGGCTTGTTAACCGTGGAAAAAGCGGGCAAGAAAAATATTTTCTCTGGGCGTATTTTGGAAATTGAGGGATTGGAACATTTAAAAGTGGAACAAGCCTTTGAGCTTTCCGACGCCTCCGCCGAACGTTCTGCGGCGGCCTGTACCATTAAATTAGACAAAGCGCCAATTATTGAATATTTAAATTCCAATATTGTGTTGCTGAAATACATGATCGCCGAGGGTTATGGCGATGTGAGAACCTTGGAACGTCGTATTCGTGATATGGAAAAATGGCTGGATAACCCAGAATTAATGCAAGCGGATCCTGATGCAGAATATGCGGCGGTGATCGACATTGATTTGGCGGATATTAAGGAACCGATTGTGTGTGCACCAAACGATCCCGATGATGCCCGTTTGTTGTCTGAGGTGCAAGGTGATAAAATAGATGAAGTGTTTATCGGTTCTTGCATGACCAATATCGGTCATTTCCGTGCCGCAGGGAAATTATTGGCGAAATTTAAAGACATGATCCCAACCAAATTGTGGATTGCACCGCCCACCAAAATGGATGCGTCTTTGTTGAGTGACGAGGGCTATTACAGCATTTTCGGGAAAAGTGGCGCACGGATTGAAATCCCCGGCTGTTCACTTTGTATGGGGAACCAAGCCCGTGTGGCCAATAAAGCCACGGTGGTGTCCACCTCCACCCGCAACTTCCCGAACCGTTTAGGGCAAGGCGCCAATGTGTATTTGGCCTCTGCGGAACTGGCGGCGGTGGCCTCCTTGTTGGGTCGTTTACCGACGCCAGCAGAATATTTATCTTACGCCAATGATTTACAGCAAGATAAAGACGATACTTACCGTTATATGAATTTCGACCAAATTAGCCGTTATACGCAAAAATCCGATAATGTGATTTTCCAATCTGCAGTATAACTTTTTGATAAGGTTGATTTTTTAATGAAAGGTGCGTATTATCACGCACCTTCTATTTTTTATTGGAGAGCATAAATTGGAAACTCGTTATTATTTTATTTTTGCCGCTGTTTTCGTGGTATTGCAATTATTTTTGTATATTTTTAACCGCACTTTAGGTTGGTTATATGGTGCGTTTTTACCCCAACAAGGGCGATATGCCTTTGCGATTCTTAGTTATCTCTTGGCGAACGGCATTATTTTATTGACCGTTTTGCGTGTTTCACCGAGCTTATTTCGGGTAACCCCTTATATTTTGGTGATTTTACTGTATTCTGCGTTTATTAGTCTTGCATTCGGGATCATTTGGTGGCTCGGTAAAAGTTATTTCCAGAGTCCTCGTTTATTGGCATGGGCTTATCCCGTGGCCATGTTCGGGCTGATTTCGGTGAGTGTATACAATGCTTACACACCGAAAATTGTGCATTATCAAATTACCCTTGATAAACCGCTCAAACCCCTACGAATCGGGCTAGCCAGTGATTTTCATTTGGGCACGTTGTTTGGCGCCAAACAGATGGATCAACTGGCGGCGATTTTTGATCAGCAAAAAGTCGATCTTATTTTGCTCCCAGGGGACATTATGGACGACAACGTGGACGCTTATTTAAGCCAACAAATGCAACCGAGTTTAGCCAAACTTAAGGCACCCTTAGGCGTTTATGCCACCTTGGGAAATCATGATTTCTTTGGCGATCAACAACGGATTGCCGAGCAAATTAAACAAGCGGGTATCAAGGTTTTATGGGACCAAACCGAAACCATTCATCAGGAATTTGTGATTGTGGGACGTAATGATGATCTCGTCAAAGATCGCCCGAGTACCGCACAATTACTGCAATCGGTCGATACCTCATTACCCATTTTTGTGCTTGATCACCGCCCCTCTGAAATTGAACAAATTTCGCAATTACCCGTGGATTTACTGGTGGCAGGGCATACGCACAACGGCCAAATTTTCCCTGCGAATTTGATTACCAAATTAACTTATCGGTTGGCTTACGGCCATGAAAAAATTGGTCACGGCCATTTTATCGTCACCTCTGGCTATGGTTTTTGGGGCATTCCAATGCGCCTCGGTTCGCAATCAGAAGTGGTAATTATTGATGTAAAAGGCAAGGAATAAACAAGCTCCTACGCTAAAAATAACGTAAAAAAACACCGCACTTTTTAGGCAATGATCAACGTAGATTAAGCCGAAAAGTGCGGTGTAAAATAGCGCAGAATATTATTTCTTCAACACCACCATATCATCACGATGTATCGCCACCGCCCCATATTCATAACCCAGAATTTGTTCAATTTGCTGAGATTTTTTGCCTTGAATACGGCTTAAGGCATCACTGTTATAACGTGGCATACCGAGCGCAATGTCTTTGCCACTGCGGGTGCGGATTTTGACCACTTCACCCCGTGAAAAACGCCCTTGCACCTCCACAATCCCCGCAGGCAATAAGGATTTTTGTTGGATTAACAGTGCATTTTCTGCCCCCTCATCAATCACCAACGTACCTGCAGACGGCGCAGCGAAAAGCCATTGTTTACGGCTTTCCAAGTGTTCAGCCGGTACCGTAAATTTGGTGCCAATAGGTTTATCATAGGCCAAATCCACAATCACATTTTCACGATTGCCCGACACAATAATGGTTTCAATGCCTGAACGGGTGGCCACATCCGCCGCCGTGATTTTGGTGGACATCCCGCCCGTGCCTAAATTGGTGCCACTGCCCCCCGCAATCGCACGGATATGATCGTTAATTTGCGCCACCTCGGGAATTAATTTCGCCTCAGGATTTTTGCGAGGATCACTGTCAAATAATCCTTGTTGATCAGTTAATAAATAAAGCTGATCCGCTTGTACTAAAATCGCCACCAAAGCGGATAAATTATCGTTATCGCCCACTTTAATTTCTGCGGTGGCAACGGCGTCATTTTCGTTGATCACGGGAATAATACGGTTGTCTAATAACGCATGCAAAGTATCACGTGCATTAAGAAAGCGTTCACGATCTTCAATGTCGGCACGACTTAATAAAATTTGCCCAATGTGAATATCGTAAATAGCAAAAAGCTGCTGCCACGTTTGAATCAGTTGACTTTGACCAACGGCGGCCAATAATTGTTTAGAGGCAATGGTCGGCGGTAATTCAGGGTGATTGAGATAATCACGCCCTGCAGCAATGGCGCCTGACGTGACAATCACAATGCGAAATCCCGCTTGATGCAGTTGGGCGAATTGACGTACAATTTCAATCATATGTGGGCGGTTTAATGTTGGCGAACCTTGCGTTAAGGTGCTGGTGCCAAATTTCACCACAAGGGTTTTTTGTGTCATAATAAAAGCCTAGAAATAAGAAATGCGCTTAAATTAACATTAAAATCTAAAAAAATCATTAATTTTTTACCGCACTTTTCTTGATTTAAGACAAATTAAATAATGATAAAACCCCGTATAATAGGGGCTAATTTATTGGTTAGGATGATGTCATGGAACAATATCAACAAACAGAAACAGAAGCTGAAGAACAGCAACGTGAAATCACGAGGCTTTGTGTCTTGGTGGCGCAACTATTATTACAACATGGTGCCGAGAGTATGGTGGTGTCGCAAAGTGCAGTACGTTTAGGCAAAGCCTTAGGGGCGGCGTCAGTAGAATGTGCATTAACCCCAAACGCGATTATTTTAACTACCTTAATGAATGGTCATTGCATTACCACCGCACGGCAAAATAGCGATAAAGGCATTAATATGCAAGTGGTGACTGCGGTGCAGCGGATTGTGATTTCGGCAGAACATCATATTTATGACATTCACTTGGTGCGTAAAAAATTAGAACAGATTAAACCGCTGAAATATAACCGTTGGCTTGTGGTGTTTATGATCGGCTTATCTTGCGCCTGTTTTTCCCATCTTTCTGGCGGTAATCATATTATTTTTGGCATTACCTTTGTGGCCTCTGCGGTGGCCATGTTTGTACGGCAAGAATTAGCTAAACGGCATTTTAACCCGCTGATTGTGTTTGGTGTCACGGCCTTTGTGGCGACCTTGATTTCAGGTTGGGCGTTAAAACTCAATTTAGGCAACAACCCTCAGATTGCCTTGGCGTCCAGTGTGTTATTACTTGTCCCTGGTTTCCCGTTAGTGAATTCCATTGCGGATATTTTAAAGGGCCATATCGGTATGGGCTGGGCCCGTTGGACCTTGGCCACGGTGTTGACCTTTGGCGCTTGTATGGGCATTGTTCTCGGATTAAATGTTTTAAATATTGCACATTGGGGAAATTAACATGGATTTGATTTTATTATTACTAGACGATATGTTTTTTGCCGCTATCCCTGCGGTGGGCTTTGCGTTGATTTTTAACGTGCCGCCTAAAGCCTTGATTTATTGTGGCGTGTTAGGCGCATTGGGGCATAGTTTCCGTACCCTGTTATTGCATTTTGATGTCGCCTTGGTGTTGGCAACCTTGCTTGCCTCTGCGTTGATTGGGTTTGCGGGTGTGCATATTTCACAACGTTATTTAGCGCACCCGAAAGTGTTTACGGTGGCGGCGATTATCCCAATGATTCCTGGGATTTATGCCTATAAAGCGATGATTGCCATTGTACAAATTAACTATCATGGTTATGCGCCCGATCTGTATGAACATATGATTAACGATTTTATTAAAACCGGATTCTTACTCGGGGCGTTAGTGATTGGGTTGGCCTTGCCAAGATTAATGTTTTATCGCAATACGCCCGTGGTGTAATGGCGACAGAAAGTGCGGTGTTTTTGGGGTAAATTTTGCCAATATTCGCACCGCACTTTAAGCTCTTTAGGTATTTTCCATCATTTCCTTATAATGTCGGCGACAGACGGAAAGGTATTTATCATTGCCACCGATTTCAATTTGATTGCCGTCTTTCACCACCTCGCCTTGCGCATTTAAACGCAACACAAAATTGGCCTTGCGACCGCAATAGCAAATGGTTTTCAATTCTTCTAATTGATCCGCCCAAGCGAGTAAATGTTGGCTGCCCTCAAATAAATTCGCCTGAAAATCCGTGCGTAAACCATAACACAGCACGGGAATATTGAGTTTATCCACCACATCACTTAATTGACGAACCTGTGCTTGACTTAAAAATTGCGCCTCGTCGATCAAAATACAATGCAATTTCTCTTGTTCCACATGTTGCTTGATTTCTTGCCAGAGATCGCTGTTTTTATTAAATAATCTTGCCTCTTGGCTGATACCAATTCTTGAGGTAATTTTCCCGACACCAAAGCGATCATCAATGGCCGCGGTATAAAGCAACACGTTCATTTGACGTTCCACATAGTTGTAGGCGGATTGCAACAGGGTGGTGGATTTTCCTGCGTTCATGGTGGAGTAATAAAAATAGAGTTTTGCCATGGTTGTTAACCTTTTAAATTGATGCCAATTCCGTCATGGCCCAGCGGGGTTTGACGTCAATGGCGAGATCCGATTGTTCACCATTTTTTAAACGTAAAAATCCCACGTAAGCGATCATGGCACCGTTGTCCGTGCAAAATTCGGGGGCAGGGTAAAAGACTTGCCCTTTTAAACTTTGCATTAATTGCTGTAAACCTTGGCGTAATTGTTTGTTTGCACTGACCCCACCTGCAATAACTAAACGATTGTAGCCCGTTTGGGCTAATGCTCGTTTGCATTTAATCGCTAAGGTATCGACCACGGCAGTTTGGAAAGCGTGAGCAATATCCGCCTTGTCTTGTTGACTGAGTTCGTTTTGCTGTTTGATTAATTGGTTGATCGTATTGGCCGCCGCCGTTTTTAAGCCAGAAAAACTGAAATCTAAGCCCGGTCGATCCGTCATAGGTTTGGGAAACACAAAACGCCCCGTTTGCCCTTGTTCGGCTAAACGAGAAAGGGCGGCGCCACCGGGGTAATCTAAACCCAGTAATTTAGCGGTTTTATCAAAGGCCTCACCGGCGGCGTCATCAATGCTTTCGCCCAATAATTGATAACGCCCCACGCCCTCGACTTGCACTAATTGCGTATGTCCGCCCGACACTAATAAGGCCACAAAAGGAAACTGCGGTCGATTTTCGGGCCGTTCTAACATGGGCGCGAGTAAATGCCCCTCCATGTGATGTACGCCAATAGCGGGAATATGCCACGCATAAGCCAGTGAACGAGCAATGGTGGCACCCACTAACAAGGCACCGACTAAACCCGGACCAGAGGTGTATGCAATACCATCAATATCTCGGGCGGTGAGGTTGGCTTGTTGCAAGGCTTGCTGAATTAAGGGCAAGGTTTTGCGAATATGATCACGGGAGGCCAATTCTGGCACCACACCACCGTAATCCGCATGCAAGGCAATTTGGCTATACAGTTGATTGGCGATTAAGCCTTGTTGTTCATCATAAATGGCAACACCTGTTTCATCACAGGAGGTTTCAATGCCTAGGATCTTCATCAAATACTCTTTATTTTGTTATTCTGCTAAAAAATAAGTGAGATTTTACCGCACTTTAGCGATTTTGCACAGAAAAGATCAAAATCCTACTTTACTTTTAGGGGTAAATTAGATTAAAATTGCGACCTTTATTGAGTAAGTTACTCAGTAATTTTGCAAAATTAACTCAACTTATTTATCAAATTTTAATAGAGGTGATGGCTTATGCCAGTAATTAAAGTTCGTGAAAACGAATCATTTGACGTTGCATTACGTCGTTTCAAACGCTCTTGCGAAAAAGCGGGTATTTTAGCAGAAGTGCGTGCACGTGAATTCTACGAAAAACCAACAACAATTCGTAAACGTGAAAATATTTCTCGTGCTAAACGTCACGCAAAACGTGTTGCACGTGAGAACTCTCGCAACACACGTTTATATTAATTAGACGTTCTAATTAACATTTGCGCTAAACAAACCGTGAAACCACTTGGAATCACGGTTTTGTTCATTTAATTGTTGTCTTGGTTTGGCTCACATAAAGGGTTATCTATGGCTGGTTTGATTCCACGTTCTTTTATTAATGATATTGTGGCAAAAGCGGATATTATTGATGTGGTGAATTCTCGGGTAAAACTGAAAAAAGCCGGTAGCAATAATTATCAAGCCTGTTGCCCTTTTCATCATGAAAAGACCCCGTCTTTTACGGTCAGCAAAAGCAAACAGTTTTACCATTGTTTTGGTTGTGGCGCCCATGGTAATGCCATCAGCTTTTTAATGGAATACGACAAACTCGAATTTGTTGAGGCGGTGGAAGAATTAGCCGCCATGCTTGGCTTAGAGGTACCACGGGAAGAACGCCAGCATAAGTCCGATAAACCTTATGTGAATTATCAAACCAAAAAAGATCTGTATCAATTAATGCAAGAAATTGCGGAATTGTATCAACAGCAACTGCCACAATTTGCCCATGCACAAGCCTATTTACAACAACGCGGCTTATCCGACGAGATTATTGCCCGTTTTGCCATTGGTTTTGTCCCCGACAGCTTTGATCTGGTGGTGCGTCACTTTGGCCATAACAAGGCAGAACAGGAACGTTTGTTTTCCTTAGGCATGCTAAAACGCAGTGAACGTGGCAAGGTCTATGATACATTCCGTGATCGTGTGATGTTTCCTATTCGTGACCGCCGTGGTCGAGTGATTGCCTTTGGCGGGCGAGTGATTGGCGACGGCACGCCCAAATATCTTAATTCCCCAGAAAGCGTGACTTATCACAAAGGCAATGAGCTGTATGGTTTATATGAGGCCTTGCAAATTAACGATAGCCCGAAAGCCTTGTTGGTGGTGGAGGGCTATATGGATGTGGTGGCGTTGGCGCAATTTGGGGTGGATTATGCGGTGGCCTCACTCGGCACAGCCACCACACCAGAACAGATTAATCAGCTCTTTCGTACCACCGATCAAGTGATTTGTTGTTACGACGGTGACCGAGCGGGCCGAGCTGCTGCATGGCGAGCCTTAGAAAATGCTTTGCCTTATTTAGAAGATGGCCGTCAGTTACAATTTGTTTTTCTGCCAGAGGGAGAAGATCCTGATACCTATATTCGTCAATATGGCAAACAACAATTTGAGGACTATTTACAACAAGCTCAATCCTTGAGCGATTTCTTATTTGATCATCTACTGAAAGACGTCAGCTTAGACAGTAAAGAGGGCAAAAGTAAATTAGCGTCGTTAGCGGTGCCATTAATTGAACGTATTCCGGGTGACATGTTACGCATTTATTTAAAAAATAGTTTAGCCCATAAATTAGGTATTATCGATCCTCAACAAATTGAACGTTTATTAGCACAACCACAACAAAAAAGTGCGGTGAAAAAAATGCCCGAAGTCAAACGAACGCCTATGCGTTTGATGATCGCCCTATTATTGCAAAATCCGCAATTGGCACTAGAATTTGACTATGACGTTTCTCCCCTAGCAAGTTTAAATGAACCGGGTTTAGCCTTATTTGATAAATTAACCACCTTATGCCGTCAGCATGTCGGCCTCAACTTAGGGCAAATTTTAGAACATTTTCGTGACACCGAAGACTATAAACCCCTTGAAATTTTGGCCACATGGGATCATCTAATAGAAGATGAACATATTAGTGCGACCTACATTGAAACCTACAATTTCTTGTTGGTGCAAATTGTCGAACGTCGTATTGAACAATTAATCGCCAAAGACCGAACTAACGGTTTAGACGAAACAGAAAAACAAGAGCTTGCTCACTTATTAACCGTAAGAGCGAAATAAAACAATAGTGAATTAGCCACAAGAGTGATAAAATTTAACCCATTTTATCTTAACTATCTCAACGAACCCAAGTAAAGGCGGAGCCATTTATGGAGCAAAATCCACAATCACAATTAAAATTGTTAATAGCACAAGGGCAAGAACAGGGCTATTTAACCTTTGCTGAAGTCAACGACCATCTTCCTGAAGAACTGGTTGACGCAGAACAGATCGATAATATTATTCAGATGATCAGTGATGCAGGGATTCTCGTGTTGGAAACCGCACCGGATGCCGATGATCTTATCTTAAATGAAAATATTGATAATATTAATGATGATGTGATCGAGGAAGCGACTCAAGTATTATCTAGTGTGGAGGCCGAATTAGGTCGTACCACAGATCCTGTGCGTATGTATATGCGTGAAATGGGCAGTGTTGAATTGCTGACTCGTGAGGGTGAAATTGATATTGCCAAACGGATTGAAGATGGCATTAATACCGTACAAAGTGCGGTGGCTGAATACCCAGAATCCTTGACTTATTTATTAGAACAATATGAAAAAGTAGAAGATGGCTCAGTACGTTTAGTGGATTTGATCACTGGCTTTGTGGATCCAAATGTGGTGGAAGAAGAAGCCATTGAAGAAATCGATGAGGATATGGCCGATGAGGACGATGATGAAAATGCAGCGGTTGCCGATGTGGATTTAGACGATGAAGAAGATGAAGAAGAAACCGAATCCAGCTCCGATGACAGCGATAATGCCATTGATCCAGAAGTGGCCAGAGAGAAATTTGCGGCATTAAAAGCGCAACACATTAAAATTTTAGGACTGATCGAAAAACACGGACGTACGCATAAAAAAGTGCGGTCAGAAATTCAAGCATTATCCGAAATTTTTGTACAATTCCGCTTGGTACCACGTCAATTTGATTTATTGGTGATGTCGATTCGTGACATGATGAAACGCGTGCGTAAAGAAGAACGCCAAATTCAACGTTGGGCAGTGGATTATGCTAAAATGCCGAAAGAGGATTTTACCAAGGTCTTTTATGGCAAAGAAACCAACGATGCGTGGTTAGTCAAAATTCTAGACAGCAAGAAAACCTATGCGCCGAAATTAGCGGGATATGCTGATGATATTCGTCAAGCGATTGTGCGCTTACAACAGCTTGAACAAGAATCTCGCTTAACCATTCCACAAATTCGTGAAATTGGCGAACGTGTTGCACAAGGTGAATCTAAAGCTCGTAAAGCTAAAAAAGAAATGGTGGAAGCTAACTTGCGTTTGGTAATTTCCATTGCGAAAAAATATACTAACCGTGGCTTGCAATTCCTTGATCTCATTCAAGAGGGTAACATCGGCTTGATGAAAGCGGTGGATAAATTTGAATACCGTCGTGGTTATAAATTCTCCACCTATGCCACTTGGTGGATTCGTCAGGCCATTACTCGCTCCATTGCGGATCAGGCACGGACTATTCGTATTCCAGTACATATGATTGAAACCATCAATAAATTGAACCGCATTTCCCGTCAAATGTTGCAAGAAATGGGACGTGAAGCGACCCCAGAAGAACTGGCAGAACGGATGGGCATGCCAGAAGATAAAATCCGTAAAGTATTAAAAATCGCTAAAGAACCGATTTCTATGGAAACTCCAATCGGTGACGACGACGATTCACATTTAGGTGATTTTATCGAAGACAACACCCTTGAATTGCCATTAGACAGTGCGACAGCACAAAGCCTGCGAGCTGCTACCCATGAAGTTTTGGAGGGCTTGACCCCGAGAGAATCCAAAGTGTTACGTATGCGTTTTGGTATTGATATGAATACTGACCATACATTGGAAGAAGTCGGCAAACAATTTGACGTAACCCGTGAACGGATCCGACAAATTGAAGCCAAAGCACTGCGTAAATTACGCCATCCAAGTCGTTCGGAAACATTACGTAGTTTCTTGGATGAATAATTCATAATTACCAGTTAGAGAACTCCTCCGTTAGGGGGAGTTCTATTTTATCAATGATGTCTAGCAACTATGCAGTGCTACATCCATCAACACCCATCTTAACTGACTTTGTTCTACATTCAGCTCCCTTGTGACTAACTCAATTTGTTGTTCTGAGGCAACATAAATGGAATAAACTCGATAGGGTTCTATTTTATGTTCTACCCCATCAAGCCGATAATACACTTCTTCACAAAATCTATACCCAGCGATCCCCTCTACATAGAAACACAATTCTTGTGGGCTAGATTGGCGATTTTTTAATTTAATAGAAGCACTCCCCGCCGCCGTGACCAATAAACTGTCCTTAGTATAAACCGCATTTCTCGGCATAAAACTGGTTTTCATATATTCATTATTGATAAACGCTTCCACGATCTCGAATTGATTTGGCATGCTCGCCAATTCTTTCAACGAAAAACCGTCTTTAATCACCGAATAATAAGGATACTGTTTAATTTGATAGGCTTTCCCTTGCTCATAATATTTTTTCGGAAAACGTTTATGATAGCTAAATTCACCACTTTTACGATGCGCCCGAGTAACATGTAAACCTTGCACTGGCTCATTTTCGACTGAATATTCAACGCCATGCCCCCAATCTGATAAACGAATCCCCCATACAGGTGGGCAATTATACTTGATTGGTAATAATGCCACTCCATTTTCGTGAACAGAGTATAAATTCAAAATGGTCGCATCAATACCATATTGCATATAAAAATCATCGGATTTAGACAATAATAAGTCGGCAAAATCTCGGTATTCTTTCCACGCACTTTTTGTGCCGGTCATGACCCCAGCTTGCCAAACATATTTATGCTGTTGTTTAATCTGCTCAATCTCTTGAGAAATTTTCTCCTTGCCATATTGGTTGACACAGGTATATAAAAAACCACAAGCCCAGAGATCGTAACTACAATACAGTTTTTCGTTTTCTTGCACTTCATCAAATACAGTCAGATGCTTAACGGGAAACCAAATATCCGCATCATACAGCGCCAACGCATCATAACCATATTGTTCTGCTATTGCCGCAGCAGAAATTTGTCGATCCATTAACAATTCACTATATTGACGTTGTGGCACAAACACTTTTATCTGTTTTTCGGTTAATATTTGAATTTTGTTTTCCGATAAACCATAATCAATCACCCCGATATCACCATCAAAATCCGTTTCTTTTAAACTAATCAAAAACGGGACCAAATGTTCATACCAAATCTGATCGTTATTATCGAGTGCGGTAACAATCACTTTTTTCATACGATTATTTACTCGTCAAACAAACGTTTCAACTCTTTCTCATACAAATAAATATTCATTGGATTGACTGGCGACAAGGAATCCAAATATTCATTTGCTCGTTTCACATAAGCATCGTGATTTTTATCGTGATTTTCAATCACATCAAGCAATACTCTGGCCCCATCAAAGGCATCAAATTGATCATAATAATAACCCACGCCTTTTGGTAATAATTTAGAATTATGAATAAATGGATAGCCCCCATAAAGTGCATCATTATAAGCATAATTCAAGCCATTTTCCCATTGGTGAGCCAACACCACATCCACATAACGGGTCAAGAAATCAGGCATTTGATAACGCCCTTCAACAGTCATCACCTTATCTTTAACCAAATTCGTCCGCCCAATAAAATTAAAGAACGTATCATGATCTTTTTTCTCATAGGTATTACACAAATAAACGTGTTCAATTTTCTCTGGTGCAGTACGATAGGCTTGCTCGTAAATTAAGACAGGAGTGAAACAGTTTTTGAAGATAAAAATATTGGGTTCAAAAGAGGAAATACGTTTACTTTTTTTCTCCAGATTCGGCTTATAACCAAATTCCAGATTATGTTGATCTTTAATCCGTTTAATCACTTTATCACAAAACGTCGTCCCCCAAATTGCAGGCACCTGATAAGACGGACAACGGTTCATAATCGATAAATAAGACTCACAGGTATTCATATTTTGCGGAATAATCCAGTTTGCATCAAAGACTGTACCATTAAATGTCCGCCCCGGTTTTTTATCGAAAATAAAATACTCAATATCCATAATATAATCGGGCCCCATCTTATAGCAGACAATCTTACCATTATGACTGTGCATTCTTTTTTGATGCACTTGCTCAATGACCAACGTCCCCTCAATCAGCACATCAAGATCATCAATCACATCATCCACATAAGCAAATTTCAAGCCCAAATTGTCTAACATAAAGCCTTTAGGTGGTTCAGTTCGTTTTTCTGGCCCCCACGATACTAACACCACATCTTCAACAATTTTTGATTTCTTAAATAATTGATATAAGAAAATAATATTCTGATTGGCACCATTTGCCCAAATATCTGTTACTTTTGATTCTAAGTTAAAAGTAATCCCAACTTTATATTTACGTTTCATATTTTCACCCCGTTTAAGTATCGTAGATAAAATGATTTTTTTACCGCACTTTGACACTGTTTTACATCAGATAACGACAAGATAAGATCAACATAATCATTTTATCTACCATACTTTCGCATTTTAGATAAAATTCCAGCTATACCGAAGTATAGCTGAAATTCATTATAGGCTAATTACCTTACTACCATTGATAGCCGATACCAGCCCCAACGTTGTAATCACCTTGCGTGGTTGCCCCCGCACTCATTTTGATGATCACCTTATTGCTTTCTGATGCACGAGAATAACCTACCGCAACGGCACTTTGACCGTTATAGTTACCCACACCTAAGCCAACAACGCTACCACCTGGTTTAGTGACCTGTGGAATATTTGCCACTGCCACGGCACCTGCGATACCGGCACGCAATTTGCGATCAGTTCTGTGTAAATCACTAGAGACTTTATCTAATTGACGTTTATTCACCGCATCGGTTGGATTCACACCGTCTGCTACGTTAGTGATACGGCGTTCATGACCTGCGCTACCCACAGAAACCGTGTTCGCTTCATTTGCCACAGAATTTGCACCTAATGCCACAGAATTTGGTGCTGTTGCTTGTGCATTGGCACCAATCGCTGTTGAGTTATCGGCATTAGCGATCGCATTATGACCGAAAGCAGAGGAATTTTTACCTGTTGCTTTCGCACCATCACCATATTGTGTGGTGGTTGGGTCGCCATCATCAGAACCAAGAACTTTATCTGCGACATCTTTTGCAGCCGTTGCTGAACTTTCAGCGCTGCTTGCAGAACTGTCTGCTGCACTTGCTGAAGAACTTGCCGCTGAGGCTGAACTATCTGCTGCAGACGCAGAGGAGCTTGCTGCGGACGCTGAACTATCTGCTGCACTTGCTG
>NZ_JBPDVG010000002.1:0-205049 GCF_051851525.1 Lonepinella sp. BR2357 | reverse complement strand
GCCAGCGTTCAATCTGAGCCATGATCAAACTCTTCAATTTAAGTTCGATCGCTCAATAAACTGCTTGCTTTTAAATCGTACTTTCTAAAAAGAAAGTTAATGAATTTCTAAGTTAAGCACCTATTAAGACTTCAAGTTTTATTTAATTTTTTAAAACAAGTCAATCAACAAGTGCCCACACAGATTGTCTGATAAATTGTTAAAGAACGATTTTGCTTTCGCAAATTTTTAAATTGGTCGGCGAGATAGGATTTGAACCTACGACCCACTGGTCCCAAACCAGTTGCGCTACCAAGCTGCGCTACTCGCCGTCTGATTTACATAAAGTAAATGGGGTGGCTAATGGGATTCGAACCCACGACAACTGGAATCACAATCCAGGGCTCTACCAACTGAGCTATAGCCACCATTGTTTTTTTGTTGTTTTGCATTGACTCTGGCGCGCTCGACAAGATTCGAACTTGCGACCTTTGGCTCCGGAGGCCAACGCTCTATCCAACTGAGCTACGAACGCACACATATTGCGTTGCAACGGAGGCGTATATTAATGATTTTGCTCATTGTTGTCTAGCACTTTTTTCAAAAAATTTTAGTTTTTCTCACGTTAGCTGTTAATTTGTGCAATTTGTCTGGAATTTACTTCGGTTCAGATTATTTTATAACTTATTCGTCACATAATAATAAGCATATCGCAATAAATTTAACTGGCGTTGCCAACGTGTGGGTTGACTTAATAAACGATATAACCATTCCAAATTCAGTTTTCGCCATAATAACGGAGCCCGTTTGGTCTTACCCACCAACACATCAAAGCTCCCCCCTACGCCCATATAAAGGCAATCAGGATAAATCTGTTGTGCTTTTTGCATAAAAATCTCTTGTTTTGGCGATCCCATTGCCACTGTCACAAACTTCGCATTACTTTGCTTAATTCTTTCAATCACTGCCCTTTCTTCTTGTTCAGAAAAATAACCATGTTGGTATCCCACAATATCCACTTGCTGATGCGATAATTTTTCTGCCACCAGATTCACCACATCCGCTTGTCCCCCAATCAAAAAAACTGGCACACTCAATTCTGCCGAACGTTGCAACAAGGCTTGCCATAAATCAATCCCTGCAATCCGTGTTAATTTTTGCCATTGTGGATATTTCTTTTTAATGGAAAAAACCACGCTAATACCGTCTGCATAGTTAAATTCTGCTTGCTGAATTAAGGCGTTCACTTGGGGATTTTTAGCACAAGCAATCATTTTTTCCGCATTTATCGCAATCAATAACCCCGTTTTTATTTGCTTTTCGGAAATCAAATGATCAACCAACGCTTGCTTATTTTCAGGCACCAAAATATCTATTTCTCGAATGACGACTTTTTCCATTTTACGATTCCTTTTGCTAACCCATACGCCACGCCCCAACCTATCGTCAAAAACACAAAACGAGAAACAAACGCATCAAACCCTTCTCGCACTAACACCGTCAGAGTAAAAATATGCGAAAAACAATAGGCTTTTAACACCGCACTTTCATGACCTTTAGCCCAACGGTACAACCCATCAAATCCTTTGACAACCAATGCAGAACCCACCGCCCCCGCCAAGATCATCGGATAGCCCCCCATAATATAAAACGATCCAATTAGGGTCGGGGAAATCGCCAAGCCAGCATAATAATGCTTAATGTCCCAAGTAAAATAATTTGCCGTATTTAACACTAAATCGGGACGATCCGCCCATAAGGCTTTGGGAATATACACATAAAAATCCCGAATGATGGGCATTAATCCTTGATATTCAATATTTTTTGTATTGAGAATGGTTGCCAAATTTTCCCACGGCGAAAAGGTATCCCGAGTTAAGTGTAAAAAACGAAACAGCGTTTGTTCATCGTTAAAAGCTAACCCATATCGCCACATTGCCAATAAAAACATCGCGAAAACACCCAACAAGGCAAATCCCCCTAATACTCGCCAAGAAATATAGCCCTGAGCAATGCCAATCAACACAAACAACGCAACGGCTAACGCCAAGTTTGCACGCGTGCCACCGATCACCAGATAACTCAACACGCCGAAAGCCACGCCTAAGCACAGAAATTGCCACCAACGGCGTTTACTTGGTTGAAGAAAATAAAAAATTAACAACGCTGGCAAGCAAAAATAAAAAAAACGTTTTAAGGCGACCGCACTCACTTGAGCCGAGAAAATCTGGTTATAGGCGGTTAATTTAAATAATAACAAACCATTCAATCCATAAAAAACGACCATTGCCCCTAAACTTATCGCCAATAAAATCCACATCGTAATCTTAGCTGTCAACTGCGGTGTATTTTTCTCACGTTTTTCTGGCAACAAACGGGGATAAAATTTGCCTTGATAAACCCAATAATAAAGTAAATAAAATCCTGTTGCGGTCAACAACGTTTGGCATAAGACCGCAAAAGGTGGCAATGAAATGTGAAAGCCATACATCAAGCCCATTGACAACGGAAAGCCTAAATAAAAGACCGATAAATAAACCAAGCTAAACAATAAATGAAAAGAAAAACCTTGCTGTTTTACATCTTGTTGTAATAAATAAAGCATCACACTTAATGACAAAATATACAAGAGCATCAACAGGATAAGTTCTGCAAATTCAAGCATTCTCTTCCCCTTGTTGTAAAATCTGCGTTAATATAGCCAACCAACCTGCCATAAAATGGGGTTCAAAAAAGCCAATAGTTTCTTTATCCAGTGCGGTTAATTTTTGCTGAGTTTCTCGAATCCGTTGTTCACTCACTTGATCCTGCAACAGAAACGGCACTTGATATAATCGCATATCGTCAATAAAGGTATTTTTCGGATGTAACACTACTGGCACATTAAATTGAGTTAATAAACACAAGGATCCCACCCCTTGCTGACGTTGAAAAATAAAATACGCCACATCACATTGATTAAGCAAAGCTAAATAATCTTGAAATGGCATTTTTTCGGTTAAAATTTGCACCGCACTTTGAGCAAATAATCTGGTGGCGTGAGCGGACACTTGGGCAATATAATCACCGTTATGTTCGGGATAGCCCATCGGAATAATAATCCGTACATTATCCCCAAGCTGTTGTTTTATTTGCTCCAATCCCACTAAATGACGATTAGACGGATCGCCTGAATTGCCTAATAAAATGGTGAGTTTATCGGATTTTTGCTTTTCCTTTTCCATAGCCTGAAAACTGCGGTGCATTTTACTCGGAAAATAAACTAAATGCCCTTGCACACTCGGATTAATATACTGTTTAAAATAAGCTAAATCCCCCTGATAACCTGCCACGGAAATTAATTTTTTTTGAATAAAACGGCGTAACGGATAAGCGAGTTTAAACTTCCACTGTTGACTGTCTTCGTGTAAATCCGCCCCCCACATTTGCCAAGTGAGCCTGTCAGGCGGTAATTTACCCAAAAGAATAGCGATCCAAAGGGGAAAATTAAATTGACCGTGTAAATAAAAATAGTGTTGTGGATCGTGTTTTGCTAACTGACAGACGGCTTGAGCAATACTTTTTTTACTGTCAAATTCCTGAATGTAAAGGCTTGGATATTGCTCTTGATACCCCTTGCCCACCACCAACACTTGCTTAATGGCTTGTTTCGGTAATTGGGGTTGCAACTGCTCCGCTAAAAAACGCAACATCGTATGATTATGATGGGGAATGGGCGAACCTAAAACGTGAATAATCTGTTTCATTTTTTACTCCCATAATCCAACTTAAATAAAGCCCAACAAAAACCAAAATAAATCATATAGCAAAGTCCATAGCCTAAGGTTGCCCCTGCGACACCCTGTTGTGCGATTCCATAACTGGATAAGCCAAATAATAATACTCCCTGAACAATTTCAGCACAAATATAGCGACCAGTCGCAGCTTTGGCTAACCATAAATAGCCAAAAACGTAGCTCGCCACTTTAAACAGATCGCCCACTAATTGCCAACCAAACAAATCAGACATTGGGGTAAAATCAGGGCTAAATAACACAATGATCAAATAATCTCGCGAAAAAAACACCAATAACGCCAGAGCTAACGCCAACGGAAAAATAAAACCCAAGGCTTTTTTGGCTTCTTTTTGAATCGCCGATTTCTCACTTAATTTGGCAAAAGTTGGCAATAAATACACCGAAAATGCCGTGGTTAAAAGCTGTAAATAGGCATCAGAAATGCGGCTTAATCCTTGCCACAAACCCACCGCACTTAAGCCTTGACTGTCGATTAATTGATTACGCAATAAAATAGACACCACAGGCATTGTGCAAGCCGTCACCAAAGTCATTAACATATAGTGGCTCAATAATGCACTGATTGAGAAATCAAATTTAGGTTTCAACCATTGCCAATGCCAATACCAATGTTGCTTGAATAAGGCAATCAGACTAGGGACAACAATCAAGGCGGGAATACAAGCAAAACCGATCAACGCCCCTTGATAACCTGCGAACCATAAGCACAACAATAAGCATATTGAGCCGACCAAATTAGAAAAAATAGAACTCATCGCACAGGCTTTGGCTTGACGTTGCCCTTTTAAAATGGCGATAAAATAATTACCCAATGCCATTAAGCATTGCAACAAGGCAAGTAGTTGAATGGTTAGACTGTAATCAGCGGTTTGAAATAAAAACAAGGAAATGGGTTGAGCAAACAGCAAGCCAATCAGAGCCAAGATCGCTGAAACCGACATAATCCATAGACTACTTACGCCTAAAATGGCTTGTAACCGTTGCGGATCTTGCTCATATTCGGCTACAAATTTAGTCACTGCATTTAAAATTCCTGCCCCTGACAGCACGCCCAGCACCGTAAGCAAAGTCATATAATTTGCTGCTTGTCCTAACCCTGCCGAGCCAAAATTTAAGGCAAAGATTTTGATGACAACCAATCCGATAATGAGTTTAATAGCGACAGCGGTGGATGTCCAAAGGGTTGTACTGGTTAAGGTTGGTTTTGTGATGGTTGACATATCCGTGACCGCCTTTATTTTTGCCGTTTTTACACCGTCGCACCGCAAAAATCTAAATAAACTTGCGTTGAATTTGGCTTGATTGTAGCAAAATAAGAATGTTTCACCAAATGTACTATGGTGTCCGCTTGCTGAAGTGCGGTGGAAAAATCGGTTAATTTTACCTGATCCGCTAAGATCGCAGGCAATGTCTGAATATGGGGTTCAACTGCCCAAATTTCGCCCTGATGCCATTGAGCAAGATTTTGTGTAATTGCTAATGCTGGGCTTTCTCGCAAATCGTCCACATCGGCTTTAAAACTTAACCCTAAACAGGCGATCTTAATTTCATCTGGGCGACAATTTTTTGCCATCATCAAATCCGCCACCGCAACTTTTATTTTTTCTACTACCCAAACAGGCTTATGATTATTCACTTCTCGGGCGGTACGGATCAATTTTGCCTGTTCTGGGGATTGTGAACAAATAAAATAGGGATCCACCGCAATACAATGTCCGCCTACCCCTACGCTCGGCTGTAAAATGTCCACTCTCGGATGATGATTGGCTAACTTAATCAACTCCCACACATCAATGTCTTGTTGATCACAAATCAGCGACAATTCATTAGCAAAAGCAATATTCACATCTCGAAAACTGTTTTCCGTTAGCTTGCACATTTCGGCGGTTTTGGCATTGGTCGCAAGACATTTGCCTTGTACAACATCTTGATAAAAATCCACCGCACGTTGTGTGCAAGCTGGGCTTAATCCACCAATCACCCGATCATTTTGTACCAACTCTTGCATCATTTTGCTCGGCAACACACGTTCAGGGCAATAGGCAATTTGTACATCTGCTGTATTTTGAGAGAGCAACGGAAAGCTCAAATCAGGGCGTAATTCTTGTAACCATTGAGCCACTTGTTCCGTTGTGCCTACTGGCACGGTGGATTCAATAACCACCAAATTGCCTTTTTGTAAATGCGGGGCAATTTGTTGGATGGATTGTTGCAAATAACTCAGATCCGCCGTCAAATCGGCTTTCAATGGCGTTGGCACGGCAATCAAAAAAATATCCGCTTTTTTCACATCTAAACTGGCGAAAAGTCGCCCCGATTGCACCGCACTTTTTAACGCATTGGCTAATTCAGGTTCGGTGGTCGTGATTTGTGCTTGCTGAATAGCACAAATTTTGCTCATATCCGTATCCATTCCGTACACAATATGCCCTAAATTCGCCAAAATCACCGCCGTTGGCAAGCCAATATATCCCAATCCAATTACCGAAATTTGCTTAGTCATTTTTTGCTATCTGTTTGATAAATTGAATAATCCTCTCACAAGCCTTGCCGTCACCGTACAAGGTGCTGGCTTGTCCCATTTGTTGATATTTTATTGGATTTTTCGCCAACGCATCCACGGCATTAACAATCGCAGAATGTTCCACCTTTACGCGTTGCACAATCCCTGAGCTTTCCGCTTCGATTCGTTCCGTCTGATCTCGCAATAATAAAACGGGTTTGCCCAATGCCGTGGCTTCTTCTTGAATGCCGCCCGAATCCGTTAAAATTAAAAAGGCTTGTTGCATTAATTGCACAAAATCAACATAGGGCAGCGGATCGGTTAACTCAATATTAGCCTGATGCTGTAATAATTGATAAACAGGTTCTCGCACCTGTGGATTGGGGTGAACAGGAAAAATGATCTGCCAACCTTGTTGAGCCAATGCCATTAAACTGTGACACAATTGCTCAATGCCCTTGCCCCAGTTTTCTCGGCGGTGCATCGTGACTAAGAGCATTTTTTTATGGGGTTCAAGCGAAAAAAGTGCGGTGTTTTTTGGTGGATTTTTTTGTATCCAGTGCAACGCATCAATCACCGTATTACCTGTCACCACAATATGTTGTTCAGGATAATGCTCCGCTAATAAATGTTGCTTGGCTTGTGGTGTTGGAGCAAAATGCCAACGAGCTAACACGGATGTTAAACGGCGATTGGTTTCTTCGGGAAAAGGGGAATAAGGTTGATAAGTGCGTAAACCCGCCTCAATATGCCCCACTGGAATTTGTTGATAATAACAGGCTAAACTGGTGGCAAAGGCGGTTGTCGTATCGCCTTGTACTAACACGAGATCGGGACGAAACTCGGTTAAAACGCACCGCACTTTTTGTAAAATTCGACTGGTTAAATCCGTCAGATCTTGTTCATTTTGCATCACTTCAAGATCCACGTCAGGGGTTAAATCAAATAAGGATAACACCTGATCAAGCATTTCTCGATGCTGTCCTGTGACACAAATTCGGCTGTCAAATTCCACTTGCTCCGCCAATAATTTGACTAACGGAGCCAGTTTAATGGCCTCGGGACGTGTCCCAAATACGGTTAATAGTTTAAATTTCACCATTCAGGAAATTAGCTATGATTTTTTTGTTTACGTCTAGCGAAAATTAATGCCAGTAATAAACCCAATAAGAACCCGATCGCACCGCCTACGCTGGCCCATAATAAACGATCCGGTGAGGCAACTCGCGGTTGACTGGGTGATTTCAAGTAATCAAAGGTCATTAATTGGTTATCCAAAGGTGAAACCGATTTCATCATGTTTAATTTACCTTTCCAACTTAATTCATTTTGTGCGGCATTATCGGTGCTTTGTTGGGCAGCCAAATTTACTTGATTAAACAAGGTTTTCCATTTAGCAATCAATTCATTATATAAAGATTGTTGCGTCACATAATTGGTATATTTGACAAAATTATCCAATTGCTGTGCTGCTTGTTTGGGATTATCTAAGGTTACACTGATACGATCTGGTATATGTCGATCAGAATTTCCTTCCACAAATGTCGTATTGGCAATCAGATCTTGTAAAAAGGCATTGTCTTTTTCTTCAATCCCTGTTTGGCGTTGTTTATAAAAATCTGAATTTAGCCAAAAATTCGCCACATTATCATAGGTGTTGACTTGCAGTTTAAAGCCGTGATAAACAAACGCCGCCGTGTCTTTTTTCTGTTCTTTATTATGGCCATTGAGCAATTGATACATTTCAAACAGCGAAAAATAGGTGCCAAGTTGTTCTACTTTAGGCTGACCAATTTCCGCCTCCGCTTTCCATTGTTCTTTTATGGCATAACTTCCGCCATAGCCCGCAGCGGCAAAAAGTGCGGTGAAAAACACAACCAAAAATAACCCTTTTAAGAATTTCATAAATTTTCCTAACTAAAAATAAATCTACATCGCAGATGTTTTTGCTTTACGCAAACGGCGACGATGACGGCGAATAAATCGGGTAATTCGCCATGCTCTTGTTATCGAATAAGAATACAAAAAGAATAACCCAATGAATAAAATAAACATCAGCCATTCATTAATATAATAAATTTCGCCTAAAATACCAAATCCTGCACATAATGCCGCAATAAACGTGATTAGCATAAAGGCCTGACGATGGGTTAAGCCGGCTCGCACCATTAAGTGATGAACGTGTAAACGGTCGGGACGAAATGGGCTTTTCCCTTTACGCAAACGGCGATAAATAATCGCCACCATATCAATTAATGGAATCGCCACCAACCATAAGGCGGTCACGGGATTCATGGGATGGCCTTTGCCTTGGGTACTGAGTAACAAAATCCAAATAATCGTAAACCCAATTAACGTACTGCCACTGTCGCCCATAAAAATTTTGAATTTTTTGCCAAAAGGAATACACAGATTAAACATGGCATAGGGCATAATCGCTACAATTAAAGCAAAGCACCAACGAGCCAGATCATGTTGATTATCCATATACATGAGAATCCCCACGCCAGCAAAAGCCACGCTAGACAAGCCTCCGAGTAAGCCGTCAATACCGTCAATCATATTAAAGGCATTAATAATCGCAATGGTCGCAAATACCGTAATCACCACGCCAATCCAACCGAGCGTCACGGTAAACGGCCCAATAATTTGACCTAAATGATCAAGGGATAAACGCCCATAATAGATCATAAATACCGCCAATATGGCTTGGATCCCTGCTCGCAAGAAAGGGCTAATATCATAGCGATCATCTAAGATCCCTATCGCTAACAGCACAAAAACGCTAAATAAATACAGTTGCGGTAACTTGGTTTGATCCCATTGTAATAGGTAAAAACACAGGTTGCCCATAAACAGCGAAATCCCGCCAATTAAAGGAATGGCACCCTGATGACGTTTGCGATAATTGGGTTTATCCACTAATCCTACCGCAATAGCAATCGGACGCATCACAACAATTGTCAGAAAAGATGCGAAAAATGTTAACAGTAAATCTAACCACATGTCCTTTATTTGCCTTATTCAAGCTACACCTAAAAAATATTGCAAAGCATAGCATTAATCAGCGTTGATTGCAGAATATTTTTATAAAAAAGCGAAATTTAGACAGAAAATACAGTACAATAGTTCCATCTGAGTAATGATAAAGGAAAAATTATGTCAAATTCAACCGCACTTTTTTCTCGTGCAGAACGGGTGATTCCGGGGGGCGTCAATTCACCGGTTCGAGCCTTTAAAGGCGTAGGTGGCACGCCCGTATTTATTCAAAAAGCCGCAGGTGCTTATATTACCGACACCGACGGCAAGCAATATATTGATTATGTGGGATCGTGGGGGCCAATGGTACTCGGCCATAATCACCCGGCGATTATTGATGCCGTGTTAAAAGCGGTGCCAAACGGACTCAGTTTTGGGGCACCCACAGAGAGCGAAATCACCCTTGCGGAATTAGTCTGCAAACTTATGCCGTCGATTGAATTAGTGCGAATGGTCAGTTCAGGCACTGAAGCGACCATGTCGGCGATTCGTTTAGCTCGTGGCTATACTGGACGAGATAAAATCATCAAATTTGAAGGTTGCTATCATGGTCATTCCGATGCGTTATTAGTCAAAGCCGGATCAGGGGCGTTAACGCTCGGACAACCCAGTTCCCCTGGTGTGCCAGAAGATTTTGCTAAACATACCTTAACTTGCACTTACAATGATCTTGATTCGGTCAAGCAAGCCTTTGCACAATATCCCAATGAGATTGCTTGTTTAATCATTGAACCAGTAGCCGGCAATATGAACTGTGTTCCACCGAAAGACGGTTTTTTACAAGGATTACGTCAACTTTGCGATCACTATGGCACGGTATTTATTATTGACGAAGTGATGACCGGTTTCCGAGTGGCGTTATCCGGTGCTCAATCTTACTACGGTGTCACCCCCGATTTAACCTGTTTAGGCAAAATTATTGGTGGCGGTATGCCTGTGGGGGCCTTTGGTGGTAAGCGAGAAATTATGCAATACATTGCCCCAACAGGCCCTGTTTATCAAGCCGGTACGCTGTCTGGCAACCCGATTGCCATGGCCGCAGGATTAGCTTGCTTAACGGAATTAAGTAAAACGGGCAATGAAGAAAAATTGGCCCAGAAAACCGCCAAATTAGCCAACGGCTTAAAGGCCCTAGCCGATAAGCACGACGTACCATTCCAAGTGCAATATGTGGGTGGTATGTTCGGTTTATTCTTCACTGAACAGCAAGAAATTTGCAACTTCCAACAAGTGATGCAATGTGATGCCACGACATTTAACCGTTTCTTCCATTTTATGTTAGAACAAGGGATTTATCTTGCCCCCTCTGCTTATGAAGCAGGTTTTATGTCGTTGGCTCATTCGGACGAAGATATTGACCGCACTTTAGTGGCTGCAGATAAGGCTTTTGCACAATTAGCCCAATCACATTAAACGAAAAAAGGGCTAACCCGAAAGTTAGCCCCTACCCTCCTTGGTAATATCACTCATTAAACGCTTGTTTAATTTGTGCTGTGCCTAAATGCCCTGGAATCACTTTTTGGACATTTAAATCCTGATCAATCACCACACTTGACGGATAGCCCCGTACTTTCGTACGTTTAAGCACTTCGCCACTTTCATCAAGCAAGACCACAATATTTTTATATTCCAGTCCTTTATACCACTCAATAAATTTCTCCGTGGATTTTTCACCTTTTTGATCAGGGGAAACAATGGTGACGACGTTAAAACCGTTATTTTGATCCGCACTTAACTCGTCAATTTCTGCCAGCCCAGCCAAACAAATCGGACACCAAGAGGCCCACATTTTGACATAGAGTGGTTTACCTTGATATTGTGCTAAGGTCACGGACTGATTATTTAAATCTTTAAATTGAATATCTTTCAATGTGGTTTCTCCTGCTGCAAATGAATTCACACTCAATAACATAAACACTAACGCAAATAATTTTTTCATGATTTAATTTTTCCTTATATGATTTTACATAAAGATATGTAAATTATTGGTAATTAATAAAATACCCATTAAGATAATTAATATTCCACCCACCATTTTAAATTTGTTTAAATGTTTATTCATGGATTTTGCTTTTTTCAATAAACTCTCCGAGAAGAAAGAAAACACAATAAAGGGGGTGGCTAACCCTAACACATAAACAAACATCATGGCGGCACCGTATAACGCAGATCCATCGTTGCTGGATAAGGCCAAAATCGAGGCTAATACTGGGCCAATACAAGGTGTCCAACCAAGGCTAAAGGTTAATCCTAGCACAAAGGCTTCAAGGGAGGCACTTTTACCGCTGGTTTTGATTTCCACCAATTTGGTTCGCTCTAAGGCATGAATTTTGAAAATACCTAATTGGTGTACGCCCAAAATCACCACGATAATACCGGCAATAATTCGGGTGGTATCGTTAAACAACACATCACCTAAAAAACCAAAGCCAAAGCCCAATCCAACGAATGTCAAGGATAAACCCAACACAAACAAGAATGTGTTGAGAATCTTTTTCCCGCCTTTACTCAAAATACCAAAATAAATCGGCACAATGGGGAAAATACAAGGCGAAAGAAACGATAACAAGCCTGCCAGAAAAACGCTACTAATTACTAATTGCTGATCAAACATCTTATTTCACCAACCCCATTAAATAGCCATAATGTTGTTTTTCCATTTGATTAAAGGGAATAAACTTAATGGAGGCACTGTTGATGCAATAACGTAAACCGCCTTTGTCTTTCGGGCCATCATCAAACACGTGACCTAAATGGGCTTTTCCACTGCGACTCAACACTTCGGTTCGGTGCATATTAAAGCTGTTATCATCGGCATAAGTGACGACATCCTTGTCAATCGGTTGGGTAAAGCTAGGCCAACCACAGCCCGATTCAAACTTATCCGTAGAAGAAAATAACGGCTCACCGGTGGTGACATCCACATAAATACCCGGTTCAAAATTATTCCAATATTCATTGCTAAAGGAACGCTCAGTATTTTTCTTTTGCGTCACGCTGTATTGTAACGGCGTTAATTTGGCTTTTAATTCTTCATCGCTCGGTTTTGGATAATCTTTGGGATCAATAATAATATTGTTCGCCTGTTCCAAATCAATATGGCAGTAACCATTTGGATTTTTCTTTAAATAATCCTGATGATAGTCCTCCGCCAAAATATAATGTTTCAACGGCTCGACTTCCACCTGAATTTTATCTTTATGTTTGGCTTGCTCCGCTTGAATGGCCGCTAAAATAATCGCTTTATCTTGTTCATTTTGATAATAAATCCCTGTACGATATTGACGACCACGGTCATTGCCTTGTTTATTCACGCTAGTGGGATCAATCACTTGGAAATAATATTTCAATAGTTTATCTAATGACACCAAATTGGCATCATAGGTCACATGCACGGTTTCCGCATGATCGGTACCGCCAATTAAACGGTAACTGGTTTGCTCCGTTTTCCCATTGGCATAACCTGAGGTGGCATCTTTCACGCCGTAAATTCTTTCCATATAGGCTTCGATACCCCAGAAACAACCACCGGCTAAATAAATGTCACGAATATCTTGTTGTTGAGTTTGTTGCATTGTGTTGTCCATCTTTTTCATCTCCGTCATAGGTTTACTCATGCTATCTGCGACACTGATTTGGCTCATCACCATCGCTGATATAAAAAGTAAAGATAATTTTCCGTATTTCATGTTTTTCTCCTTGTAAATCGGCTAAAAAATTTGCCTTGCATGATATTAGTCGTGGTAAACACAAAATCCTTACAAAAAAATTTCATCTTTTTTTCACTGCTCACACTTTACAATTCTTTACAATAAAAGGGTTGCAGGAGCAATCAAAAATCAATAGAATTTGCACGTCTTTAAAAGGTCAAACCAGTAAATATTGCAACAAACAGGAAAACATCAGGGTTTTCTTGCCTGTTGTTTTTTATCATTTTTTAATAGGAATTTATTACGTGAACAAGATTTTTAAAGTTATTTTTAACCGTGACACACAACAAATGGTGGTGACATCAGAATTAGGCAAAAATCACACCAAATCAGGATCGAGCACCGATGAACGAAGTGCGGTGAAAACCATCGCACTTTCTGTGGCGACAGCTGGGGCGGTTATTTTAGGCGGGGCATTTGCAATTTCTCCTGCATTTGCGGCAGATACTGGAGGTGGCGGTTACATTAATACAGGTAAATCAAACAACTCAAACGAAGGTGGTACAACTGGGGTTGTGTATGGTAATGATGTAGGTATTACTAAACTTGGTTCAACTAATGACGATACATTGCCTTCTTATGCAAATGTAACCATTGTTGGTGAAAACGTTACTGCAGTTATTCCCCATGATGATGACTATGCTGCAGCGGCAAATGCTGATGCAGCAACGCGTCCTTATGATGACAACCAATCATTAGGTAATAACTTAACAATGGTTGGTCGTAACATTGCGACTGACGGCGGTAATGAAGTTGCGATCGCTGGTAATAATATTACATTCCACTCAACGGCAACTAACGCTGATTTGGCAAAAAACCTCGTAGGTGTGGGTAACGACATCAAAGTGGTAAACTACAACCGTGGTGATGTACTCGCTGTAGGTAACAACGTTTCAGCGAACAACTCTCCATTAGCAATTGGTAACGATCTCCATGTGGATATTCGTTCTTTAGCGGTGGGTGATAACGTTACAGCAAGTTCAGACTCTGTTGTTTTTGGTCGTGATCTTTCTTCTAATGCGAACACTTTAGGTGCAGATCCTGGGGCAATCCTTGTGGGTCAAAATGCCACTGTGGCTAACTCACGTTACTCAACAGTTGTAGCGTCAAATACAACTGTAACAAATGGTTCTTACCATTCTACGGCTGTAGGTAGTACAAACTCAATTAATGCCAGCCAATTTGCAACAGCAGTAGGTAATGGTAATGCGATTGAAAAATCATATTTTGCAAGTTCTTACGGTTATAATAGTGATATTATTGACTCGACTGCAGGTACTGCACTTGGTGTGTATAACTGTGTAACTAACTCATCTTACTCAACTGCAGTAGGTCGTCAAGGGTACATCACAAACTCAACTCAGGCTTCGGCTTATGGTAACCAAAATGGCGTAAAAGATGCGAACTACTCTGTGGCGATTGGTACTCGTAACCAAATCGTTGATGGCAGCAATGTTACTTCAATCGGTCAAAACAACACCATTAACAACGTAACTAACGCCACTATTTTAGGTAACAACATCACCCTTGCTGGCGATAGCAACGACAACAAATTAGACGGTGCAGTGATTATTGGTAACTCATCAACTTACGCTTCAACTACAGCAGTGGAACCAGTAAAAAGTGACTCGGTGAAAGTTGCTGAATATTCTGATTTCAAATTAACGCAAGAATTTAAAGGCACAGTAACCGACAAAGGCGAAGTGGTGAGCGTAGGTTCTGTGGGGGCAGAACGTCAAGTGAAAAACGTGGCGGCTGGTCATATTTCAGCAGACAGTACAGATGCAATCAACGGTTCACAACTTTACTCTGTGGTTTATGAAGTGGCGAAAGGCTGGAATGTAAGCGTAAGTGCTGGCACGGGTAAAGTTGATAATTCTGCTATTACTGATGCAACAAAACAAGACAACATTCAATTAGGCGAAAACCTCAACTTTGTGGCGGGCGATAATATCAAATTAACCCAAACCGCAAACAGCATTACCATTGCCACTAACACAGAAAGTACCACTGTCACCACGACTGACGGCGTAGCAAGCACCACAACAGGAGCGGGCGTGGTAAATGGCACAACGCTGGTGAATACCGTAAACAACGTAGGTTGGAACATTCAAGGCAACGGCACGACTAAAGATTTAGTAACTGCTGGCAACACTGTAAACTTTGCAGACGGCACAGGTACAACGGCAACCGTTGATTCTAAAGATGGCGTAACAACAGTTAAATACGGTGTAAATACTGACGGTAAAACTGTTCAAGTAAACAGCACAACTAAACAGGTTGAAGCGGTAACGACTGAAATTGCATCTGATGCGAAAGGCGTAGCAACTGCAACCACAAGCACAGCGTTAGTAACTGGCGGTGAAGTGGCAGATGCAATCAATGCAGCTGGCTGGACTGTTCAAGGCAACGGCACAGATAAAGACTTAGTAACTGCTGGCAACACAGTAAACTTCGCAAACGGCGTTGGCACAACTGCAAATGTTGAAACTAAAAACGGCGTAACCACTGTAAACTACAGCGTGAAAGTTGATGAAGCGACTGTTACTGTTGATAAAAACGGCAACGTAACGGCAAACACCACCAATTTAGCGGCTGGTTCAACAGGTAGCATCACTGTTCCTACAGGCGATGAAGCGAAAAACTTAGTGAACGCTTCAACTGTGGCAAATGCAATCAATACAGCATCGCACACTGTTACCCTTAAAAACAGCACAGACCAAGCCGCCGCAACCAACGGTAAAACCCAAATCTCTGCGGGCGATAACCTGAACTTCAATGCGGGTAAAAACTTAGTGGGTAGCATTACTGCTGAAGATACAGAGGCTCCAGTGATTACTTACAGCTTGGCGGAAGATATTGACGTTAAAACCGTAAACGCAACAACTGTTAATGCAACGACTGTCAATGCAACAACCGTCACTGCGAAAGATGTGAAATCTGACAATGTCACGGCAACCAACGTCACCGCAGATAAAGTTTCTGTGGGTACGGTCACCATTGACAAGTCAACCAACAAAATCACAGGCGTTGAAAACGGTGAAGTGACCCCAACCAGTAAAGATGCGATTAACGGTAGCCAATTATACACAGCGACACAAACCACAGACTTAACCGTCACTGAGCAAGGTAAAGTGGTTGAGCCAAGTGCTGCTGAGGGCGTGAAATTAGTCAATGCAACGGAAGTGGCTGATACGATTAACAAAGCAGGTTGGAACTTGAAAGACAACACCGGCACCGTGATCGATTTAGTGACGGCGGGTAACTCAATTCAATACGTAAACGGCGCGGGCACAAACTCAAACATCACTACTGCAACCGATGGCACAGTGAAAGTGACCTATGATGTACAAACAGATGGTACAACGGTTAAACTTAACACAACCACCAATAAAATTGAAGCGGTGACCACAGGTACAACCGTTGGCACAGGGACAAACGCCGGTAAAATTGAAGCCACCACAGGTGCCGCTTTAGTTAACGGTACCACCCTTGCAACGGCAATTAACAGTGCCTACCATACTGTCAGTACGAAAAATACTGGAGGCACTGTAACGGGTTCTGATAAATCAACACAGATCTCGTCAGGCGATAACATCACTTATGACGCAGGTAAAAACCTCGTGGTGAAAATGGATAACGAAAATTCTGTCGCACCTGTCATTACCTATGGTTTAACAGAAAATCTTGATGTCACTTCAGTGAAAGCAAAAGACGTGAAAGCGGACAACGTGACAGCGACCACGGTCAATGCAACCACTGTCAACGCCACCACCGTTGAAGCGAAAGATGTTAAATCGGACAATGTGACGGCAACCAACGTGACGGCAACCACTGTGAAAGCAAAAGACGTTAACTCGGATAATGTCACAGCGACTAACGTCACCGCAGATAAAGTTTCTGTGGGTACGGTCACCATTGACAAGTCAACCAACAAAATCACAGGCGTTGAAAACGGTGAAGTGACCCCAACCAGTAAAGATGCGATTAACGGTAGCCAATTATACACAGCGACACAAACCACAGACTTAACCGTCACTGAGCAAGGTAAAGTGGTTGAGCCAAGTGCTGCTGAGGGCGTGAAATTAGTCAATGCAACGGAAGTGGCTGATACGATTAACAAAGCAGGTTGGAACTTGAAAGACAACACCGGCACCTTGATCGATTTAGTGACGGCGGGTAACTCAATTCAATACGTAAACGGCGCAGGCACAAACTCAAACATCACCACAGCAACCGATGGCACAGTGAAAGTGACCTATGATGTACAAACAGATGGTACAACGGTTAAACTTAACACAACCACCAATAAAATTGAAGCGGTGACAACGGGTACAACTGTTGCGACTGGCGGTAAAGTTGAAGCCACCACCGGTGCAGCATTAGTCAACGGTACCACCCTTGCTGCAGCAGTTAACGGTGCCTACCATACGGTCAGCACCACAAACACCAAAGAACAGGTCGTTGCTTCTGATAAATCAACGCAGATCTCGTCAGGTGATAACATCACCTATAACGCAGGTAAAAACCTTGTGGTGAAAATGGAGCAAGAAAATTCTGAAACACCAAAAGTCACTTACGGTTTAGCTAGCGATCTTGATGTGGATTCTATTAAGGCGAAAGATGTGACTTCTGACAACGTGACTGCGACTAACGTAACGGCTAAAGATGTTAAATCTGATAACGTAACTGCAACGAACGTAACAGCTAAAGACGTAACTTCAGACAACGTAACTGCTACTAACGTAACAGCTAAAGACGTTAAATCTGATAACGTAACCGCAACTAACGTGACTGCGAAAGATGTTAAATCTGATAACGTAACCGCAACTAACGTAACAGCGAAAGACGTTAAATCTGACAACGTAACCGCAACTAACGTAACGGCTAAAGATGTTAAATCTGATAACGTGACTGCAACTAACGTAACAGCGAAAGATGTTAAATCTGACAACGTGACTGCGACTAACGTAACGGCGAAAGACGTTAAATCTGATAACGTAACTGCGACTAACGTAACGGCTAAAGATGTTAAATCTGACAACGTGACTGCGACCAACGTAACGGCGAAAGACGTTAAATCTGATAACGTAACCGCAACTAACGTGACTGCGAAAGATGTTAAATCTGATAACGTGACTGCAACTAACGTGACTGCGAAAGATGTTAAATCTGATAACGTCACCGCAAATACTGTCACAACGAAAGAAGTGATTACTGAGAAAGTTGAAACGAAAGATCTTGTTGCAACAGGTAACACAACGTTGAATAACCTGACGGTGACAAATGGTTCAACCATTGACTTCGGTGGTAACGTGATTACCAACGTATCAAGCGGTACAAAACCAGGTGATCTCGTCACTTACGAACAACTTACTTCGGTTGCTGGATCTAGCAGTTGGAAAATTCAAGCACAAGGTGATGAAGCAACGCAGTCCACTGTTAATAGTACAAACAACGTGGTGGATTTACGCAGTGCAGATGACAACCTCAAGATCACCAACAACAAAGGTACCGTGACTTTTGCGGTCAACCAAGACTTGAAAGTGAATAGCGTGCATGCGAACAGCTCTGTTTCTGTCGGTGACAATGTGACCATTGACGGCGACAATGTGAATGTTGGCGATGTGAAAATCAGCAGTAATGGTAGCATTTCTGGCGTAAAAGCGGGCACCGCAGATAATGATGCAGTGAACGTTAAACAATTGAACGAAGTAAAAGATTCCATGAGTGGTGTCAATAAACGTATCAATAAAGTGAGCAAAGAGATGCGTGCCGGTATCGCTGGTACCAATGCAGCAGCGGCATTACCACAAGTTTATATACCGGGTAAATCAATGGCATCTGCGGCAGCGGGTACATTTAAAGGCGAAAGCGCGGTGGCTGTCGGCTACTCTCGTGCAAGCGACAACGGCAAAGTTATCTTGAAATTACAAGGTAATGCCAATACTCGCGGCGATGTGGGTGCTGGCGTTGGTGTCGGTTACCAATGGTAATTCACCACTAACTAAATTTGAAATGCGACCTTGAGGGTCGCATTTTTTTATGTGCTAAATAAAATTTGGCGGAATAAAATGGGGGTATAAAAAAAGATGCCCGAAGACATCTTTTTCAATAAGTATTGAATTAATTTGATGTATCTAACAGCTCAAAGGATTTAACCAAATCATCTAATGCTTTCATTTGACTCACAAAGCCGTTCAAGGCCGATAACGGTAAGGCAGAGGGGCCATCACATTTGGCTTGGTTTGGGTTTGGGTGTGCTTCTAAAAATAAACCCGCAATACCAATCGCTAATCCCGCACGAGCGAGTTCGGTCACTTGTTCACGGCGACCACCTGAGGCGGCACCAAATGGATCACGACATTGTAAAGAATGGGTCACATCAAAAATCACGGGACTGCCGTGAGAGGCTTTTTTCATCACGCCAAAACCGAGCATATCCACCACGAGATTGTCGTAACCAAAGTTAGATCCACGATCACATAAAATCACTTTATCGTTACCACATTCAGCAATTTTTTCTACGATATTGCCCATTTGACCGGGGCTGAGAAATTGTGGTTTTTTCACATTAATCACGGCACCTGTGCGAGCCATGGCTTCCACAAGATCCGTTTGACGTGCCAAAAAGGCGGGTAATTGGATCACATCCACCACCTCTGCCACAGGTTGACATTGGTAAATTTCGTGTACATCGGTGATAATTTTTACCCCAAATTGACTTTTTAATTCTTGAAAAATTTTCAAGCCCTCATCCATCCCCGGTCCACGATAAGAATGAATGGAAGAACGGTTGGCTTTATCAAAAGAGGCTTTGAAAACATAAGGCACGCCTAATTTTTTCGTGACTTCTACATAGCTTTCGCACACTTGCATGGCCATATCACGGCTTTCTAGCACGTTCATACCGCCAAATAATACAAAGGGTTTATTGTTGGCAACTTCAAGCTCACCAATTTTTACAATTTTGTCTGTCATTATTTTTTCTCTCTAATGTAATAAATCATAAGGTAATTCTTTTTCAATATCAGGCAGTTGTGCCATCAACATATAGGCCGTTGGATCGTGCGGGCATTGCTGAATAAAATAATGAAAATCTTTCACCGCGGCATGATACGCCCCCATTTGAGCCAACACCAAGCCCCGATCACGGCGTTCATAGGGTTCAATATCTTTATACTGATTGGCGCGAAATTCAAAATCAGACAAACGACTTTCAATATACTTCAACGCCGCGTCATTATGTTCTTCCCGAATTAAACAGCCTTTCGCCAACTGTGCAAAACGTTCCTTTAATTGCTCGGGTTCTGCTACGGCCAAATCTTCTTGCGACATAGGCACGCCAAAGCCAAATGCCCCTTCGTACTGTTTTTGCAAATCTTGTTGGGTTAAATATTTGCCGTCCCAAGGATCGATAAATGCCACATCATCACCCACATTTGCCCGTAAAATCAGCTGAGTCGGAAACATCACCGGATACAGTGGCAAGTCCAATTTATCTGCCAGATACAACAAAATACAGCCTAGACTGACGGGCATGCCACGGTGCGAACGTAACACATAGCTCAAATACAAATTTTCCGTATGGAAATATTCTTGTGGATCGCAGCCAAATCCCCATTCGCCGTACATCAACTGCAACAGCTTATGGATTTTCACTTTCACATCATCCTCTTCAGGGATCACTTTACGCGCTTTTCGCACCAACCCGCCCATTAGCGAGCGAATGGTGCGTAAATCTTCGCCCTCATCTTCCGTGGTGATTAAATAAAAACTTTCCATGGCTAAATACAAGCCTTGTTTGACTAAATCTATCTTCATGCTAACCTTGCTAACGTCACTCGCTCATGACCGCCATAATCTTTGACAGTTTGTACCGAATGCCATAAATTTTCGCTAAAAAATGACCGCACTTTTTCGCCCTGTTGCCAACCATGTTCTAATAATAACCAACCTTGTGGCTGTAAAAACCGCGGTGCATTTTCAATGATTTTTTGTAAATCTGCATAGCCTTGGTTTTCGGCCACCAATGCTGTCAACGGTTCAAATCGCACATCACCTTGTTGTAAATGAACATCTTGCGAATCAATATAAGGCGGGTTGCTCACGATAATATCAACGCGTTCGGTGACATTTTCAAACCAACTACTTTGTTGAAATTCCACATTGCCTAGATGATTTTGTCGCGCATTTTGTCGAGCCAGTTCTACTGCGCCAAGTACCAAATCTACGCCTAAAATCCGATATTTTGTACCGCACTTTTGCAATTCATCTGCCAACGCCAACGCAATTGCTCCCGTGCCAGTGCCTAAATCTAAAATGGAAACGTTTCCTTGTTGTTGGCTTTTTGCTTTGGCAATCATTAACGCCTGTTCTACCAAGATTTCCGTATCCGGACGGGGAATTAAGGTATCAGGCGATACTTTCAAATTCAACGACCAAAATTCCGTTTCACCGAGAATATACGCCATGGGTTCGCCTTTGGCTCTCCGCTGTAAAAGTGCGGTGAGTTTTTGCTGACTTTCTGCGCTCAACGCGCGATCATCAAATGCCATTAACTGCGATTTGGTTAATCCTGTGACAGATTGCAATAATAAATAGCTGTCGGCTTTGGCGTTTAAATAGGGATCGTTGATAAGATTTTCAGCTAAAAATTGCTGAGCGTAGGCGATCCCTTTAGCAATATTCATCATTAGGTACACTAATGACAATCGTAGAAAACATCAAATCGGTGACAGAGCGACGATCTTTGCGAATAAACGCACAAATCGCATCAAATAAACCTAATGCCACGAGTTGCCCCCCAATTCCCTCGACCACTTCTCGAGCAATGTATCGTCCCAAACTAATCGGCTCAAATGTGGTATAAGACACCACTTTCAAGCCTAACCATTTTTTACCTAAGGTTTGTTGATAAGTTTTCATTGCCCAAATTTGTAGTCCGAAATAAACCACGACGGCTAAAAGCGGAATCACCGTAATATCATCCCCGACAAAACCAGCAATAAATCCGCCAACAAGCAGGAATGCAATAAAAATCAAAAAATTAATTATTGAAGCCAACCAACGCCAACCACGTCCCGCATAAATAACAGGCATGACTTCGTCCGTTTTTATTACCGGTGCAACCGTATTTGGATTTTCAACTAACATCTGTTTCCCCTTAATTTTGTTCCGACAAGGCGGCTAATTGATCCGCTTGGTATTCGGTGATAATCGGTTGAATCAGTTCATCAATTTTGCCATTCATCACTTCATCAAGACGATACACGGTTAAATTAATACGGTGATCGGTCACACGACCTTGTGGGTAGTTATAAGTACGAATTTTATCCGAACGGTCACCCGAACCTAATAAATTACGGCGAGTGTCCGCTTGTTCGGCAGCTTGACGTTCTTGCTCCACTTGCACAATACGGGAGGCCAATACTGACATGGCTTTGGCTTTGTTTTTGTGTTGTGAACGTTCATCTTGACATTCCACCACAATGCCCGTTGGAATATGGGTAATTCGCACTGCGGAATCGGTGGTGTTGACGTGCTGACCACCTGCGCCAGATGAACGATAGGTATCAATGCGTAAATCGCTTGGGTTGATTTCAGGCAACTCACTTTCAGGCAATTCAGGCATGACCGCCACCGTACAAGCCGAGGTATGAATCCGCCCTTGGCTTTCGGTTTTTGGCACACGTTGCACACGGTGACCGCCTGATTCAAATTTAAGCTGTCCGTAAACATTTTCGCCCGAAATTTTCACGATAATTTCTTTATAACCGCCCTGCTCGCTTTCATTGGCACTCAGGGTTTCTATCCGCCAGCGTTTGCTTTCTGCATAACGGCTGTACATACGGAACAAGTCGCCGGCAAAAATCCCCGCTTCGTCGCCGCCCGTGCCCGCACGGATTTCTAAATAGGCGTTGTATTCATCATTCGGATCTTTCGGCAACAGCAAGATTTGCAACTGTTGCTCGACGCTGTCCACTTCTTCCCGACATTCTTCAATTTCCATTTCGGCCATTTCTTTCATATCAGGATCGTCTAATAAAAGTTCCGCCTCTTGCATATTCGCATGCAGTTGTTTCCAACGTCCAAAGGCTTTCACCACATCTTCTAATTGGGCGTATTCTTTGGAATAGGCACGGAATTTGTCTTGATCATTGATCACGGACGCATCACCTAATAAGGCCTCAAGTTCTTCATGACGTTCTTGTAGGCTGTCTAATTTGCTGATAATACTGGGTTTCATATTGACCTTTTAAATCGATTAAAATCAAAATTTTTTCAAAAATTTTTGTAGGGGCGTATTGCATACGCCCTTGGCATTAACGGAGCGTAATTTGGGCGTATGCAATACGCCCCTACAATTTTCGTTATTCATTAAAATTCGTCGTATTCTAGCATAAAACGGCGGTAAAAATTAATGACATATTGATTTTTTTATTGTTCTCACCGCCCAAAACAAGGATAATACACAAGATTTTAACGATTTTTACTGATAACAATACCTTAGCTATTTATGGAATATATTTTATTGATTATTTCCACCGCACTGATTAACAATTTTGTGTTGGTGAAATTTCTTGGCTTATGCCCGTTTATGGGGGTGTCCAAAAAAGTGGACACCGCAGTGGGAATGGGCTTGGCGACCATGTTTGTGTTAACCGTTGCCTCGCTCACGGCATATTTGGTGGATACCTATATTTTAGCCCCGTTTAATGCGCAATTTTTGCGTACGTTGGTGTTTATTTTAGTGATTGCGGTGGTGGTGCAATTTACCGAAATGGTGATTAACAAAACCAGTCCGACATTGTATCGTTTACTCGGGATTTTCTTGCCTTTAATCACCACCAACTGTGCGGTGTTAGGCGTGGCATTATTGAATATTAATCTTGCCCATAATTTAACTCAATCCGTGGTGTATGGTTTTTCCGCCTCACTGGGGTTTTCCTTGGTGTTGGTGCTATTTTCGGCTTTGCGTGAACGGCTTGCTGCAGCAGATGTGCCGGTGCCGTTTCGTGGTGCGTCCATTGCGTTAATCACCGCAGGGCTGATGTCCCTTGCCTTTATGGGCTTTGCTGGCTTAGTGAGATCCTAGATGACGACTCTTTCTTGCGTATTGATTGCCATCACTGTCCTCGCCTTGCTTTTCGGCGTGGTGCTGGGGTTCGCCTCGATAAAATTAAAGGTAGACGCCGATCCCATTGTGGAAAAAATTGATGCGATTTTGCCTCAAACCCAATGCGCACAATGCGGTTACCCCGGTTGTAAACCCTATGCCGAGGCCATTGCCAACGGTGATGTGATCACAAAATGCGTACCAGGTGGGCAGCAAACCGTGATCAAAATTGCCGAACTGATGGGCGTTGATGTTCCAACGCTGGACGGCATGGAAGAACCCGAAGTCAAGGTGGCGTTTATTCATGAAGATATGTGTATTGGTTGCACCAAATGTATTCAGGCTTGCCCTGTGGATGCGATTATCGGCACCAATAAAGCCATGCACACGATTATTGCGGATCTTTGTACGGGTTGTGAACTTTGCGTGGCCCCTTGCCCAACGGATTGTATTACCATGGAAAAAGTAGAAAAACAGGTCGAAAATTGGAACTGGAAACTCGATCCGAAAATGGTGATCCCGATTAAATATGAAAATAAACTGGTGGTGGGCGAATAATGACCGATATTTTAACTCGCTACCAATCAGGCAAATTATGGGATTTCTACGGTGGGATTCACCCTCCCGAAATGAAATCGCAATCCAATTCTACGCCGATTTCCACCGTACTTTTGGCGGAAAAATACTATGTGCCGATTAAACAACATCTTGGCTCGGCGGGGAATTTGCTTGTCAACGTCGGCGATCAGGTTCTCAAAGGACAACCGCTCACCCAAGGCGACGGCTTGCGTTGCTTGCCTGTGCATGCGCCGACTTCTGGCATTGTCACGGACATAGCCCCTTATATCGCTGCTCACCCATCTGGTTTAACCGAAATGGCGGTGCATATTCTGGCAGACGGCAAAGATCAATGGCGTGAACAACAACCCATTGAAGATTTTCTCAGCCAAACGCCCGATCAACTTATTCAAAAGATTTACCAAGCGGGCGTGGCTGGCTTAGGCGGTGCGGTGTTCCCAACCGCAGCGAAAGTCAGTTCTGCCGCAAATTTGGTGAAATTATTGATTATTAACGGGGCGGAATGTGAGCCTTACATCACCTGTGACGACCGTTTAATGCGGGATTACGCCGATGAAATCATTGAGGGCGTGCGCATTTTACGCTACATTCTTCGCCCTGAAAAAGTGGTAATTGCGGTGGAGGACAACAAACCCGAGGCGGTCGCTGCCCTTGAATTTGCCTTGCACGGTGCAGATGATATAGATATTCGGGTTATTCCGACCAAATACCCCTCTGGCGATTCCAGTCAATTAGTGAAAATCCTCACGGGCTTAGAAGTGCCAAGTGGTAAACGTTCTTCCAGCATTGGCGTGCATATGCAAAACGTGGGAACGGCGTTTGCGATTAAGCGTGCGGTGATGAATGATGAACCATTAATTGAACGTGTGGTGACGCTCACGGGCGATAAAATCCCCAATAAAGGCAATGTCTGGGTACGTTTGGGTACGCCAATTTCCGCTGTATTAGCCCAAGCGGGTTATCAGGCGGATGAACGCTTGCCGGTGTATTTAGGCGGGCCAATGATGGGCTTAGCGTTGCCGAATTTAGATGCCCCCGTCACTAAGTTAGCCAACTGCTTGCTTGCCCCCGATCATTTTGAATATGCGTCACCGCCGGCAGAACAAGCCTGTATTCGCTGTTCAGCTTGCTCGGACGCTTGCCCTGTGCAACTCATGCCACAACAATTATATTGGTTTGCCCGTGCGGAAGATCACGAAAAATCGCAACAATATCAATTAATGGATTGTATCGAATGCGGGATCTGTGCCTACGTTTGCCCGAGCCATATTCCGTTGGTGCAATATTTCCGTCAGGAAAAATCCGCTATTTGGGAACAGGAAGAAAAAGCCAAAAAAGCCGAAGACGCCAAACTCCGCTTTGAGGCCCGTCAAGCTCGCTTAGAAAAAGAAGAACAAGCCCGCAAAGCCCGCACCCAAAAAGCCGCTGAAAATCGCCGTCAAGAAGTGGCAAACAGTGACGGTGTTGATCCTGTGGCTGCCGCATTGGCACGCTTAAAAGCGAAACAAACGGACAGCACTCAAGCGCTGCAAATTAAGTCCATCACTAGTAAACAGCAAGGCGATGCGTTGCCTGATAACAGCGATATTATGGCACAACGCCAAGCACGACGTTTAGCACGGCAACAAGCTCAAAGCAACGAGAAAGAAACCGTAGGGGCGGATCGACGTATCCGCCCGAATGAAGAGCCACCGCAAAACGAACAATCTGTTGATCCGAAAAAAGCCGCTGTAGCAGCCGCCTTGGCTCGGGCAAAAGCCAAGAAAGCCGCCCAACAAAATCAAGCTGTTGAGCCAGTCGTTGAAAAAACACTAGAAACCGGAACCAACGCAGAAGTGGATCCGAAAAAAGCGGCGGTGGCGGCAGCCATTGCAAGAGCGAAAGCAAAAAAACAGGCCCAACAACATCAAGCTGTTGAACCTGTCGTTGAAAAACCAGCAGAAACTGAAACCAGCGCTGAAGTGGATCCGAAAAAAGCAGCGGTGGCAGCGGCTATTGCTCGGGCTAAGGCGAAAAAAGCTGCGCAACAAAATCAAGCTGTTGAGCCAGTCGTTGAAAAGCCAATAGAAACTGAAACCAACGCCGAAGTGGATCCGAAAAAAGCCGCCGTAGCGGCAGCGATTGCAAGAGCAAAAGCCAAAAAACAAGCTCAACAAAATCAAGCTGTTGAGCAAATCGCTGAAAAACCACTAGAAACCGAAACCAACGCAGAAGTGGATCCGAAAAAAGCGGCGGTGGCGGCAGCCATTGCAAGAGCGAAAGCAAAAAAAGCCGCTCAACAGGCTAAAAATAATCCCAACAACGCAGAGTAATGAGAAAATTTACCCCCTGTTTTACCCCATAAAAATCTCAATTTTGTGATCTCTATTCCAAAATTGAGATTTCTTGTTAGGTAAAATGCGCGTTCTAATTTACCGTCAATCTCACCTTGCCATTACAAGAGAGATAACGGATAATTATGCGATTATTTAAAACCAAAGCCTTTGCGGATTTTGCGAATAAAAAAGGCATTGACGACAGTTTACTGATTGATGCCGTTGAGCGAGCCGAAAAAGGCTTAATTGATGCGGATTTAGGCGGAAACGTCATCAAACAACGTATCGCCAAACAGGGACAAGGACGATCTTCGGGTTATCGTTCGTTGATTTTCTATAAAATTAACCAAAATTGCTTTTTTGTGTCTATTTTTGAGAAAAACGATAGGGATAATATATCCAAAGGCGAACTCGCTGATTTAAAAACATTAGCGAAAGCCTATTTTAGTTATACCGATGAAACCATTGCTTTACATATTAAGCAAAAAAAGCTCATCGAAATTTTGTATTAAATTAGAAAAGGGAATAAGAATGACATATCGTAGCATTATATCGCAACAAATCCACCAAAATGCAATGGATTTGTATGAAATTGGTCTTATTACTGAACAAGAAATGAAAGAATTTGACAAGAGTTGCCTTGTCCCCGTGCATCCGCTTTCTAGCAACGAAATCTGCGAGATTCGTTCTAAAGAAGGCATTTCACAACGCACTTTCGCTCATCATTTAAATGTGAGTAAAAGTCTAGTTTCAGCGTGGGAACGTGGGGTGAAAAAACCTACGGGGGCAGCATTGAAATTGTTGAATATTGTACAGGAAAAAGGCATTGATGCTATTGCCTAAGACTGACGAAAACGCCCACAAAGAAGAAAAGGAATACTATGTTTAGAATTGCCAGTTCCCCTCATACCCATTCGGGCAAGCTCACCGCTCGCATTATGCTGTGGGTGATATTTGCGATGTTGCCTGCCTTGGGTGTGCAGATGTATTTCTTTGGCTTTGGGGTGTTAATTCAAGTGGCGTTGGCGGTGAGTTTTGCCTTGCTATTGGAATATGGTGTCACCTATTTACGCAAAAAACCGGCTTTATTTTATATTGCCGATTTTAGCGTCACATTAACCGCCCTCATTTTAGCTATGGCCATTCCGCCTTATGCGCCTTATTGGGTGATTTTAATCGGCACATTTTGTGCGGTGATTTTAGGTAAGCATGTTTATGGTGGATTAGGACAAAATCTCTTTAACCCTGCTATGGTGGGCTATGTGGTGTTGTTGATCTCTTTTCCGGTGCAAATGACAGCTTGGTTACCGCCACTTTCCTTGCTTAACGAACCACCGACCTTGGCGGACAGTTGCCGTTTGATTTTTTCAGGTATGACCACAGACGGCTTTAGCCTACATCAATTAGTCGCAAGCATTGACGGCATCACCTCTGCTACGCCGTTAGACACGGTAAAAACAGGCATGAAAAGTGCGGTATTTTCTCTGCAAGATTTAAGCCAATCGCCGATTTTCAGCGATATTCTGCCATTCAGTTCTGGCTTGAACGGTATCGGTTGGACGCAAGTCAATTTGGCATTTTTACTGGGTGGGCTATTTTTAATTTGGAAAAAAATCATTCATTGGCAAATTCCTGTGGCCTTTTTAACCGCACTTTTTGCCTTAGCTTGCCTGAATTTTGTGCTTTCACCTCATGCCACCAGTCCTATTTGGCAATTATTTACCGGAGCAACCATGTTCGGGGCGTTTTTTATCGCCACCGATCCCGTCAGTGCCTCCATTACGCCAAAAGGAAAATTGATTTTTGGGGCATTAGCAGGCCTGTTAGTGGGTTTAATTCGTTTCTACGGCAACTACCCTGACGGCGTAGCCTTTGCTATTTTATTGGCGAATATTTGCGTACCGTTAATTGACCATTACAGCCGTCCGAGAGTGGCAGGCCATCAAATTGGGCAAGGGAGAAGATCATAAATATGGGAAAAGTTATCAGCAAATATGGGCTGTTGCTTGGTTTTGTTGCTCTACTCTGTTCCGCCATTTCGGGGGGCGTGTATTTACTCACCAAAGATAAAATTGATGCGGTGATTGCCAAACAACAGCATGACTTGTTATTGCAAGTGATTCCGCAAACCTATTTTAATAATGACGTTATGCAAAATTGCCAACCATCCAATAGCCGAGAAATTGATAAAATTTGCACCGCACTTTTAAATGGAAAACTTTCCGCTTATGCCATTGAGGCCACGGCACCAGATGGTTATTCGGGTAATATTCGCTTGTTAATCGGACTCACACCGAATGGCGAAGTGCTAGGCGTGCGAGTGTTAGAACACCACGAAACCCCTGGACTCGGGGATAAAATTGACACACGTATTTCCGATTGGATATTGAGTTTTAGCCATAAAAAAATCAGCCAAGAAAATCTTGCCGATTGGGCGGTGAAAAAAGATGGCGGGCAATTTGATCAGTTTACTGGAGCCACGATTACACCAAGAGCCGTGGTGAATCAAGTGAAACGCAGTGCGTTGGCGGTGTTGGGGAATTGATGACCCTCACCCTAGCCCTCTCCCAAAGGGAGAGGGAACGTAAAATGGATAATTAACATTTATCAATCCTAAAAAATAGCTCTTCTTTTCGGGTGAGATAATTTTCAAAAAGAATTTAATTCCCTCAAAACCATCCCCTCTCCCTCTAGGAGAGGGCTAGGGTGAGGGTAAAGAGGATATTATGACAGAAAAAACAGAAAGCCTTTGGCGGAGCCTGTTTCTGCAAGGCTTATGGCGAAACAACCCTGCCACCGTACAACTGCTCGGCCTGTGTCCATTGTTGGCGGTATCCAATTCTGCCACAAATGCCCTCGGTTTAGGCTTGGCCACCATGATTGTGTTAATTTGCAGCAACACCATGGTGTCGTTGTTTCGTAAACAAATTCCTCACGAAATTCGTATTCCGATTTATGTGATGATTATCGCCACCACCGTGACTGTGGTGCAACTGCTGATGAACGCTTACACATACAGTCTTTATCAAGCCTTGGGGATTTTTATTCCATTGATTGTCACCAACTGTATCGTAATCGGACGAGCCGAGGCCTTTGCGAGCAAAAATGCCCTATTACATTCTGCTTTTGATGGCTTTGCCATGGGTTTAGGCATGACCTTAAGCCTGTTTTTACTCGGGGCATTACGTGAAATTTTCGGTAACGGCACCTTATTTGACGGCATTCATTTATTACTCGGCGATTGGGCGAAAGTGTTACGCATTGAGCTTTTCCACCATGACAGCAATCTGTTACTTGCCATTTTGCCCCCAGGGGCGTTTATTGGTTTAGGCTTGATTTTGGCGTTTAAGAATAAGATTGAACAGAAAAAATGAACCAACAAAAACGTATTGAAATTTTAACCCGATTGCGTGATAACAATCCGCACCCAACGACCGAGCTAAATTTTAGTTCGCCGTTTGAGCTACTTATTGCGGTGATTTTATCTGCACAAGCTACCGACAAAGGCGTGAATAAAGCCACCGACAAACTGTTCCCCGTGGCAAATACGCCCGAAAAAATCCATGCCTTGGGCGTAGACGGTTTGAAAGAGTACATCAAAACCATTGGACTATTTAACAGCAAAGCCGAAAATATCATCAAAACCTGTAAAGACTTAATGGATAAACACGGTTCGCAAGTCCCCGAAAATCGTGAATCATTGGAAGCCTTAGCTGGCGTGGGACGAAAAACCGCTAACGTGGTACTTAATACCGCTTTCGGACACCCAACGATTGCGGTCGATACCCATATTTTCCGTGTTGCCAATCGTACGGGCTTTGCACCGGGTAAAGATGTGGTGAAAGTAGAAGAAAAACTGCTTAAAGTCGTGCCGGCTGAATTTAAAGTTGACGTACATCATTGGCTGATTTTGCACGGTCGTTATACTTGTATTGCCAGAAAACCCCGTTGCGGATCGTGCTTGATTGAAGATTTATGTGAGTTTAAGGATAAGACGGAAGTTTAAATTTGACGGCTAGCTTTTACAGTTGTACAATATGTTGTACATGTTTAAATTTAAGGAAATCTATGCAAACCATCACCTATACCGAAGCCCGTCAAAATCTTGCAGGGTTAATGACAAGAACCGTGAGTAATGTTGAAAATATCACCATTACCCGTGCCAAAGGGGAAAGTTGTGTTTTAATGTCCCTTGCTGAGTTTGAAGCTCTCACTGAAACCGCTTATTTATTACGTTCTCCCGCCAATGCTCGCCATTTACTAAACTCAATAGAGGAATTACGTAATGGCAAGGCTCGTGAAAGGAATTTAATTGATGAAGTATAAAAAAGTCTTTACCGATAGCTGTTGGCAAGATTATTTATACTGGCAAACCACAGATAAAAAAATCTTAAAACGGATCAATGAATTAATTAAAGATATTGAACGCACACCCTTTGAGGGTATTGGGAAACCTGAACCATTAAAACATGGTTTATCGGGATTTTGGTCAAGACGAATTGATAGCGAGCATCGTTTAGTCTATGCCGTTAGCGATGATGAAATTCAGTTAGCCTCTTGTCGTTATCATTATTAACGCCCAAATAATCCTGCGCCCCCACTGCTCTGTAAAGTGGTGGCATAAATCAAACTCACGGCAAACCCCATTAATAGCAAACCGAAAGCCAGTTTTAGCCAATGAGAAAATTGGCTTTTGATACGAGGAGAAAGATACCATTTTCCTACCCGAACAGCGGTTTTTCGGGCATATTGCACCATGAGTGCAAAGCTAGATAACGTCATTCCTGTTCCCACCGCCATGGCCATTGTCGCCACCACGCCCCACAGGTAAAGATCGAGCATATAGGACAAAAATAAAATAAAAATCGCCCCTGTACAAGGTCGCATGCCAATGCTTAAAATAATCAACCATTGTGATTTTAAACTATTGGCTTGGCTAAGTTGATCTTCAGCAGGCAAATGTTGATGCCCACAACCGCAATTTTCATCATGAATATAAGATAAAAAAACTGGCGGATTTTGCACCGCACTTTTTAAAATCTGATTATCGGCGACTGGTTTAATTTGCAGAATTTTTGGCTTGCGTTGAATTTGCCAAATTTTTTTGCCACTTTGAATTATCCATTGTGAACCCAGTAAGAAAATCAAAGCATAAGCGCCCCGTTCCAGCCAAAGTTGACTGGCTTTAAAATAAGACGAAGATAAATTTAACAGGACCACCACAATACTGGTCGCCACAATCGCCACCACGCCTTGCATTAAGGAAGAAAAAAACGCTAACCGCATGCTCGCGAGAATTTTGGATTCATGTAGCGACAAATAACTGGTCATAATAAATTTGCCATGACCCGGCCCTAGCGCATGAAACACGCCATAGCCAAAGCTAACCAAAATTAGACTGGTGCCGGCATAAATTGGGGCTTGTTTAATTTGATGTAGATTGTCTGATAACAGTTGATTAAATTCCCGTTGCCATAGCACGACTTGCTTAAATAAATAGGGAAATAGCAACGTGATGCCTGCAATTAACAGACATAATAATAAAATGGTGCTGATTTTCTTGGTGCTTATTGACATTGCAAAATCACTTTTTGAGCAAATTCTTTACCTAGCGAAAAATCCGCCTCTCGTTGGGTTTTATCTAAGGATTTGGCATATTGTTTGGTTTTTTCATCCACAGTTTGATCCACCATATCGCCATGGCAATTTGACGGAAGTTTGCTAAAATCCACCGCACTTTTATTGTCATAGAACATAGACACATAATAGGTCGGATCGTAAATCATCAAGATAAACTCACTGTCTTTTAAGGGCTGCGGTTGAGATAAAAAGAAATCAAATTGATATAAAATTTGGTTCCCTACCGCTTGAATATCATAATGGGCGGGGTGCGAGGTATATTTCACTCGATTACCTTGTTTATCATAGAGATAGCTAAAATAATGTTCCGATACCGTATTTTTAATCATGTCATCCACAATGGCTTGTTTAACACTTGAATCGTTGTGCGCCACTTGCAAATCGTATAATAATTCTGCTGAACTGGCCTCATCTAGCAACCACTTCACCGAAAAACCGATTAATGCGTCTTTTTCCACCAATGGCGTGGTTCTCATGCCAATAAACGCATGCGGATGTGCGTACACTTGTTGGCTAAAAGCCCAAAGTGCGGTGAAAAATAACAGGATTTTTTTCATTTACATTCTCGTGGTTAAATAACGTTCTACGGTGTCCACAATGGCTTGTGTTTGCGGATCGATTTCAATATTTACTCGATCTCCTACCGTTTTTTTGCCAATAATCGTCCGTTCAAGGGTTTCGGGGATCAAATTGACACAAAATTGCTTGCCGTTCACTTCGCCAATGGTCAAACTAATCCCATCCACCGCAATAAAGCCTTTGGTTAAAATATATTTCATCACCGTTTCATCTGGCAATTCAAACCAAATTTGCAGATTATTTTCGCTCACTTTATGGGCGGAGATTTGGGCGGTGCAATACACATGGCCAGACAAAATATGCCCGCCAACTTCTGCCCCGAATTTCATGGCTCGTTCAATATTGAACCATTCGCCGACCTTTAGTTCCCCTAAATTGGTAATACGTAGGGTTTCAGTCATTAAATCAAAGCTCACCAGATCATTGTCCACCTTGGTGACGGTTAAGCATACGCCATTATGTGCCACCGAAGCACCGAGTTGTAAGTCAGCCAGTAATTCCTGTGGCATTTTTATCTGATGTGTTCTAAAATTAGTTTTTTCAATGATAGAATGAAGTTGTGCCATACCTTGCACGATACCTGTAAACATATAAACTCACTTAGCGAATTAAAAATTTTCTCTATTATAAAGCAAACTCGGATTCTGTATGCAAAAAATTCACCATTGGCCACAATATCATGCGCAAGCAAAAAAATTAATTCAAATTGCCATGCCGATTTTGCTCGCTCAAATCGCCCAAAATTCCATGGGATTAGTGGACACCATTATGGCAGGACGAGTCAGTGCGGCAGATATGGCGGCCATTTCCGTGGGGGCGTCCATTTGGTTTCCCTTGGTATTATTCGGGCATGGTTTGTTACTCGCTCTTCCGCCGACCATTTCCTATTTAAACGGTTCCAATCAACGTTCTCGCATTGCCCATCAAGTACGTCAAGGCTTATGGATTATTCTGCTGGTTTGCTTGCCATTGGGCGGGCTGATTTATCACAGTGATCTGATTATTCATGCCATGCAGATGGAAGAACGTTTGGCAACGATTACTGTCGGTTATTTACATGCCATGTTGTTTGGCTTGCCGGCGTATTTATTGTTGATTAATTTCCGTTGCCTCAATGATGGCGTGGCGAAAACCAAACCCGCCATGGTGATTACCTTTATTGGCTTATTACTGAATATTCCGCTTAATTATGTGTTTATTTACGGCAAATTCGGTGTACCCGCATTCGGGGCGGTTGGTTGTGGTATTGCTACCGCCATGGTGAACTGGGCAATGTGTTTCATGATGATTGCATACAGCCGCCGTTCTCACCATTTGCGTGATATTCGCCTTTTCGATCAGATGATTGAAAAACCTGATTGGACGACGCTCAAAAAACTACTCAAACTCGGTTTTCCCATTGCGGTCGCCCTTTGGGCAGAAGTGGCCTTGTTTGCGTTGACGTCCTTATTTTTATCGCCACTAGGCACCGCCATGGTAGCCAGTCATCAAATCGCCTTAAACACCAGTTCTTTTGTGTTTATGTTCCCTATGTCCTTAGGCATGGCGACCACGATTTTGGTGGGGCAACGCTTAGGCGAACAATCTCCGTCAGAGGCGAAAAAAGTATCTTATATTGCCTTTGCTGTCGGGCTGAATATTACCATCATCACCGCTTTTGTCACCCTATTCTGGCGAGAACAAATTGCGCAATTATTTGTCACTGACACGAGCGTGATTACCTTAGCCAGTTCCCTGTTAATTATCGCTGCCCTCTATCAATTTTCCGACACCTTGCAAGTTGTCGCCGGTGGCGTGTTACGGGGTTATAAAGACACCAAAGCCATTTTGTATATCACAATTTTTTGCTATTGGGTGTTAGGCATGCCGATTGGTTATGGCCTCGCCATGACCGATATTATCGTGCCGCATTTGGGGGCATTAGGCTTTTGGGTTGGGTTTGTGGTGGCATTGACTGCGGCGGCAATTCTGTTGTTATATCGGATGTGGAAAATACAACGCCAATCAGATGAACAGTTGTTAACAAAATTAGAACAGATTAAATAAAAAAGTGCGGTTAAAAAGGTGGAAACCTTTCCAGCTCCTCTCGGCACACAGAAATTCTGACTTTGGCTGCTTTCTTCCGAACCTGACCGAGTAAACCAGACACCATTGCGAAAGACCGAAAAGGTTTCCATAGGATAAGCATAAAATGCTTAGGGCGTGGATTATGCTATAAACTGCGATCAATTGCAACTATTTAAATTTAGCAGAACCATTGGAGCGGTTTTATCCGCTCTTTTTCATTAAAATGAGAATAAATCTTATTAGGCTATTGCAATAAATTATCGTTTACTTTATAATCGCCCAACTTTTTTAAGCGGTCTACTTTTTAGACTATTTTTTATGAACTTTATGTAAGGATAACCTAATGCGTTCCACATTTAAATTTAGCGTTGTTTACACCGCACTTTTTGCCGGTGTTTCTTTTGGTGCTTTTGCTGAAACCGTTCAGCAGACAACAGAACAACTTGATGCGATTGAAGTTTCTGACAGTATTCACGAACCAGCAAGCTATCGTTCTTATTCTGTTGCCAGTGACGGTAAATTGCAAGACAGCGTAAACTTAGGTTTATTAGGTCGTGCGACTAACTTCACCGCCCCTGTGACGGTAGTCAAATACGATTCAAAAGTGTTAGATGATACACAAGCTCGCACCCTTGTTGACGTGGTGGCAAAAAAAGATGCCTCAACATGGCAATTTGGTGGTGAAACCAATACCTTAACCGGTTTATATTTCCGTGGTTATCAATTAGATGCTCGTCAATTTAGCGTTAACGGCTTGGCTGGCATGTACGGTACGCAAGGCACATCAAGCGTGTATGCGGACTCTGTACAATTAATTAAAGGCGGAAACACCGCACTTTCAGGCATGGATCCAGAGGGCGCAACAGCAGGAGCCGTCAATATTGAAACCAAACGTGCCAGTGATCAAGGCAACCGTAAAGTGGGTGTAGGCTATTTCAGCGACAATCGTTTGCAAGGTACCTTTGACTTAGGTCAACGTTTTGGTGATGGCAAACAATTCGGTGTGCGTGTGAATGGTAAAATGCGTGAAGGCGATACCCCTCGCACAGGCTACTGGGAAGACAATAAAGAATTTTCTTTAAATGCGGATTATAGTGGCGATAAACTTTATGTGTCTTTCGATAGTTTCTATGCGAAACGTAAAACCGAGGGCGGTCGTGCACGTATTCAAGATATTCAAAATGCTAAAGCCCGTTTATTTGATGCCTTAGACGGTGAAAATAATCTTCAACCAAGTTGGCAAGCACAAGATACTCGTAGTCAAACCAATATGCTGACCTTTGACTACTATACCGACTATAACTTCCAAATTTCGGGCGGAGTCGGTTATAACGATGCTCGTTATTATGGTAACTTTGCTTCTGCTACCCCATCTACGGATGGTCAATCTTACAATGCGGGACGTTCTCGTATGACCGATCAACGTTTCCAAACCTTAAGCAGTAACTTAGCCGCTCGTGGTGAATTCTCAACAGGTTCTGTCAGCCACAACTGGAGTACCTCATTCGATCGCATTGATCGTCGTCGTCAAACCTATCGTGGTACATCTCAAGCACCAAACCAAAACTTAACCATTTATCCTTATGGTAATGCAGCAGGCCAAACTTTAGCCCAACAATTAGCTAACATTCCACAAGGCAATGTATTTAGTAATGGTTTTGAAACTGATCCAAACTTAGATGCAACGATCCGTGCAAACAGCCTTGCTCTATCAGATACACTTGGCTTTGCGGAAGATAAATTCCGTGTCACTTTAGGTGGTCGTTTCCAATGGGCATCTTATAAAAATAATATCACACAAGCGAAAGGTGACGCACATCGCTTTAGTCCAATGTTTATGCTGTCTTACTTACCTAACCCTGACCTCGTGTTCTACGGTAACTATATGGAAGATTTAGAACCTGCAGACATTAAAACCGATGAAAGTGGTAATACCACAATGTCAAAACCACGAGTTAGCCGTCAATTAGAATTAGGTGTGCGTAAAAACTGGGGTGATGTCGTCACTTCACTTAACGTATTCCAAGTTCGTCGTGAAGGTTACTGGCGTGGTAACACAACAAGCGGTACGGACTTCGCTAATTCGGGTGCATCGGCTGGGGATTCCCAAGGTATCGAACGCAACCGTGGTATTGAGTTTAATATCTATGCGAACCTGTTAGATAAAACGGTGCGTCCAAGTTTAGGCATTATGTACTTACAATCTAAAGTGAAAGATTATCCAAACTATGCTGACAATTTGGTCAATGGTTATCAAGTGGCAAATCCACGTTGGGTGGGTAAAGCTGGCATTGAATGGGATACACCATTTATCCAAGGCTTAACCTTAAGCACCAATGTACAACACTTTGGTAAATCTTACCAAGATTCGCAAAAAACTTACGCTTTCCCATCATACACTTTAGTGGACGCAGGAGCGAAATACCATACCCAATTAGGTAATGGTCACGCTATCACCGTAAGAGCACAAGTGGAAAACTTATTCAACAAAGCCTACTGGCAAGTCCAACGTGGTCAATACGACCGTAGCTTTGCGGTATTAGGTATGCCAAGAACCTATTGGACAACGGTTGAATATTCATTCTAATTAGATTTTGACTTATTCACAAGGGGCGGTTAAACTGCCCCTTTTGTTGTATTATCGGATATATTATGAACTGGCAAACAGAATTAAATAACAGTTTTACTTGGCTACTTTCTGCCCTCTGTTGGCTCAGTTTAGGGCTATTTTGTACCGCACTTTTATTGCGAAAAACGCCTTTTGGGCAAAAATTTTGGCTCATTACCCAACCTTGCGTCAAAAATAGCCATCCGCTTAAAACCCTTGGTTTGATACTGTTATTGTTGGTTTTTATTCTATTAGAAGTCCGAATTAGTGTTCTTAACTCTTTCTTTTACAATGGATTATACAGTTCATTGCAAGACAAAAAAGCTGAGGCTTTTTGGTTCTTTGCGTTACTGAATGCCATGCTGGTCGGCTTTAAAATTATCCATTCCATTTTAAATTATTTGGTGCGTCAGGTGTTTGAAATTCGTTGGTTAGAAAAAATGAACGAACAAATGCTCGATCGCTGGCTACAAAATAAAAATTACTATCGAATTAAATACGAAAAAGACTTGCCCGATAATATCGATCAGCGTATTGAACAAGATGCCAAAGAATTTATTACTGGCACCGTTGATTTACTTGACGGCGTTATCGGTTCGCTGGTATCGATCATTGAATTTACCCTGATTTTGTGGGGATTATCAGGTCTATTGCCCCTGTTTGGTGTCGATATTCCTAAAGGTGCGGTGTTTTTTATCTATATTTTTATTATCATGGCAACTGCACTTTCCGTGTGGATTGGTTATCCGTTAATTAAGCTCAATTATGCCAAAGAAAAATATGCTGGGGACTATCGTTATTCGCTCATTCGAGTACGAGATAATGCGGAAAGTATTGCTTTTTATGACGGGGAAAAACAAGAACAAGCCCACTTAAAAACAAAATTTAATACGATTATTGAAAACCGTTGGGCGATCGTGCGTCGTATGTTAGGCTTAGACGGTTTTAATACTGGCGTCACCCAATTTGCCATGATTTTGCCCTTAATGTTGCAATCTCCCCGATTTTTTGCCGGACTTGCCACCTTGGGCGACATGCACCAAACTGTACAAGCCTTTAACCGATTAATGCGTGCATTGTCCTTTTTCCGTTTGTTTTACGAACAATTTACCTTATATCAAGCACGTTTAAACCGTTTATATGGTTTTATGTTTACCTTGGATGAACTGGATAATGAGCAAATTGTTCAACCAACGGAATGTGGCTTGGGCATTCGTTTACAAGATTTTGGCTTAAAAGATCAACAGGGCGAAATCTTGTTACAACAGGTCAATTTAGAACTAAATGCCGGTGATGCGTTATTAATTCAAGGGCCGTCTGGGGCAGGGAAAACCACGCTACTCAAAGCCATTGCAGGAATTTATCCTTTTGAAACCTTTGGTTATTGTGAACGACCATGCAATGCCAATGTGCTGTTTTTGCCTCAACGTCCTTATATGCCACAAGGTACGTTACGTCAGGCAATTTGTTATCCGAATATCGATCCATACCATGCCGATTTGGAAAGCTATATGGAGAAATGCCGTTTGAGTAATTATATTCACGCGTTGGATCAAGAAAATGACTGGCAAGCTACCCTTTCCCCCGGGGAATTGCAACGTGTGGCGTTTATTCGGATTTTCTTAACTAAGCCAAATATTGTGTTTTTAGATGAAACGACTTCTGCACTGGATGAGCCAACGGAATATATTCTTTATCGTAAAATTCGGGAAAAATTGCCGAATATGATTGTGTTAAGTATTGGACATCGTGGTACACTACATCAGTTTCATAATAAGGTGTTTGATCTTGGGGTGTGTCGAATTTAATTTCTATCGGGTTTCGCCGATGGCGACTTACTTTTTCTTTGCTCGTGCAAAGAAAAAGTAAGCAAAAAGAAAACACGCCCCGATTTTGCCTTGTTTCCTGAAAATCATTAAATTTGCTTAACGGAAAAGTTGTAAACTCGCTACGCTCAAACAGTACAACTTTTCCTACAAATTTAATGATTTTCAGGCGGCAAAGACGGGGACCCCGTTTATCAGAGCGTTATTTAATTTCATTTGAAATTTAAAAATATTTTTTATATTTGCACCGCACTTTCATTACGCTCGATCAAATTGGGGCCCCGTCTGAACCGCCTTTGCGTTTTGGTATTTTTAGCTAAATTTTGCATGTCTGAGCGTAGCGAGTTCAAAATTTAGCGTTAAAAAAATACCAAATAAGCAAAGATAAGCGGTGAAGTCGGGGTGTGCTTTTCTTTGCCTACTTTCTTTTGCACAAGCAAAAGAAAGTATGGTCGCCCAGTGGGGCGAAATCCACACCTAAACAGCAAAAAAAAGTAGGTCGCCCTTTGGGCGAAACCCAATATTTATTTAACAAATTAACTAATAGGAAAATTTCATGACTCAAACCTTTATCCCTGGCAAAGACGCTGCCCTTGAAGACAGTATCAGCAAATTTCAACAAAAATTAACCGCACTTGGTTTTAATATTGAAGAGGCCTCCTGGTTAAATCCTGTGCCTAATGTGTGGTCAGTACATGTCCGTGACAAAGATTGTCCACAATGTTTTGCCAATGGTAAAGGGGCAAGCAAAAAAGCGGCGTTGGCCTCCGCTCTAGGAGAATATTTTGAACGCCTTTCTACCAACTATTTCTTTGCCGATTATTATTTAGGGCAAGATATTGCCAATGGTGATTTTGTTCACTACCCGACTGAAAAATGGTTTGAAATTGAAGATGAAGATCTGTTACCCGACGGAATTTTAGACGATTATTTACTCGGCTATTACGATCCCGAAGGAGAACTTACCCCTGAATTATTAGTGGATTTACAATCCGGTAATTATGATCGTGGGATTGTGGCCATGCCTTATGTGCGTCAATCGGATCAACAAACCGTGTATATTCCACAAAGTATTATTGCTAATTTGTATGTCTCCAATGGAATGTCTGCAGGAAATACGAAAAACGAAGCTCGTGTACAAGGTTTATCCGAAGTCTTTGAACGCTATGTCAAAAACCGTATTATCGCCGAGGCGATTAGCTTACCGAAAATTCCAGACAATGTGATTGCACAATATCCGAGCATTCAAGCAGCGATTGAAAAACTTGAACAAGAGGGATTTCCGATTTTAGCCTATGATGCGTCATTGGGGGGAAAATATCCGGTCATTTGTGTGATTTTATTGAATCCGAATAACGGCACTTGCTTTGCCTCTTTTGGTGCTCACCCTAATTTCCAAGTGGCTTTTGAGCGAACAGTGACAGAGCTTTTACAAGGTCGTAGTTTAAAAGATCTTGATGTGTTTACGCCACCGTCTTTTAATAATGGTGATGTGGCAGAACACGCTAATTTAGAAACGCACTTTATTGATTCCAGTGGTTTAATTTCATGGGATCTATTTAAACAACAAGCCGATTATCCGTTTGTACATTGGGATTTTTCAGGCACCACGGAACAAGAATATCATAATCTCATGTCTATCTTTAATGCCAACGGTAAAGAAGTCTATATCATGGATTACAATCACTTAGATGTGTATGCTTGTCGTATTATCGTACCTTCAATGTCGGATATTTACCCTGCGGATGATTTGGTTTACGCCAACAACAATATGGGCATGGAATGGCGAGAAATCCTATTAGATTTACCGCACTTCCACCATGATGCAGAGACTTATCAAGAATTATTGGATGAATTAGACGATCAAGGCATTGATGATGCCACTCGTGTACGTGAATTTATCGGTATCGTGCCACCACCAAAATCAGGCTGGACGACCTTACGAGTCGGGGAATTAAAATCCATGCTTTATCTGGCATTAGGCGATTTAGAATTAGCCTTAGACTGGGCAAACTGGACATATAATATGAACAGTTCGGTTTTCACGCCAGAACGTGCCAACTACTATCGTTGTTTAATCAGTTCAATTGAATTATACCTAGACGAAACGCGTGATCCTGAACAATATCGTGAAGTATTTGAGAAAATGTACGGCAAAAGTGCGGTGGATTTTGCTTGGTCTGCTGTTGATGGTGGCAATCCGTTCTATGATTTATTAGCTGATGATGAACATTTGCAAAAATTTGAAGCCCATCAAAAATTGTTAGCGGCTTATGCAAAATTGCAAAAAGCCAAACGTGAAAATTGGCAATAATAGGAAGTAAAAATGGCATTTAGTTCCTTATTTACCTTACTTGATGATATTGCTGCAGTCTTAGATGATGTTGCCTTAATGACCAAAGTGGCCGCCAAGAAAACAGTTGGTGTGATCAGTGATGATTTAACCTTAAATGCCACGCAGGTCAGTGGCAAAGATGTGGCGGCCAGTCGAGAACTGCCGATTGTGTGGGCAGTGGCCAAAGGATCCTTATGGAACAAAGCGATTTTAATTCCCCTTGCCTTATTGTTGGCCATTTATTTACCGTCTTTAATTAATATTCTATTAATGATCGGCGGTGCCTATTTGTGTTTTGAGGGGATGGAAAAACTAGTCCATAAATTCTTCGCCAAAAAACATGAAAATTTAGACCGCACTTCCCCAGAAACAGGCTCAAGTGAAAAAGAAAAAATCCGAGGCGCCATTAAAACCGATTTTATTCTGTCGGCAGAAATTATTATTATCGCCTTAGGTTCTATTCAAGAGGCCGATATATTAACCAAAATCTTAACCTTATTAGCGGTGGGCATCGGTATTACCTTTTTCGTCTATGGTTTGGTTGGGCTGATTGTTAAGCTCGACGATATTGGTTTATGGTTAATCAAAAAAAACAATATTGCTGCCCAACAGATCGGTAAGTTCTTACTGTTTTTTATGCCTTGGTTTATGAAATCCCTCTCGGTTATTGGGGTGATTGCCATGTTTTTAGTCGGTGGAGGGATTTTTGTGCATTATTTGCCCGTGCTACATCATTTTATTGAAAGTCTAGCCATTAATAGTAACTTTTCTTGGTTAACGGAATTTGTGGTGGGATTACTCATTGGGTCCATTTGCTGTCTGATTGTACTTCCATTAATTCACTTATTTAACAAACCATCTGAAGCAGAATAATTTCCCAATAAAAAACCCTTTGCACTATCGTCAAAGGGTTTTTCATCTGTAAATCAATGTAATATTACATAGCAGAAACGTTTAGAGTTGAACCACCAACGATACGGACTTTACGTCCCACCGTTAGGCTCGAATCATATTTTTGTACGACCACGATTTCACTGCCATCGTCTTTCTTGATAACTAACTCTAAAGAATCCACTTGAGAGGCTTTTTCTTCAACTTTGCTACCAATCATGGCACCAGCAATGGCACCAACGGCACTGGCTAACACTTGACCAGAACCACCACCAATGGTAGAACCCGCTACACCACCAAGCACACCACCACCTACGGTACCAATCACACCTTGATTGTCTGCTTGAATTTTAACAGAACGTGCGGAAACAATGGTACCATAAGAAATAGAACGTGCTTCTTTGGATTGATTACCAGAATACACATCACCACTGTAAATGTCCGTGTTAGCACAACCTGTTACACCGATTGCGGTAAACAGGGCTAACGCTAAGGTGATTTTTTTCATATTGATTAACCTTTAAATTACAAAAAGAGTCCAGTTCTTGATAACCAAGAACGAGATTCAGAGCGAGATACATTGTCTACGCCATTATCTGATACTCGTACACAAGAACCAACCACAATATCAGAATTGTATTGTACTGTCACTGCTGCTTGTTGCGCTGTGCTGTCTGATTTGTTAGCATCGCAATTATCTTGTGCAACCACTAATTTCAAGTTGCTACCTTCGTATTGTGCGGCTAACACGGTACCTTTATAAGAATTATCATCCGCATTATGATTTGCACAAGCTGATAATCCCATAGCAGCGAATACTGCTAATGCTAAGGTAATTTTTTTCATTCACTAAACCTCAATAATCGTTTTAATGTTATAGGGGTGAACCTTGATACACACTGGATTTTCACGTTTATCGGCAAAACTCACAGCAATAGAGGGATTTGGCAATTGCTCACCCTCGACTTTTGGTTCACTCACTTTGACATGTAGAGTTGTTAATTGGTTCCATAAAAATTTTTCTTCAAGACGACAAAGCCATTGTGAGATACTTTCCCCCTCATTAAATGGCATGACAATCTCAATATGTTCCCATGATTCCAAAGGATAACAGGTATTTTTAGGAAACGGTAATTCGACAATATCCACGGATTGCCCCAAAATGTGCAAAGGCGCATCTAACTGAATTAAATAAATGCGCCGCCCATTGACGATATTATCGCTTAAAATTGTACCGCACTTCGTCAATAACGCCAACCAATTTCTAGCATTATCTTCACTATTTACTCGAATCGCCACATGATCTATCTCATATTTCGCAAGATCAAGTTGCATGGCTTGGGCTAATTGATGAATTTGTTGTTGAAAATGCTCAAAATCAGCCTCAGTGGCTAAATCTGAACAAGTGAATAAAGAAACTGTCATTCTTACGTCCTATTAATAAGCCTAAAATATCATCAATCCATTATCATATCTCAATTATCGCTAAGAGAATATGAAAATTTCCCCTATAATACGCCTACTTGTCAAATGACCGAGATAAGGTTATATTGTCTGAAATTTTACTTTTTTAATTATTGGAGAACATAATGAACATTATTTTATTAGGCGCCCCTGGTGCTGGAAAAGGAACACAAGCGCAATTTATTATGAATAAATTCGGTATTCCACAAATTTCAACCGGTGATATGTTACGTGCTGCCATTAAAGCAGGAACCGATTTAGGCAAACAAGCGAAAACCTTAATGGATGCCGGACAATTAGTCCCAGATGATTTAATTATTGCGTTGGTGAAAAACCGTGTGGCCCAAACCGATTGCGAAAACGGCTTTTTATTAGACGGTTTTCCACGCACTATTCCACAAGCAGACGCATTAAAAGCCGTCGGCATTCGCATTGATTATGTGTTGGAATTTGATGTACCAGATGAAGTGATCGTTGAACGTATGAGTGGCCGCCGTGTACACCAAGCCTCTGGCCGTAGCTATCATGTGGTTTACAACCCGCCGAAAGTTGAGGGTAAAGATGATGTGACGGGTGAAGATTTGATTATTCGTGCGGATGATAAACCTGAAACCGTGTTAGATCGCTTAAAAGTCTATCACAGTACGACTAAGCCGTTAGTGGATTATTATCAGGCTGAGGCGAAATCGAGTGATACGCAGTATTTCCGTTTAGATGGCACCCAAAAGGTGGAAGAAGTGAGTGCGGAATTAGATCGTATTTTGGCGTAATAAAAACGGGTTTCACCGTTGGCGACCCTACTTTCCTTTACTTGTGTAAAAGAAAGTAGGCAAAGAAAAGCACACCCCGACTTCACCGCTTTTCTTGGCTTGGTTGAAATTTTCTTAACGGTAAAATCGCAACTTGCTACGCTCAGACAAGGCGATTTTACCTAAAAATTTCAAGTCGCCAAGGCGGTTCAGACGGGGCCCCGTTTACGGGCGTAAAGATAAACCAGTATTCTATCCAAAAATTACGCTCGTTTTTGCCATTTTCCTAAAATTTATAGATTTTCAGGCGGCAAAGATGGGGGTATTTCATTTACAGGAATCACATTATGTTCAAACGCATTTCAGGTCCTCTTTATCCTTTATTTATTTTTTTCCTCACCAATTTGATTCTCTTATCGATCAGCCGTGTTGCCCTTGGTTTATGGCAAAGTGAACGTATTGGTGAACTGGGAAATTGGTTCCAACTCCTTTTAAACGGTGTGCGTATTGATATTTCTGCACTCTGTTGGCTTTTTGCTCCGCTGATTATTTTAAGCGTTTTATTCAGTGGCAAAGGAAAAGCGGGACAGGTTGTTCAGTCTATCGTCAAAATTGGTTTGGTGATTGAAAGCACGTTCTTTTTATTTATGGAATTTGCTACACCGGCCTTTATTAATACTTACGATCTCCGTCCTAATCGCCTCTTTGTTGAATACTTGTCTAGCCCGAAAGAAGTGTTTACCATGCTGTGGAATGGGCATTTAAGCGCTTTAATTTCTGCCCCCATTTTAACCGCACTTTGTGCCTTTTTATTTTGGAAATTGGCCAATTATGCCTTTAAAAATGTGGCTTACCCAAAATGGCATGGGAATTTAATCACTCGCCCGTTGGTCTTTTTATTAATCGGTGGGATCACCTTTTTAGGCGCCAGATCCAGTTTACAACATCGTGGGATTAATCCTGCTATGGTGGCTTTTTCACCCGATCCGTTGGTGAATTCCTTGGTGTTAAGCTCTGGCTATTCCTTGCTGTTTGCGGTGCAACAAATGAAAGACGAGGGCAACGCAGCGGAAATCTACGGGAAAATGCCATTAGAAGAAGTGATCAGCACCTTAAAATCTGTACGCAACCGCCCAGATTCCGATTATATTTCAACCGAATTACCAACACTTACCCACAACCAAGCCACCTATCAAGGCAAGCCGAAAAATCTCGTGATTATTTTGGAAGAAAGTCTTGGCGCACAATTTATTGGTACATTAGGGGGCAAACCTTTATCGCCGAAAATTGATGAACTCGCTAAACAAGGTTGGTTATTTGAAAATTTATATGCCACCGGCACCCGCTCTGTACGAGGTATTGAGGCCGTCACGGCGAGCTTTACGCCAACGCCTGCCCGTTCCGTGGTGAAATTACCCGGTAGTCAACAAGGCTTTTTCACCATTGCCGAACTGCTCAGCCAACAAGGTTACCATACTTCTTTCATCTATGGCGGTGAAAAACACTTCGATAATATGGCGAGCTTTTTCTATGGCAATGGTTTCCAGCAAATTATTGATGAAAAAGACTACCTCAACCCTAATTTCACCGGCACCTGGGGCGTCAGTGATGAAGATTTGTTTGCGAAAGCCCATGAAACCTTTAGCCAATTACACCAACAAGGCAAACCGTTTTTTAGCTTAGTGTTCACTTCAAGCAATCACGATCCCTTTGAATTTCCAGCGGATAAAATTGAACTCTACGAACAACCACAGGCAACCCGAAATAATGCGGCGAAATATGCCGATTTTGCCACAGGACAGTTCTTTGAATTAGCCCAAAAAGCAGATTATTGGCATGATACGATTTTCTTGATTATCGCTGATCATGATTCTCGTGTGGGCGGTGCCGCCTTGGTGCCAATTCAACATTTCCACATTCCAGCGTTGATTTTGGGTAAAGACATTGCTCCAAAACGTGACCCTCGTTTAGTCAGTCAAATTGACATGCCAACGACGCTCCTTTCATTAATTGGCGTCAGTGGCAATTATCCAATGCTCGGCTACGATCTCACCCAACCCGCAGATCCAAATCGTGCCTTAATGCAATATGACAAAACCTTTGGTTACATGCGTATGCAAAATGACCAGTTAGAGGCGGTGATTTTACAACAAGGTAAACCGGCCGAAAGCTATGTTTATGCGAAAGACAGCGCCACCTTAACCCCAATCGCCAACAATGACGAAATGCAAAAACAAGCCTTAGCCTACTCGTTATGGGGAAGTTATGCCTATAAATTGCATCTTTATCGTTCGGCGGAAACGAAGAAATAATGACATCAGGCGCCCAACTCGGGCGCCTGATTTTTATCTTAGATCAACCTTATCAATAATTAGACGGATTTATCGCTTTCCACCCAAGAAAATACGACAAAACAACTCACTAACAGCACCAATGCCGTCACGGCGCCCTCCTCACCTCGATAACTGCCTAATTGTTGATAGAGCAAATAAGGCAAGGAACTAAAATCTTGATTGCCGAATAAGGCAATCGCCGTGAAATCCCCCAAGGACAAGCAACTCGCCAACGCAAAGGCATATTTCACCGGCTGACGCAAGGCTTGCCATTCAATCCATTTGAACCGTTGCCAACCTGTTACGCCGAGCGATTGGCAAAGGCGTTCATAATAAATCAGGTTATGTGTCATCGGCACCGCCAAAATTCGCATAACAAAAGGCAAGGCGAGTACGGCATTACATAAAATAATTAATCCAAATAATTGTGCGGTGGAAAATTGCCATTCTTTCAACCACAAAAATAACCCGGTTGCCAACATTAACATGGGAACAGCGAGCATAACCAAGGTAATATTGATCACGCCATTAGAAAAACGAGATAAGCCAATCCATTGTAATCGACGTGAAGATAATAACAGCCCTACCGCCAACAATAAGGCCAATAACGCTGATAAAGGGGCAAGGGTGAACGAATAACCCATGGCTCGCCATAAAGCGGATTGTTGCCAAACGGATAACATGGCAGGGGAAAATATCGCACGACATAAGGTATTCAGCAATGGGAGTAACAGAAAAGCGGAAAACAACAGCAATAAAAAAACGTGGCCGAATTTCACCGCACTTGATTGTTTCGCCACCCAATACTGCGATTGATCTAATTGCGTTTCAGTGTTTCGCCCTAACAACGTGCTTAAGGCAAATAATACAAAAAAACAAATGCCTTGCAACAGGGCAAATTGCGTGGCTTTAGCTAAATCAAAATCAAAAATAATCGCCTGATAAATCGCCACTTCTAAGGTGGTAAATTTCGGCCCGCCACCCAACACCAACACAATAGCAAAGCTCGTGAAACACAACATAAAAATCAACACAACGGTCGGCAAAATAGACTGACGCAAATAAGGCCATTCCACCCAACGGATAAACGCCCATCTGCGAATGCCTAATTGCGCAGCTAATTGATGTTGTTGAATGGGAATCCCCTGATAGGCCTGCAAAAATAACCGCATGGCCAAGGGAATATTAAAAAATAAGTGGGCAATCAAAATGCCACTGAGTCCGTAAATATCTGGTCGCCATGTCACACCAAGCCACGCACAAAACTGCGCTAACCAACCCGAAGCACCGTAAACGCCCAATATCCCAAATACCGCCACCAAGGAGGGCAACACAAAGGTGAGCGAGAACAGCCGTAACAGCGCCTTTTTTCCCCAGAATGGTTGATAGAAAAACGCCCGAGCCGACCAAGCGCCAAAGAATACCGATAACAATGCGGATAAGCCCGCTTGCCAGAAACTAAAAAAGAGGACTTGGCGAACATAACGTCCCTCGGTCACCACTTGCCATAATTGCTGCCACACATGCCCCTGTGAACTTTCACGTCCGAAGTCAAACACCGCAAACAGGCTATTGGCGTATAAGCTGAATAACAGCCCAAACACCAATAGCCCGCTCACATAATGTCGTCCTTTTAACTGGCGAAAGGTTTGTTTACCTTGCGCCCAAAAAGCGGACAGGTTTATTGACTTAAGACCGCTTGCCATTGTTCCGTCCAGCCTTTGATCGCCTGATCGGTCAAGTTATCAAAGGGTAAGGCTTTCACTTCAAATTGATGGGCTTTCAGTTGATCAAAGTGCGGTTCAATATTTGCTGAACTGACGGAAAGCATGACATTTTTCGGAATTAACACCTTTTGTGCCTCGGCGCTCACCATAAAATCAATAAATTTATCGGCACATTGATTCGCAGGGCTGTTTGGCTTATCAATTTTCGCCACGGTATCCACTTGATACAGAGCGGCATCACTGAATTCGGTGGCCATGTATTGGTCGGTTTTATCATGTAATTGGTGATAAATCGGCGAGGTGCTGTGGCTAAATACCACATCCGCCTCCCCTTTTAAAAACGCCCCATAGGTTTCCGTCCAACCTTTTCCGACCGTTACCGTATGTTTCGCCAAAGTTTTCCATGCTTGTTCCACTTGATCTGGCGGATAAACTTGATTTAACCAAACCAAAAACCCCCGTCCCATACTGCTGGTGCGAGGATCTTGATAGATCACCCGCAAATCTTGGCGTTCCACTAATTCTTTCAAGGTTTTCGGCGGGTTAGTAAGTTTATTTTTATCATAAATAAAGGCAAACTGGCCAAATTCATAGGGAATAAAGGTTTGATCTTGCCAAGCAAAAGGCAAGGAAAGTGCGGTTAAATCCACCGCAGTTTTGGCAAATAAACCGCTTTTCTGTGCGGCCTCTTGTTGGAAATTATCCAATCCAATCACCACATCAGCCGGCGTTTTTTTACCGTCCACACGTAAACGGTTAAACATGGTATTACGACTATCAAAGACTTTATAGATAACGGAACATTGCGGGTTGGCACTTTCAAAAAGCTGTTTGACTTCATTGCCGGGTCCCCAATCCGCCCCAAAGAACTCCTCGGTATAGACGGTCAGTGGTTGTAAAGACGCCAATACGCTAGTGGAAATGGCAGAAAGTGCGGTGAAAAAAGACAGTGTTTTTACTCTAGACATAAAAAATCCTTTAATGATGATTAAAGGAATTTAAGTGCGGTCAAAATAGACAATATTTTTTGACGTTTCCCAAATCCCTACGCTGATATTACTCGGTTCAGGTTCTACGGGTATTTTCTCAGCCTGATTAACCTAATGGTTAACTCTGCACCCCGATGAGAACAGCATTAGTTTAATCGTTTTTATGCGACTTTGACAACTAACTTGCTCATAAAACATTAACTTTTTTGCCGAATTCGCAACACACCGTCAAATATCAATAACAAAATAGAAATAAATAAGCCCGCCATTAACAGGTAGGAATCACTTTCTAAACGTTCGCCAATTAAAAATGACACGGTAAACATGCTAAAGGGTTCGAGGTAACTCAATAAACCAAATAAATTCATTGGCAAGGATTGGCTCGCCAACACATACACGCCTAAAGCCACCGCACCGACAATGCCTAACACGGCAAGCCAAATATAAATAGCGGGATTTTGTGATTGAATCCAACTCATGTCGGCTTGGCTTGCCAAATAAATGGAAATGGGTAATAGCAAGATCATTTCCATCACAAAGCTAGAAAAATGTAAAATATTAAAACGACGACGAATCACAAAATACAGCGGATAACCCAAACAAGCCAAGGCACTTTCCCATGAAAAAGTGCCTGATAAAATAATCTTGCTTAACACGCCAATGGCCGCAAACAACACCGCATAGGCTTTGATTTTGGAAATCCGTTCTTTGTATAAAAAGCGCCCAATTAACACCATAATTAACGGCATTAATAAATACCCCATGGACACTTCAATGGCTCGGTTATTCACTGGCGCCCACAAGAACAACCACATTTGGATCCCCATATTGGCACTCGTGACCAATAACACTAACCATAAATGGGGTTGATTTTTGAGCTGAATCAGAAATTGCCAGAATACCTGATGTTGTTTAATCACATAAAGCATAACCAGTAAAAAAGGCAACGTGACCAAGGTGCGCCAACCCAATAACACATCGCCCGCCATAGGTTGTAACACCGTTGAAAGGTAATAAATAACGCCAAATAACAGCGATGCCGTGACGGAAAAAATCACCCCTTTTATCATATTTCGCCTTATTTCGTTAAATCTGTTCTAACTTGGCCAAATGCGCAATCAGCCATTTAATCCCTTGCCCTTGGAAAGCAATTTGTAACCTGGTATTGTTGTCCTCACCCTCAATATTAATAATGGTGCCTTGACCAAATTTAGCGTGACGCACTTTTTGGCCTTTTTTCCAACCTCCGCTATTTTGTTCAAAAAGACGGTTATTTTGCACCGCACTTTGCGTGGCATGATCGTCCACTTTTTGCTGATTATAGGCTCTCGTCACCGTGCCACGTAAACGAATGGTTTGTAAACAGGCTTCTGGCAGTTCATTAATAAAACGAGAGGGAAGATGTTGTTCTTGAGTATTATATAAACGGCGACTTTCCGCATAGCAAATCGTCAATTTTTGCTTGGCTCGGGTAATTCCTACATAGGCCAAACGGCGTTCTTCTTCCAATCGTTCTAAATCAAATAAGGATTGTTTACTTGGGAAAATCCCCTCCTCAACGCCCACCATAAATACCCGTGGAAATTCCAAGCCTTTGGCGGAATGCAAGGTCATCATTTGTACGCAAGATTGGTGTGGACTGGCTTGCTCCTCACCGGCCTCTAAGGATGCATGGGTTAAAAAGGCGGTGAGATCGGTCATGTCCTCCGCCTCCGCAGGCTTAATAAATTCACGAGTAGCAGACACCAATTCTTCCAAGTTTTCGATCCGCACTTCGCCTTTATCGCCTTTTTCCTCTTGGTACATTTTATACAAACCCGATTGCTTAATCACAAAATCTGTTTGCTCAAATAAAGGCATTTGGCTGGTATCTAATGCCAAGGCGTTAATTAATTCCACAAAACGCAACAACGCCGTGGCCGCTCGCCCTGCCAATTTGTTATCGGTAATCGCCACTTGAGTGGCTTGCCACAAGGTAATTTGACGTTCACGAGTAAGTTCACGCAAGGTTTCCAAGGTGCGCTCACCAATGCCACGGGTTGGCGTGTTAATCACACGTTCAAAGGCGGCGTCATCATGCGGATTATTCACCAAGCGTAAATACGCCAAGGCATCTTTAATTTCTTGTCGCTCGAAGAATCGCATACCGCCATAAATACGATAAGGAATATCCGCTCGAATAAAGGCCTCCTCCAACACCCGAGATTGGCTGTTGCTGCGATATAACACAGCGCAATCATGTAATTGTCCACCATCTTCTAGCCAGATTTTCACTTGCGCCGATACAAACAAGGCCTCGTCTAATTCATTAAACGCCGCATAGATCCCGACGGGTTCCCCTTGCTCGCCGCTGGTCCACAGGTTCTTGCCTAACCGATTGCTATTATTGGTAATTAATTGGTTCGCCGATTGTAAAATATTGCCCGTTGAACGGTAATTTTGTTCCAAGCGAATGGTTTGCGCTTGATGAAAATCACGTAAAAAGCGTTGAATATTCTCAATTTGCGCCCCACGCCAACCGTAAATAGATTGGTCATCATCCCCCACAATCATCACCTGACCCGTTTTGCCTGCGAGTAATTTGATCCACGCATATTGAATCGTATTAGTGTCCTGAAATTCGTCTACCAAAATTTGACTAAAACGGCGTTGATAACTTTGTAAAATCAACGGATTATGCGCAAATAATTCATAGGCTCGCAACAAAATTTCAGCAAAGTCCACTAAACCCGAACGATCACAGGTTTCTTGATAGATCTGATAAATCCGCACCCATTCTTGCGTTTCTCGGTTGTGGCTGACTTCAATTTGATGGGGGCGTAATCCCTCGTCTTTTTGCTTATTAATAAACCAACAGGCCTGTTTCGGCGGGAAATTTTTCTCGTCATAGCCGTGTAATTTCAACAGCCGTTTAACCAAGCGCAGTTGATCTTCACTGTCTAAAATTTGGAAATCCTGTGGCAATTTGGCGTCGGCATAATGGGAACGCAATAAACGGTGGGCAATGCTATGAAACGTCCCCACCCACATAGAAAATAGATTACGTTGCGAATATTGCGCCAAAGTAGATTGGATTCGCTGACGCATTTCGGCAGCGGCTTTGTTGGTAAAGGTCACCGCCATAATGCTCCCCTCGGTAATATTTTCTACCGCAACCAACCAAGCCACACGGTGCGTTAACACACGGGTTTTACCACTACCCGCCCCCGCTAACACAAGATAATTCCCCAACGGCGCGGAAACCGCCTCACGTTGTTTATCATTTAATCCATCCAGTAATTCTGAAATATCTGCCATAACGATCACTTTTATCTGTTTTTATTTACAGTGCAGTATAGCGAGTTTTTTCACGGAAAACAATTAAAATTTTATGCTTTACAACAACAAAATTCGATCATATAGTAAGGCTCGTAGTTAGTCGGGGTGCGACCCTTTTTTAATGAGTCGCTGAGAAAATACCCGTGAACCTGATACAGTTAATGCTGACGTAGGAAACTAACGGACGGAACATCAATCATCTTTTTGTCCCATTCTTAGCCAAATTCCTGTTAGCTTATTTTAATCATCAACATTAAGGATAAGTTAATGCAAAACCCTATCAAAACCAGTCTAAAATACACCGCACTTTGTACTGCTTTAGTGGCAATGAACCCCCTTTCTCATGCTTATGCAGAGGGCAAACTGACGGTATATTGCAGTGTGCAAAATACCACTTGCGAAAAAGTGACCCAAGCCTTTGCTAAAAAGTACAATGTGGACGCTAAATTTATCCGTGATAGCACGGGAATTGTGCTAGGCAAAATCAAAGCAGAAAAGAAAAATCCACAAGCCGACGTATGGTATGGCGGTACACTAGAGCCACATTTGCAAGCAGCCGATCAAGGTTTGCTCGAACCCTATCGTTCCCCTTTACAAGCGGATGTGATGCCTCAATTTCAACCGCTGATGACCAAACTGAATCATCATATTTCCATTGTCTATTTAATGGAATTAGCGATCGGGGTAAACACGGAAAAACTGGCTAAATTAGGCATTCAAGCACCCAAATGCTTTGCCGATTTGCTCGATCCCGCTTTTCACGATCAGGTGCAATATCCCGATCCTCGGGTGTCTGGCACGGGCTATTCCTTTTTAAGTACCTTAGTGCAACTTTGGGGCGAAGAAAAAGCCTTTGATTATTTCCAAAAACTGCACCATAACGTGACACAGTATACCAAAAGCGGTTTAGCCACCAATCGACTCTCCACGGGCGAAGTCGCCGTAGACATCAGCTTTATGCACAGTTATGTCAGAGAAAAAGACAAAGGCGCCCCTGTAAAAGGGATTTTACCGTGCGAGGGGGCGGGTTATACGTTGGGGGCGGCGAGTATCATTAAAGGGGCCAGAAATCCTGATAACGCCAAATTATTTATTGATTGGGTGATGAGTCCAGAGGCTCAGGAAATTCCATGGCGACAAGGTGATTCTTATCAAATCCCCACCAATATTCACGCTCAACCGTCACCGAAAGCGAGCGATCCGACCAAATTAAAACTCATTGATATTGATTTTATTCGTTTTGGTTCGGATAAAGAAAGTAAACGTTTGTTAGAAAAATGGTTCGAGGTGACCAAAACCCAATCGGATACGCCAAAAAATTAATCGCATTTTAACCGCACTTCGCCGTGATAAATCGTGGCTCGCCCTGTTCGTGCAAAACCGATCAGGGTGAGATCGCAATCTTGCGCCATGTTTACCGCAAGATCGGTGCTAGCCGAAATCGCCACCAGCATTTCAATACCGCATGTCACGGTTTTTTGCACCATTTCATAGCTCGCTCGACTGGTCACTAACACCAAGCCTTGGGGTTTGCCAGTTTTGGCGTGCCAACCTAACAATTTATCCAATGCCACATGTCGCCCTACATCTTCCCGAATCGCCAACAACTTGCCTTGCGGATCGAAAAACGCCGCCGCATGGGTTGACCCCGTTTGTTTGCCTAACATTTGCGCCTGTTGAATTTGCGTTAAACAGTCGTCTAATCGGTGAATATCAAAGGTCAACGTGTGGTGTAATTTCGCCAATTTTTTGCTCACTTGGCTTAATTGTTCTGAACCGCAAATGCCGCAGCCTGTTCTGCCTGTCAAGGTACGGCGGTGTTCTTTCAAACGCATAAAACAACGGCTCGCCAATTCAATATGCACTTCAATACCTTGACAACTTTCCACCCTATCCACGCCATAAATATCCGCCGGCTTGTCAATAATCCCCTCGGTTAAAGAAAACCCGTAAGCAAAATCCTCCAGATCGCTCGGCGTACACATCATCACGGTGTGAGAAATGCCGTTATAGACTAGAGCGACAGGGGTTTCTACGGCTAAAAAGTCTGCTTGGGTTTGTATTGTTAATTCTCCCTCTGAGGATTTTCTCAAAGTATGAATCTGACGTTGTTGGTATGCGGGAAAAGCGTTTGTTTGAAACATAGATTCTGTAAAATTGACCATTTTTAGATGTAAAGATTCTACCGATTAATCAAAGAAACTGCAATGTTAATCCAATTTGTTATGTTGACCCTAGCCAATAATTGAGAATAATTATTATTCTATTGATTTTAGAAAGAATTTAATGTCAATTTTGTGATCTGCATCAACATTATTCACATGCTAAATCTGGATTTTTTTCTACAATTATTGTATGCTATAAGGTGATTTTTAACTTTTTATTAACAACAAAAGCGAAAAACGATGTCAATCGTTTTATAAGATTTTCATTTTATTTCTACCTCTATTTCCAACTTTGTTGGATAAGGATTATCTATGCAGATATCAAGACGTAAGTTCTTTAAAGTCTGTGCAGGTGGTATGGCGGGAACGTCTGTGGCAGCATTAGGTTTAATGCCCGCAACGGCGTTGGCTGCGCCTCGTGAATATAAACTTTTACGAGCGAAAGAAACACGCCAATCCTGTACTTACTGTGCGGTCGGCTGTGGGATGCTGATGTACAGTCTTGGTGACGGTGCAATGAATGCCCGTGGTAAACTCACTCACGTCGAGGGCGACCCTGATCATCCAGTGAGCCGTGGGGCGTTATGTCCGAAAGGGGCGGGCGTACTCGACTATGTCAACAGTCCAAACCGCTTGCAATACCCTGAATATCGTGCGCCGGGTTCCGACAAATGGGAACGCATTTCTTGGCACGAGGCTATTCATAAAGTCGCTCGTTTACTCAAAGATGACCGTGACGCCAACTGGCAATCGGTCAACGAAGAAGGGACGCCAGTCAATCGTTGGACAACCACGGGGCTATTAGCGGCGTCGGCGGCCAGTAACGAAACCTGTATGCTGACCCACAAATTCGGGCGTGCATTGGGAATGTTAGTTTTAGACAACCAAGCGAGTACCTGACACGGACCAACGGTAGCAAGTCTTGCTCCAACATTTGGTCGCGGTGCCATGACAAATCACTGGGTTGACATTAAAAATGCCGATGTCGTTATCGTGATGGGCGGTAATGCTGCTGAGGCACACCCTGTGGGTTTCCGCTGGGTAATTGAAGCCAAAAAACATAATAAAGCCAAATTAATGGTGGTGGATCCCCGCTTTAACCGTACAGCAGCGGTAGCGGATTTCTACTCGCCTATTCGTTCGGGTACGGATATTACGCTCTTATTAGGTGTCATTAAGTATTTGTTAGACAACGATAAAATTCAACACGAATACGTAAAACATTATACCAATGCCAGTTTCTTGATTAACGACGGTTTTGGTTTTGAAGATGGTCTATTCACTGGCTATGACGCTGAAAAACGGAGCTATGATAAATCCACGTGGTCCTATCAATTAGATGAAAACGGTCAACCAAAACGGGATATGACCTTACAACATCCACGTTGTGTCATCAATTTATTAAAAAAACACGTGGAACGTTATACCCCTGAAATGGTAGAACGTATTTGTGGTACCAAACAAAAAGCGTTCTATGAATTTGCTGAAACCATTGCCTCCACCGCCGCCCCTGATCGTGCTGCGTCATTCTTGTATGCTTTAGGTTGGACACAACACACCGTCGGCACACAAAATATTCGTTCGATGGCAATGATCCAATTATTGCTAGGAAATATTGGCGTATCTGGTGGTGGTGTCAATGCGTTACGTGGCCACTCGAATGTTCAGGGTTCAACGGATATGGGCTTGTTCCCAACCATGTTGCCGGGTTATATTCCGTTGCCAACAGAGAATGATGTGAGCCTTGAGGCGTTCTTGAAACGAATTACGCCAAAAGCCACCGTAGAGGGGCAGATGAACTATTGGCAAAACACACCGAAATTTATGGTGAGTATGCTGAAAGCGTTCTACGGCGATAATGCGACCAAAGACAATGAATTTGGCTATCACAATTTGCCGAAACAGTACAAAAAGAAACTGGATCACTTGCAATTTATTGATTTAATGGATCAAGGCAAAATCAACGGTTATATCTGTCAAGGTTATAATCCGTTAGCCTCTTATCCTGATAAAAATAAGATTTCAAGTGCGTTGCGAAAATTGAAATTTTTGATTATTTGTGACCCATTGGCGACAGACACCTCTGAATTCTGGAATTTCCACGGTGAATTTAATGATGTGAATCCGGCGGATATTCAAACCGAAGTGATTCGTTTACCAACCATTTGTTTCGCCGAAGAAGATGGCTCCATTGCTAACTCTGGCCGTTGGTTACAATGGCACTGGAAAGCCGCCGAGCCACCAAAAGAGGCTAAACCGGATGTGGATATTTTATCTGAAATCCGTGAAGTGATGTTGGAAATGTATCATAAAGAGGGCGGTCCATCTGTGGAAACCATTGAGGCCATGACATGGGACTACGCTAATCCGCTTGAACCAAAAGCCGACGAACTGGCCAAAGAAAACAATGGCTATGCGTTGGAAGATCTCTATGACGCACAAGGTAATTTGATTGCGAAAAAAGGCGATCTGCTTTCTAGCTTTGCACAATTACGTGATGACGGTTCAACGTCGTCCGTGATTTGGATTTATACCGGTCAATGGACACCAAAAGGCAATATGATGGCCAATCGGGATAATAGCGATCCGTCAGGTTTAGGTAATACCCTAGGTTGGGCGTTTGCTTGGCCATTAAACCGTCGTATTGTGTATAACCGTGCGTCGGCTGACTTAGCAGGTAATCCATGGAATCCAAAACGTCAGTTAGTGAAATGGAACGGTAAAAACTGGAACTATGTGGATATTGCCGACTTTGGTACGGCACCGCCAAATAGCAATGTGACACCGTTTATTATGCAACCAGAGGGCGTGAGCCGTTTATTCTCGTTGGATAAAATTGTAGAGGGGCCATTCCCTGAACATTACGAACCGATTGAAACGCCGATCGGCACCAATCCACTGCATCCAAATGTGGTGTCAAATCCTGTGGCACGGATTTTGGAAAATGATAAAGCCAGTTTCGGTCATTCTGATGAATTCCCTTATGTGGGCACCACTTATCGTTTAACCGAGCATTTCCACTTCTGGACCAAACAATCCATGTTAAATATGATTGCTCAACCAGAGCCGTTTGTGGAAATCAGTGAAGACTTGGCGGCTGAAAAAGGCTTGAAACAAGGCGACACCGTGAAAGTGAGCTCGAAACGTGGTTTTATCAAAACCAAAGTGGTAGTCACTAAACGGGTGAAATCCCTTGATGTAGATGGCAAAAAAATCCATACCGTTGGGATTCCAATTCATGGTGGTTTCTCCACCGTGGGTAAAAAATCGTTCTTGGTGAACACCTTAACGAGCCGTGTCGGTGATGCCAACACCCAAACACCAGAATATAAAACATTCTTGGTTAACATTGAAAAAGTATCGGAGGCCGCATAATGACAGTACAAGAACAAAGCATTGTTAAAAGCTCAGCGACTTCTTTTGTGACTCCCCCACCGCATGCTCGTTCGCATGTCGTGGAAGTAGCAAAACTGATTGATGTCACCACCTGTATTGGCTGTAAGGCCTGTCAGGTGGGCTGTTCAGAATGGAACGATATTCGTACTGCACCACAAGAATGTGTCGGGATTTACGACAACCCAATCGATCTGGATGCGGAACAATGGACGGTAATGCGATTCCAAGAAGTGGAGGAAAATGATCGTCTAGAATGGTTGATCCGCAAAGACGGTTGTATGCACTGTACCGAACCGGGCTGTTTAAAAGCCTGTCCGTCACCGGGGGCGATTATTAAATACGCTAACGGTATTGTGGATTTCCAATCAGACAAATGTATTGGTTGTGGTTATTGTATTGCTGGTTGTCCGTTCAACATTCCACGGATGAATCCAAAAGACAATCGTGTTTATAAATGCACCCTTTGCGTGGATCGGGTCAATGTGGGACAAGAACCGGCTTGCGTAAAAACCTGCCCAACCGGTGCGATTCGTTTTGGTTCAAAAGAAGAAATGTTGCATTATGGCGAAGAACGTGTGAAAGAACTCAAAACACGTGGCTACGAAAATGCCGGTATTTACGATCCTGAGGGCGTGGGTGGCACGCATGTTATTTATGTTTTACATCATGCGGATAAACCTGAACTGTATTCTGGCTTGCCAAAAAATCCAAGCGTGGATCTTTCTGTGGAAATCTGGAAAGACTTGCTCAAACCAGCCGCCGCTGTGGCAATGGGTGGGTTGTTGTTGGCCGAAGTGGCTCACTATGTAAGCGTTGGACCAAACGTGGAAGAAGATGTTGACGATCATTTTGAAAAATTTGAACAAGAAGATCGTGAAATCGCCGAACGTAAGGCCCAGAAAAAACGAGAAAAAGAAGAACAGAAAGCCAAGAAACAGCAAGAAAAACTGGCGAAAAAAGCCAACAAGGGGGATAAATAATGAGTGAACATGAAAAACTGACGGAAATTACGCAAGATACACGTATTATTCGTCATAAAGCCCCTGCTCGTGTAGCACATTGGCTGTTGGTGATTTGCTTTTTCACCACCGGCTTATCAGGTTTGGCCTTTTTCTTCCCTGATTTTGCGTGGTTGACTTACATTCTCGGTACGCCTGCCATTGCTCGTGCGGTACATCCATTTACGGGAATTTTAATGTTTGTCGCCTTTATTATTATGGTGCTGACTTATTGGCATCATAATATTCCAGAGAAAAATGATATTCGCTGGTTAAAAGGCACCAAACAGGTATTGCTCGGTCATGAGCATGATGTGGCTTACAACGGAAAATACAATCTCGGCCAAAAAATGTTATTCTGGACCTTGATTTTAGCCATGTTTACCTTGCTCGCAACAGGGATTATTATGTGGCGTCAATACTTCAGTCATAACTTCTCGATTCCGGTAATTCGTATTGCGATCCTGCTCCACTCTGCCAGTGCCTTTGCCTTGTTTACAGGGATTATGGTACACATGTATATGGCGTTTTGGGTGAAAGGATCCATTCGTGGTATGGTCGAGGGGTGGGTCTCCGTACGTTGGGCCAAAAAACACCACCCGAAATGGTTTAAGGAAGAAGTGTTACCAGAGCTTGAAAAAGAAGTGGCGGAAAATAAAAAAGCTGCTCAAGTGGCTGAGTAAGCCAATTACTTCTCCCCCAAAAAAGTCCCCTCTCCCCTTGGGAGAGAGTTAGGGTGAGGGTAAAACAAAACCGAAGATTAAGATAACCCTCACCCTAGCCCTCTCCCAGAGGGAGAGGGGGTATAAATTACTTCAAAAGTGCGGTAGAATTAACCGCACTTTTTTACATAAAAAGAAACCCGATTAACGAGAACATTATGGCAATCCGAATACTCCCTGAAAATGAAATCAAACAAATAGCAAGTTCCTTTCAACAGCCACCTTTGCTGTTTGCCAACACTAAAAATCTCTACGAACGCCGAGCTAAACGCTTACGTGATTTAGCTCAAGATCATCCGTTCGCTGATTATCTTGAATTTGCGGCCAAAATTGTGGATGCACAACTATTAATTTTACAAGAAAATCCACTCACCAAACCCGCTGAAATCACGGCCGACATTCAGCCATTAAACGTAAAAACTTGGCAACGTAGTCCACAATGGCGTGATTATTTAAGCACGATATTAAGCGAAATCAAACCTGATGCCAACGAACAAATGCTCGGCACTATTGACAGCCTAGAAAAAGCCTCTACCGAGGAAATTGAACAGCTTGCCGATAAATTACTGGCACAAGATTATGCCCAAGTCAGTAGCGATAAAGCCGTGTTTATTTGGGCTGCATTATCGCTGTATTGGTTACAGCTCACCCAATATCTGTCACACAATACACAACAAGAAAGTGGCGAGGGCTTGCACTACTGCCCTGTTTGCCAATCTGCCCCCGTGTCTAGCATTATTCACTTTGGTACCGAACAAGCCTTACGCTATTTACACTGTTCACTCTGTGAAAGTGAATGGAACGTGGTGCGAGCCAAATGCACCAACTGCGACCAATCCAAAGAATTGGAATATTGGATGCTCGACAAAGATCAATCTGCGGTACGCACTGAAAGTTGTGGCGATTGCCATAGCTATTTGAAAATCCTGTATCAAGAAAAAGACCCTTATGTGGAAGCCGTCGCCGACGATCTCGCTAGCATTTTCTTAGATATTGAAATGGAAGAAAAAGGCTTTGCTCGTAGTGGGGTAAATCCGTTTATGTTCCCCGCAGAATAGATTTAATTTTACACTTTAAGGATAATAATATGACATACAAAGTAATCGCCTTTGATTTAGACGGCACCTTGCTCAATACCAAAGGACAAATTTTAGACAGTAGCAAACAAGCCATTGCGGCGGCTCGAGCCAAAGGCGTAAAAGTGGTGATTGTGACGGGACGCCATCACACCGCCGTCAAACCTTATTACCATGAATTACAATTAGACACCCCGATTGTTTGCTGTAACGGGACTTACATTTATCACCCCGCCACAGACGAAGTGGAACTAGCAAATCCGCTCTCTGCTCACCAATGCGAAACTGTGTTAAAAATTGCGGAGCAACATCATTTGGATTTATTGATGTATAGCCGTGATGCCATGAATTACGAAAAATTAAATGATCACATGACCAAATTTACCCAATGGGCGGCAAGTTGTCCTGAGCATGTGCGTCCAAATGTGCGTCAAGTGAGCGATTTTGCGGAAATTTTCCATCATCCAAAAGAACAAATCTGGAAATTTGTGATCAGCTCACCAAACCGTGCAGACATGGAAAGTGCGGTGCAAAATTTGCCGGTTTCTGAATTCAGTTGCGAATGGTCTTGGATTGACCGTGTAGATATTGCTAACAATGGCAATAGCAAGGGCGGAAAATTGTTAGATTTACTCAAACAATGGCAAGTGGATCCGCAAGAAGTGATTGCCTTTGGTGATAATCACAATGACACCAGTATGCTCACCGCTGTGGGTTATGGCGTGGCCATGGGCAATGCGGAGCAAGAAGTCAAAGATCAAGCTAAATTTGTGACGACGGCGAACGATGAAAATGGTATTGCCGACCTGTTGGCAAAATTACTGTAATCTCACTGCGTATGGCACAAACTAAAACTTGTGCCATACAAATAAAACTTGTCCTTTTCTATTCCGTCTAATATGCTAAAATCCGCATTGTTTACTTTTTATTTTACTCGAGTGATTTTATGCTACCCCGTTTGAAAGATATTCCTCAGATCAATCCCCTTGTCGTCGATTATTTGAATGATTTACGGCGACAAGCCTTTGAGGGAGATGTGGCCTCTCATTATGCGGATCGTTTAAGCCTTGCCACCGATAACAGTGTTTATCAACTGTTACCGCAAGCCATTTTATTTCCGAAATCCGTGGCAGATGTGGTGCGTTTAACCAAATTAGCGCAACAAGAAAAATACCAAGCGCTGACATTCACGCCTCGAGGTGGCGGGACGGGAACCAACGGGCAATCACTGAATAACAATATTATTGTGGATCTTTCTCGTCACATGACGGGGATTTTAGAACTCAACGTGGAACAGCGTTGGGTACGGGTGCAAGCGGGCGTGGTGAAAGATCAGCTTAACCAATATCTTAAACCGCATGGCTTATTTTTCGCCCCTGAACTCTCCACCAGTAACCGAGCCACGCTCGGCGGAATGATTAACACCGACGCCTCAGGACAAGGATCCTTGCAATATGGCAAAACCTCCGATCATGTGTTGGGCTTGCGTGCGGTGTTGATGAATGGTGAGATTTTAGACACAACTGCGGTAAAAACCGAGGGATTTTCTGATCATTTGCCGGATAGCTTATCTGCCCAAGGTCGTCATTTACATCAAGAAATTTTTACCCGTTGCCAAGCCAAACGGCAAGCTATTTTGCATGATTTGCCACAATTAAACCGATTTTTAACCGGTTATGATCTGAAAAATGTCTTTAATGATGACGAAAGCGAATTTAATTTAACCCGAATTTTAACCGGCTCCGAGGGTTCTTTGGCGTTTATTTGTGAGGCGGTGTTAGATCTCACGCCAATTCCCCAATATCGCACCCTAATTAATGTGAAATACCGTTCCTTTAATTCCGCCTTACGTAACGCCCCGTTTATGGTGCAAGCCAATGCGTTGTCGGTGGAAACCGTGGACAGCAAAGTATTAGGCTTGGCAAAAGAAGATATTGTGTGGCATTCGGTTAAAGATTTGCTCAAGGAAGAGGAAGATAATCCGATTTTGGGTTTGAATATCGTGGAATATGCGGGCAATAATCAGGTAAAAATTCAGCAATTTGTCACCGCACTTTGTGAACAATTAGACCACAAAATCGCCCATCAACAAGACGATATTATCGGCTATCAAGTCACCCATGATTTGGTCTCCATTGAGCGCATTTATGCTATGCGCAAAAAAGCCGTGGGCTTGCTTGGCAATGCCAAAGGTTGGGCTAAACCCATTCCTTTTGTGGAAGATACCTGTGTGCCACCGGAAAATCTAGCTGATTATATTTTAGAATTTCGTGCGTTGCTTGATAGCCACAATTTACAATATGGCATGTTTGGCCATGTGGATGCGGGCGTTTTACATGTGCGTCCCGCCTTGGATTTAACGGATCTTGAACAAGTAAAACTGTTCAAACAAATTTCCGATCAAGTGGCCGACATGACCCGAAAATATGGCGGGTTAATTTGGGGCGAACATGGCAAGGGCATTCGCTCTTATTATGGCGAGAAATTTTTTACCCCTGAACTGTGGCAAGAATTGCGTTATGTGAAAACCTTATTTGACCCCCAAAATCGGTTAAACCCCGGTAAAATTTGCATGCCGTTAGACTGTACGGACGAGCTGTATGGTTTGCTTTCGCCAATGCGTGCCGATCAAGATCGACAAATTCCAATTAAAATGCGGGAAGAATTTAAAGGCGCCATGAATTGTAATGGCAACGGATTGTGCTTTAATTTTGATGTGCATAGCGTCATGTGTCCGTCCATGAAAGTGAGCAAAAATCGGGTGTTTTCGCCGAAAGGGCGGGCGGCAATGGTGCGTGAATGGTTGCGTTTAATGGCAAATGAACAGGTGCAACCGGAGCAATTAGAATTCAAAAAATCGTCCATTAAACTGGCCGAATTTGTGCAAAAAATCCGCCATTCTTTCAAGCAAAAACAGGAATATGATTTTTCCCACGAAGTCAAATTTGCCATGGATACCTGTTTGGCGTGCAAAGCCTGCGCTAGCCAATGCCCAATTAAAATTGACGTGCCAAGTTTCCGTGCCAAATTCTTCTATTTTTATCATCAACGCTATTTGCGCCCCGCTAAAGATTATGTGGTGGCGAATTTAGAAATTGCCGCCCCTTATATGGCGAAAGCGCCGCAATTTTTTAATTTTTTCACCCAATTAAAACCGGTGCAAAAAATGGTGGAAAAAACCTTAGGCATGGTGGATTTACCACTGTTATCACAACCGAATTTACAACAACAATTAGTGGAAATTGGCTATCAAGGGCAAACCTTAGAACAGTTGGAAAACCTATCCGAGGTTGCCAAAGCCAATATGTTGTTGATCGTACAAGATCCTTATACCTCTTATTATGATGCCAAAGTGGTACGTGATTTTGTGGCCTTGTGCCAAAAACTTGGCTATCAGGCAATTTTGCTCCCCTTTAAACCGAACGGTAAAGCGCAACATATCAAAGGCTTTTTAGGGCAATTTGCTCGCACTGCCAAACATCAAGCCGACTTTTTAAATCGTGTGGCAAAATTAGGCGTGCCGTTGGTGGGCGTGGATCCCGCCATTGTGTTGTCCTATCGGGACGAATATAAGGAAACCTTAGGCGAAGATCGAGGGGAATTTCAAGTTATCACCGCTCACGAGTGGCTAATGTCACAACTGCATTCCACCCAGATTGAAAGTGCGGTGAAAAAATTGCAAGATTTTCACCGCAGTTTAGACGCACCGTCACCCAAAGAAACTTGGCAATTATTTGCGCATTGTACCGAATCCACGTTAATGCCAACCAGTCCGCAACAATGGCAACAAATTTTTGCGGCCTTTGGTGAAACCTTGCAAGTGCAAAATGTCGGCTGTTGTGGTATGGCTGGTGTGTTCGGGCATGATGTAAATAATCAAACCATGTCAAAAGATATTTATCAGCAATCTTGGCAAACGAAATTACAAGGCAAAAATCCAGAACGCTGTTTAGCCACGGGTTATTCTTGCCGTAGCCAAGTGAATCGTTTTGAGCATTTTAAGCCAAAACACCCCGTTCAAGCATTATTAACGTTATTTAATTAGGAAAATTATGAGTATTTGGAAACGTGAATTTACCCTTGATGATCTCAATCAAGCCTGTATCAACTGTGCTGTTCAACATTTAGGCATTGAATTTAGTGCCAAAGGCGAAGATTGGCTTGAAGCCCGTATGCCCGTCAATGAAAAAACCATGCAACCCGTCGGAATTTTACATGGCGGGATTTCCGCCGCTCTGGCGGAAACCGTGGGATCGGCAGCGGGACATTGTTGCACGGAAAACCAACAAGCGGTGGTGGGAGCAGAAATCAATGCGAGCCATTTACGCCCTGTGTATAAAGGCGAAACCGTCACGGCACGGGCTACCGCAGTAAAAATTGGCCGCACCTTACAGATTTGGCAAATTGATATTCGCAATGAAGAACATAAACTCTGTTGCGTTTCTCGTTTAACCCTTTCGGTGATCCATAATGAATAAAAAAGTCGGTGTATTACTCGCCAATCTCGGCACGCCTGACGCCCCCACAGCGCAAGCGATCAAGCCCTATTTACGCCAGTTCTTAAGTGATCCTCGTGTAGTGGATTTACCCAAATGGCGTTGGTGGCCTATTTTAAATGGCCTCATTCTCCCGAAACGATCTAAGCGTGTTGCCAAAAATTATCAAGCCGTATGGACAGCGCAAGGCTCCCCCTTACTCGCCACGAGTTTACAACAAAAACAGGCGTTGCAAGATTATTTTACGGATAAAAATCAAAATATTATCGTTGAACTTGGCATGACTTACGGCAATCCAAGTATGCAAAGTGCGGTGCAAAAATTAACTGATTTAAAAGTGGAAAAAATCATTGTGTTACCGCTGTATCCGCAATACAGCAGCACCACCACGGCCTCTGTATTGGACGCCTTTGCGCAAGCCCTAAAAAGCCAACGCCATATTGTGCCGTTTGAATTTATTCACTCTTATCATTTAGATGAACATTATATCAATGCGCTCGCCAACAGTATTCGAGCACAGATGCAAGAGGATGACTTTTTGCTATTTTCTTATCATGGCATTCCCGTTCGCTATGAACAGCGAGGTGATTATTACCCTGAACATTGTCGCCAAACCACCTTGGCCGTGGTGGATAAATTAGGACTGGTGGAAACCCAATGGAACATGACGTTCCAATCTCGTTTTGGTAAAGAAGAATGGTTGCAGCCCTACACGGACGAATTTATGCAAACCGCAGCCAAAAATGGCATTGAAAAACTGGCCGTCATTTGCCCGGGTTTTTCAGCAGATTGTTTAGAAACCTTAGAAGAAATTGACCAAGAAAACCGAGGCTATTTCTTGGAAAACGGGGGCAAACGCTATCAATATATTCCCGCCTTAAATGCCAACAAGGCACATATTGAGATGATGGCAAATTTGGTTATCCGTCGTTTAGCGCATGATTAATGATGAAAAAGATATTGAAAATTTATTTAATGTGATGAATGTGGTGGCTAATTTGGTACAAAATTTGGAAGAAAAAAAGGAACAGGCTAAAAAGCAACAGCAGGAAATTAAAACTGGTCAGCAGTTTAATTTGCAACAGTTGAATATGTTGAAAGGGTTTGAATTAGTTCAATATGTAATTCAGCATTTAATAGAGCCTAGTGAATGGAAGAAAGTTGATGTAGAAACACAAATTTTATTATAGGCTCAAAATGATTGATACTTTATATAATTATTCATGATTTCTAAAGTTTTATGCTTTTCTGCTGAACCTGTTTTAAATAGTTTTTGATTTTCTTGGGTAACCTTGAATTTGTCAAAAAGAGAGATTATTTTTCTATCTATATCAATCAGATTATTAATAATGCTGTTATTATAGAATTTATTATTTAGAATTTCTTCCAGATAATCCCCTCTAACTTTAAGAAGTTGTTCAAATTGAGAGTAATTATTCAATTTGTTTAAATTCTCTTCTAATGAGTTATTAAAACTACGAATTTTATTTTTAAATTCTTCGATTCCTACTAATTCATCTGGATTTAAAGGTTTTATTAAATCCTTATAGGTGTAGGTTTTTCCCCTGAAAGTGCTTTTGATATTCTTCATTTCTTGAGTTACTTCACCATATTTAAATAATCTTGAACCATCTGGGGTGCAATACATATTTTTACCTATTGCAAAATCTTGACAACCAGCAGAAAAAGCATTTTGTGAAATAAAAAATAAAGAACCACAAATTAAACCTAATTTAATTTTATTACTGAGCATATTAAACTCCTTTTTTATTATATTTATTTTTTATTCTGATGTTACCGTAGATAAAAATAAATACAATGGTTTTTTAGAAAATAGTTGATGATTTTTAAATAGGTTTATATTTAAATAATCATCAAGGTTATCAACACATTGGTAAAATAGCGATAACCGTTCTTTTACAGAATACGGCGAGATTGGGTGTAGGTTCTGGCCCAATAATTTTCACTTAATGAACTTATGATGACCCCCTGACTCGTACTGGCGTGCATAAAGCGCCCATTTCCCATATAAACCCCCACATGGCGATTTTTACGGAAAAACACTAAATCCCCTTTCTTTAATTCGTTCTTTTGAATTCGCTTGCCTAAATATTGCTGTTCAGAAGTTGAGCGTGGCAACGTCATACCAAAGGCTATGGCAAAGGTTTTTTGCATAAACGCAGAACAATCGATACCACGTACTCCCGTGCCACCTAAACGATAGCGAGTACCCGCCCATTGGTTGTAAACGGATTCTAGATTTTTATATTGTGCGGGCGAATGAGATGAACTCACCGACACATTCAAATTGGGTTTATTGGTTTTCAAGCCCACAATTAAATGGGTCAATTCAGCGTCGTCTGATTGACTGACTGCCTTGGCCTGTGGCCTCGAACTCGTTGAGCAAGCCGTCAACATCAGCAAGCTGACTAACATTAATATCTTCTTTAACATAATTATCTATTCAAAATCAAAAACATCTTGAATACTACCCGATTATATTCATAATAGCCAGACTTTATTCATGATTTATGCAAATTTTAAGGTAAATTTCTCATTTTTATTCAATTTATTGTCTAAACAAAAAAGAAAAATCTAAAAAAAATCACCGCACTTTAAAAAAGTGCGGTGCCTATTTTCTTATTTTTTAGCGCAAGACATTATTTTTTCTTGGCTTTTGCATTTGGTAAGTCAGTAATAGATCCCTCAAAGACTTCCGCCGCTAAACCAACAGATTCATGTAAAGTTGGGTGAGCATGAATGGTTAACGCAATGTCTTCCGCATCACAACCCATTTCAATGGCTAAACCTATTTCACCTAACAATTCACCGGCGTTGGTGCCCACAATGGCGCCCCCTAAAATACGGTGGCTGTCTTTATCGAAAATCAACTTGGTCATACCATCTGCACAGTCAGAGGCAATCGCACGACCAGACGCCGCCCATGGGAAGTTGGCCACTTCGTAGTTTAGATTTTCTGCTTTACATTCTTTTTCGGTTTTACCGACCCAAGCCACTTCTGGCTCAGTATAAGCAATAGATGGGATCACTTTCGGATCGAAGTAATGTTTTTTGCCCGCAATCACTTCGGCGGCCACATGTCCCTCGTGAACGCCTTTGTGCGCTAACATTGGTTGACCCACTACATCGCCAATCGCATAAATATGTGGCACGTTAGTACGCATTTGTTTGTCGGTGCGAATGAAACCACGTTCATCTACTTCAATACCTGCTTTTTCGGCCTCAATTAATTTACCGTTTGGCGTACGACCAATCGCCACTAACACCGCATCATACACACGAGTTTCGTTGGCGCCTTTGCCCTCCATGGAAACGTGAATACCATCTGCTTTGGCTTCCACGGCCGTCACTTTGGTTTCAAGTAACAGGTTGAATTTTTTCTCAATGCGTTTGGTGTAGATTTTCACAATGTCTTTATCTGCGGCAGGGATCACTTGATCAAACATTTCCACCACATCAATTTGTGAACCTAACGAACTGTACACGGTCCCCATTTCTAAACCGATAATACCACCACCCATGACAAGCAAACGTTTTGGCACTTCACGTAATGCAAGGGCATCTGTGGAATCCCAAACACGTGGATCTTCATGTGGAATAAACGGTAATTGAATTGGGCGTGAACCCACGGCAATAATCGCATTATCAAATTTGATTGTGGTTGGGTTACCCTCACGGTCTTTCGCCTCTAAAGTGTGGCTATCGACAAATCTTGCCCAACCCTCAACAACGTTCACTTTACGCATTTTGGCCATGCCCGCTAAACCACCCGTTAAGCGGCTAACCACACCGTCTTTACCGGCACGGACTTGGTCTAAATCAATGGTCGGTTCGCCAAAAGAAACCCCATGATGTTCAACATGTTTCGCATCTTCGATCACTTTGGCAACGTGTAATAAGGCTTTAGATGGAATACAACCCACGTTCAAACAAACCCCACCTAAAGTGGAATAACGTTCAACAAGCACGGTTTCTAAACCTAAGTCCGCACAACGGAAAGCCGCTGAATAACCCGCAGGACCCGCACCTAATACGACGACTTGTGTTTTAATTTCTTTACTCATGTGTTCTCCTTGTATAAAAGTGCGGTGAAAAAATACCGCACTTTTGTATACCGTTAATTACATTGCCAAACGGCGTAAGTCTGCTAATACACCACCAATAAAGCTAATAAATCTTGCTCCATCGGCACCATCAATCACACGGTGATCGAAAGATAAGGATAAAGGTAACATCAAGCGTGGAGCAAATTCTTTACCGTTCCACACTGGTGCCATTTCAGATTTAGATACCCCTAAAATAGCGACTTCAGGTGCATTGACAATCGGTGCAAAGTGAGTGGTACCCAAGCCACCGATACTGGAAATGGTGAAACAGCCACCTTGCATATCAGAGGCAGTTAATTTACCTGCACGGGCTTTTTTGGACACTTCCATCAATTCACGGGAAAGCTCGATAATGCCTTTTTTGTTCACATCTTTGAACACTGGCACCACTAAACCGTTTGGTGTGTCCACGGCCACGCCGATATTGACATATTTTTTCAAGGTTAAGCGTTGGCCATCTTCAGAAATGGAGCTGTTAAAGCGAGGGAATGCCTCCAAGGCTTTGGCAGCGGCTTTCATGATAAATACCACTGGAGTGATTTTCACGTCGAGTTTTTGTTTTTCCGCTAATTTGTTTTGCTCTTTACGGAAATCTTCTAAATCCGTAATATCCGCACGATCAAAGTGCGTCACATGTGGAATCATCACCCAGTTACGGTGTAAGTTCGCACCAGAAATCTTGTTGATACGTGTTAACTCAACTTCTTCCACTTCACCAAATTTGCTGAAGTCAACTTTTGGCCATGGTAACAAGCCTAAACCGGCACCATTGGCGGCACCTGAATTTGCTGACGCACCACTTTCAAGCGCTGCAATCGCTGCTTTCACGTAGGCTTGAACGTCCTCTTTTAAGATACGACCTTTACGACCTGTACCTTTCACTTTATCAAGGTTCACGCCAAATTCACGGGCTAAACGACGAACCACTGGTGTTGCATGCGCAAAGGTGCTACTTGCTGTCACGCTATCTTGATTGACAGGCGCAAGAGATTGTGCAGGGGCGGCTGGCGCAGATTGTGGCGCACTTGGTGCTGGCGCTGCAGCTTGTGCAACGGGTGCAGGTGCGGCACCCGCCACTTCAAATTTCATAATTAATGAACCTGTCGATACTTTATCGCCTGATTTCACTAAAATTTCTTTCACCACACCGGCAAACGGTGCAGGCACTTCCATTGAGGCTTTATCGCCCTCAACGGTAATTAAAGATTGTTCTTCGCTGATACTGTCGCCGACGTTGACCATAATTTCAGTCACGTTAACTTCATCAGAACCGATATCTGGGACATTAACCTCTTTCACGGCAGATTGTGTAGGAGCCGCCGCAGGCGCTTGTGCAACAGGTGCAGCCGCTGCAGGGGAAGAGCCAGTTTCAAATTTCATAATCAATTTACCGGTGGCCACTTTATCACCAACATTGATTAAGATTTCTTTCACCACGCCTGCGATTGGGGCTGGCACTTCCATAGAGGCCTTGTCACCCTCAACGTTAATGATAGATTGATCCACCTCGACTTTATCACCCACTTTAACCATGATTTCGGTCACGTTAACTTCGTCAGATCCAATATCTGGCACATTCACTTCAACCACTGCGGAGGCAGTTGGCGCTGCCGCAGGTGCGGTTTCGGCTTTTGGTGCTTCAGCAGCAGGTGCTGCACCGGCCGCCTCTAATTCGAGCATTGGCGTGCCTGTTGACACTTTGTCGCCCACTTTCACTAAAACCGCTTTTACGACACCGGCCTCAGGGGCAGGAACTTCCATTGAGGCTTTATCCCCCTCAACATTAATAATGGATTGATCCACCGCAATGGTATCGCCCACATTCACCATCACTTCCGTTACGGTGACTTCATCACTACCAATATCTGGCACTTGAATTTGTTTTGACATTTTTATCTTCCTTCTCTGTGCTTGCGGTTAACAGACAAAAATAGCTGTTTTTTCACCGCACTTTAAAACCATTCTCATAAATTATGATAACGTGGAGAGAAAATCTCTCCCACGTTATGCAATGATTTTATTAAGCGTATAACGGATTAACACGTTCCGTTTTTAAACCGTATTTTTCAATGGCTTGTTCAACCACTTTCGCCTCAATGGTGCCTTCTTTCGCTAATTGAGATAATGCAGCCACAACCACATAATACTCATTCACTTCAAAGTGTTCACGTAAGTTTTCACGACCATCTGAACGACCAAAACCATCTGTCCCTAACACATGATAGTGTTTGCTTGGTACATAAGCACGGATTTGTTCCGCATAAAGTTTCATATAGTCAGTGGATGCGACCGTTGGTAAATCCGCTAAGACTTGTGCCACATAAGGTACACGTTGTGTTTCGGTTGGGTGTAATAAGTTCCAACGTACTGCGTCTGCTCCCTCACGGCCTAATTCATTGAATGATGGCGCACTGAATACATCTGCTGTCACACCGTAGTCATTGGCTAAGATTTGAGCCGCTGTACGCACATGACGCATAATGGCACCAGAACTTAATAATTGAACGTGGCCTTTGCCTTTACCTTGTACGGTTTCAAATTTATACAAACCTTTACGAATACCTTCCTCTGCACCGGCTGGCATAGCAGGTTGTTCAGTCACTTCGTTTAAGGTGGTGATGTAATAGAACACGTTTTCTTGTTTTTCACCGTACATACGGTTGATACCGTCTTGGATAATCACGGCCACTTCAAAGGCAAAGGCTGGATCGTAAGTGATACAGTTTGGAATCACGCCCGCTTGAATATGGCTGTGGCCATCTTCATGTTGTAAGCCCTCACCGTTTAAGGTTGTACGGCCTGATGTACCGCCGATCATGAAACCACGAGCTAATTGGTCACCGGCTAACCACATCATATCGCCCACACGTTGGAAACCAAACATGGAGTAATACACGAAGAATGGAATCATTGGTAAGTTATTGACAGAGTAAGAGGTTGCTGCGGCGACCCAAGAGGCGGTGGCCCCTAATTCGTTGATACCCTCTTGCAATACTTGACCATCTGTTGCCTCACGATAGTAAGCCACTAATTCACGGTCAGATGGAACATAGTTTTGACCTGCGGGGCTGTAAATACCGATTTGACGGAATAATCCCTCCATACCAAAAGTACGAGCTTCGTCCGCAATAATCGGCACGATAGTTTTACCGATATTTTTGTCTTTTAATAAGGTGTTTAACACACGGCTGAATGCCATCGTGGTAGAAATACCACGTGGCTGTTCCTCTAACAAGGCTTGGAATTCTGACAAGGCAGGTACTTTATATTCCACATCAAATGCTTTACGACGTGCCGGCACATAACCATTTAAGGCTTTACGGTGGTTGTGCAGATATTCATATTCTTCTGAACCCTCTGCAAATTTGATGTATTCTAATTTTTCAACTTGCTCATCAGTTAATGGCAAATGGAAATGATCACGGAAACCTTTTAAGCTATCCAATGACATTTTTTTCGATTGGTGAGCGGTGTTTTTACTTTCCGCCTCTGGGATTTTATAACCTTTTACCATGTGTGATAAAATCACCACCGGTTTGTCGGCTTTTTGCGCTTTAGCAAAGGCTGCATACATTTTTTCACTGTCATGACCACCACGGCGTAATGCCCAAATTTCATCATCAGTCCAGTCAGCCACTAATGCCGCAGTTTCTGGATAACGACCGAAGAAGTGTTCACGCACATAAGCACCATTTTTGGACTTGAATGTTAAGTAGTCGCCATCCACCACTTCCATCATTAATTGCGCTAATTTACCAGAGGTATCTTTGGCAAATAATTTATCCCAACTGCTGCCCCATAATACTTTAATGACTTCCCAACCTGCACCGCTGAATAAGCCCTCTAATTCTTGAACGATTTTACCGTTACCATGTACTGGGCCATCTAAACGTTGTAAATTACAGCTAATCACAAAAATTAAGTTATCTAATTTTTCACGTGCGGCAACCGTAATCGCCCCTTTAGATTCGATTTCGTCCATTTCACCGTCGCCTAAGAACGCATAGACTTTTTGGTTAGAGGTATCTTTTAAATTACGGTTATGTAAATATTTTAAGAAACGGGCGCTATAAATCGCATTCACTGGGCCTAATCCCATAGATACGGTAGAGAATTGCCAGAATTCAGGCATTAATTTCGGGTGTGGATAAGAAGATAATCCATCCACAAAGGCTTCTTGACGGAAATTATCGAGTTGTTCTTCGGTTAAACGTCCCTCAACGAAAGCACGAGCATAAATACCGGGTGCCGCATGGCCTTGAGAGAAAATTAAATCGCCGCCGTCTTTTTCCGTCGCCGCTTTAAAGAAATGGTTATAGCACACTTCATACATAGAGGCCGCAGATTGATAGGTAGAAATATGGCCACCTAAATCCAAATCTTTTTTCTGACTACGTAATACCATGGCAATCGCATTCCAACGCACTGCAGAACGAACACGACGTTCAATATCTTTGTTACCTGGGTAAGGAGGTTGTTCTGAGGCAGGAATGGTATTTACATAAGCGGTGGTTGCACCGGCTGGGAGAGGAACGGCTTGGCTACGAGCATGTTGCATGATTTGCTCAACAATAAACTGAGCTCGTTCTGTGCCTTCTTCACGAATAATTGAATCAATCGCCAATAGCCAATCTTGAGTTTCGATTGGATCTACGTCATTCTTCACGATTTCTGACATAGTCTTTTCCTTATTTTGATGTTAATAAAATTATGTTTAGCCTGTTGCCAAACGACGGGTGGATAACTAAATTGCTACTCTCTTGATTAGTGAATGCGCTTTTCTCATCCATTTAAAAAATTTTTTAAATTTTATTAGATTTTTTTAATCAAGCATAGCGATATTTCACTAAATTTTAACATTATTTTTTTGAAATATCACGAAATAAGTAAAATTTTGACCGCACTTTAACCGTTCCTCCCGTTGAATCGCCCCTAAAAGAAAAATCACCGCAGAAAGTGCGGTGATTTTTTCAGGGTTATTTTGTGGCGTCAGTCAATAACTTTTCGTAATCCACAAGCGCACGAGACGTAATGTCGCTAATCCGTTGATTACTGGTTAAGGTCATGGCGACACGCATTTCTTTTTTGAAAATATCCAACATATTTTCCACCCCTGCACGGCCCGCCGCACCAAGGGCATAGACAAATGAACGACCAAGCATGGTGGCATCTGCCCCTAATGCGATCATACGTACGACGTCTAATCCATTACGAATGCCCGAATCAGCAAGGATTTTAATATCCCCTTTCACCGCATCCGCAATCGGTGGCAAGGCTCGGGCTGAAGAAAGCACGCCATCAAGTTGGCGACCACCGTGGTTTGATACCACAATACCATCAGCACCAAAACGCACCGCATCTTTCGCATCTTCGGGATCCAAAATGCCTTTGATCACCATTGGGCCATCCCAGAACTCACGGATCCACTCTAAATCTTTCCAAGAAATTGACGGGTCAAAGTTTTGAGTTAACCAACCGATGTAATCATCTAAATTGATTGGTTTACCCATATAAGTGGATACATTGCCTAAGGTATGAGGTTTACCATTGATCCCTACGTCCCATGCCCAAAATGGATGAGTGATACCTTGTAATACACGGCGAATTTCTTTATATGGGCCACTCATGCCTGAGTGCATATCACGATAACGAGCGCCTGGGGTTGGCATATCCACAGTAAATACCAAGGTAGAACAACCGGCGGCTTTCGCACGTTCCAAGGCATTTTTCATAAAGCCACGATCTTTCAACACATAAAGTTGGAACCACATTGGGCGTTTAATGGCCGGCGCCACTTCTTCAATCGGGCAAATCGACACGGTAGATAGCGTAAATGGAATGCCTTTATTATCCGCCGCTTGTGCCGCTTGCACTTCTCCACGACGGGCATTCATACCTAATGCACCGACAGGCGCTAATGCCACAGGCATCGATAATTTTTCGCCAAATAGCTCAATTTCCGTGTCTAATTGTGACATATCTTTTAATACACGTTGTCTTAACGCAATATCGGCTAAATCCGTCACATTGCGTTCTAAGGTACGTTCTGCATAAGAACCGCCGTCCGCATAATGGAACATAAATGGCGGAACTTTGCGTCTGGCCGCTTCACGGTAGTCATTGGCTGATGAAATAATCATATTTTATACCTCTCTGATAAATTATTATTTTGTTAAATCGAATAGAACATTGGCACAATAAAGGTCGCTGCCAGTGCCGCAATGATGCCATAAATAAACATTGGGATCGCGGTTTTCTTCAAGATCTCACCCTCTTGGTTTGGTAAATTCACAATGGTGCTTACCGCAATAATGTTATTTACGCAGATCATATTCCCCATGGCACCGCCCACAGATTGCAAAGCCAAAATAAGCGAAACATTTAAGCCGGCTAATTCTGCAGTGGAAATTTGGACGCCACCAAAGGTCAAGTTAGATACAGTATTTGAACCAGAGAAGAATGCACCAATAGCCCCTAAGTAAGCGGAGAAATAGGTCCAAGATTCACCGGCAACATTGGCAAAACCTGTACCGATAATTTTCACCATTGAACTGTCACCACCCATGGTCATTAATTTCACCATCACCAAAGCACCAAACATGGCCCAGAATGGTCGGATACCTTGTTTAATGCTACGCATGGCAATTTGGTGTACGGATTTTACACTTAAACGATAAATGAAGAAAGTCAGTAATGATACCACACCAAACGGAATTAACGCCGGTACATAAAGTAAACGGTAGTTATCCGATACACCGGTTTCAAAAATATTACTTAATGAAAACACTAAACCTTTGGTAATCGCAAAATCACCTAAATAGCCCCATGACGCATTGATCCATGGTGTTTTATCTTGAATCATGGCGTTAAAAGGTAATTGCGGTAAACGAGTTAAAATTAACAACGTAATAAGCAATAAGGTTGGCGATAATGCTTTAAATACTTCACCTTTCGTCACGGCTGCTGCATACTCAGAAGCCTCCGTTTTCACTAAACCAATACCAAAATTAGCCACGGCAATAGAAATTAATAAACCGATTGCCCCACCCACCAATGATGGAAATTCATAGTTAAATTGTGCGAGTAATACATAGGGAACCACACAAGAAAGAATACTGATGTAAACGAAAATAATGTTACGTTTAACGTCTTTCCACTCTACTACAAATAATAACGCAATCACAGGGATCACTAAAGCGGCTACGGCATGGATTAACGCTGTCATGCCACCGATTTCAAGAATTTGTTCAGCGGGCAAATTGAGTGGCGAAAGGCCAAACCACGTTGGCGTACCTACCGCACCAAAAGACACAGGAATGGAGTTCATGGCTAACGCTAAACAAGCCACACGGAACGGTTTAAACCCTAAACCAATTAAGATCGGTGCTGCAATAGCAGGCGGTGTGCCCCAACCACTGGCGCCCTCAAGCATAAAAGCAAATGCCCATGCAATAATCATTAATTGTGCCACTGGATTTGGATTGATGGTGGCTAACCATTTACGCAAGGTATTAATGGCACCAGAATCTTCCAATGTTCTGTGGAATAAGATCGCACCAAAAATCACCGTAATCGGCACTAAGGTGGAAAGATAGCCCGATACTACATTGGCGTTAACCAACACTAAGTCAGCGTCAAAATAAAAAACTTTAATTAAATAAACTAATATTGCAATCATTGGCAATGCAATATAGGACGGAACAGGATTGCGTTTAACCATTAAATAAATGAGCAACGCAATAGGAAAAATACTTAAAAATAACGCCATAGAAACCTCTCTAAAAAAACACGGCAAATAGGTCGGGTATTCTATAAGAATCTCAAAATAAAAACAGAAGAAAGTTACAAATTTGTGATCTACGTTACATTTTTACAACACAATCGCTTATTTTACATTCAATCTATCGCTATACATTGATTTTTACGGCGTTAAAAATAGAAAAGCTCGCCAATGGCGAGCCTTTAAATAAATAATATCGTATTATTTTTTCAATACTAAAACCACCGATTCACCGGCAACCACATCACCCACTTTTTTACTAATATGGCTGATTTCGTCCATATTAGAAATCACCACTGGGGTTAACACAGATTTTGCTCTTTGTTCTAATGAAGCAAGATCAAATTCAATCACCGTGTCACCACGTTTAACGGTTTGGCCCTCTTTAGCCACACGGGTAAAGCCCTCACCTTTTAATTCCACGGTATCAATACCAAAGTGAACGAATAATTCAACGCCCTCTTTAGATTCCATTGAAAACGCATGGTTGGTTTCAAAGATTTTACCAATCACACCATCAACGGGTGCTACAATTTTGTTACTGTTTGGGCGAATTGCAATACCGTCACCAACAATTTTCTCAGAGAAAACGACATCTGGTACATCTTCAATATTCACAATTTCACCTGAAAGTGGCGCATAGATTTCCACTTCAACAGCGTGACTTTCTTTTGCACCAAATAATTTATCAAAAAATCCCATTTTTTACTCTCCTGCTTGCTATATGAACAAAGATTTTGCGCATATTCTAACCCAAAATCTTTGCTTTGTATCTAATTAAATGCGTTTTCTTTTAAGAAATCGTCTACTAATTTCTCAATTTCCACCGCAGTTGGTTGTTGTAACGCTTGCTCTGCTAATGCTTTGGCATCTTGATAATTGACGTTACGAATAATTTTCTTAATGGCTGGCACAGAAATGGCACTCATACTGAATTCGTCTAAGCCCATACCTAACAATAAGACAGTGGCCCGTTCATCACCGGCTAATTCACCACACATGCCAGTCCATTTGCCTTCCGCATGAGAGGCGTCAATCACTTGTTTGATGAGGCCTAACACTGACGGTGCCAATGGATTGTATAAGTGAGAAATCATTTCATTACCACGGTCAACCGCTAAGGTATATTGGGTTAAGTCATTGGTACCAATACTGAAGAAATCCACTTCTTTGGCTAAGAATTTGGCATTCACCGCCGCTGACGGGGTTTCCACCATCACACCAATTTGAATATTTTCATCAAAGGCTTTGCCCTCGTTGCGTAATGCTTGTTTCAAGGTTTCAATAACAGATTTCAGCTCACGAATTTCTTCCACCGAAATAATCATTGGGAACATCACCGCTAATTTACCAAAGGCGGAGGCTCGTAACACGGCACGTAATTGTGCGGTTAAAATTTCACGACGATCTAACGCAATACGAATCGCACGCCAACCTAAGAATGGATTCATTTCTTTAGGTAAATTTAAATACGGTAATTCTTTATCACCACCAATGTCCATGGTACGCAATACCACAAGACGACCATTCATGGCTTCAACCACTTCTTTATAAGCGATAAATTGTTCTTCTTCGCTTGGTAACTGATCACGATCCATAAATAGGAACTCAGTACGGTATAAACCAACACCCTCTGCCCCATTACGATCCGCACCATCACAATCACGAATGGTCCCAATATTGGCCACCACATCCACACGATGACCGTCTAATGTCATGGCCGGTAAATCTTTTAATTTGGCCAGTTCGGCTTTTTCGGCGGCTAATTTTTCTTGTGCCGCTTTTAACGAGTCGATTTCAGCTTGCGTTGGATTAACTAATACTTGGTTATTCACCGCATCTAATACTAAAAAATCACCTGTATTAACTAATTCAGTGACATTATTTGTCCCAACAATCGCCGGTAATTCCAAAGAACGCGCCATAATGGACGTGTGCGAAGTACGACCACCAATATCCGTAATAAAACCTAACACTTTATCTAAATTTAACTGTGCCGTTTCAGATGGCGTTAAATCATAAGCAACCAAAATCACTTCTTCATTAATATCACCTAAATCCACAATTTTCATGCCAAGAATATTTTTAATCAAACGATTACCAATATCCCGAATATCACCGGCACGTTCTTTTAAATATTCATCATCAATTTCAGACAACATGGTCACTTGCTGATCGATAATCTTGCTCGCTGCCACGGCTGCATTGACTTTATTTGAACGTAAATAATCAATGATTTCTTCTTCCAATTCCTCGTCTTCTAAAATCATCAAATGACCTTCAAAGATGGCGGCTTTATCTTCCCCTAAGGATTTAAATGCACGATCACGAATAGAACTAAGTTGTTCAACGGCGTCCGTGCGTCCTTGATAAAAACGAGCAATTTCTTCATCAATTTTATCATCTGTAATTTTGTGCATATCAAGCACAATTTTTTCTTCTTTAAGGACGAGTGCGTTACCGAAAACAATACCTGGAGAGGCTGGAATTCCTGAAATCATAATTTACCTTCTGACTAAAATGAAAGGGTAATAAAATAAAAGCCACAACATCCCACTTCTCTTAATGCAACAAATCCATGAAGAGAAGAAAATGTATATGGCTAAACTAAAATTATTCTAAAGTAGGGACTAATGCCACTAAATGATCCACAGCGGCTTGTGCATCTTCACCTTCCGCAGAAATGGTAATCACTGTACCTTGGGTTAAACCTAAAGTTTGTAATTTAAACAAACTTTTTGCGCTTGCACTTTTACCCGCAGAAGTCACCGTAATATCTGAACTAAATCCTTTCGCTTCTTTTACGAACTGAGCGGCAGGGCGAGTGTGTAAACCGCTTGCTGCGGTAATTTCAACGTCTTTTGAGTACATGATGTTTCCCTCTTTTTGATGATAATAAAAAAGAACACTATTTAACCCGATATATTAGGTTTCATAGTAAATTGTCTTATTCTAAGCGATTAATGCGATGGAATCACGCTAAAATTGATGAAAATCGAAAAATAACAGTGAGATAGTATAAATAACCGCCAAATGTTAACGAATTATTAATATTTAGCCCAAGTTTAATCGTTTCAGCCCTGCTTTTAAGTCTGAAATCAACTCATCCACTGACTCAAAACCAATATGCACACGAATCAACGTCCCGCTTAAAGTGCGGTCAATATTGGGGCGAATTTTGGCAATGTCTTCTGGTTGGTTATATAAAATTAAACTTTCAAAGCCGCCCCATGAATAGGCCATGCTAAATAATTCAAAATGATCCATAAAATCAGAAAGTTGCTGTGGCGTTAATTTTTGTTTTAACTCAAAAGAAAACAAGCCAGATGAACCCACAAAATCACGAGCAAAAAATTCATGACCTGGGCAACTTGGCAAGGCGGGGTGATAAACCGATTTTACTTCAGGTTGCTCCGCCAACCACATGGCAACTTTCACGCTACTTTCTTCATGCTGTTTAAAACGGACGACTAACGAACGAATGCCTCGAGCCGTCATATAAGCCGTATCAGCATCCACCATTTGCCCCATTAAATAGGAATGTTCACGCAACCGGTCCCAACAACGCACATTCGATACCGCCGTACCAATCATGGCATCCGAATGGCCAACCAAATATTTGGTGCCTGCTTGAATGGAAATATCAATGCCATGTTCAAGGGCTTTAAACAAAATACCACCGCCCCACGTATTATCCGCCATCATCACCACATCCGGATTCACCGCTCTCACCGCTTGCACAATCGCAGGTACATCCGGCACTTCCATGGTTAATGAACTTGGTGTTTCAAGGAATACAACCGTCGTATTCGGACGCATAAAATCGGCAATTTTTGCACCGCACATGGGATCATAAAAGGTGGTTTCCACCCCTATTTTTTTCAACATTTGATGACAAAAATCTTGCGTAGGCTCATAAGCCGCACCAGACATTAAAATATGATCACCCGTTTTCACGAAAGCCAAAATACTGTTGGTAATGGCTGCCGCACCACAAGGATACAAATAACAACCAGCCCCGCCCTCCATTTCACACATCAAATCTTGCAATGCAAAATGGGTAAGGGTGCCACGACGTCCGTAAAATAAGGCTTGTTTGGCTCGATTAATCGTGGCTTGTTTTTTGTCGGCTAGGCTCTCAAACACCAAAGAGGACGCCCGTTGAATCACTGGGTTGACTGCGCCTTGTGTAAATCGTTTAGTTCGCCCTGTATGCACTAAGGCGGTTGCTAATGAATGTTTTTTGCTCATGTTATTGTTTCCTTTTACTTACCCCCCTCTCCCTTTGGGAGAGGGTTGGGGTGAGGGTTTGGGTAAGCGTTATTTAACCACAATTTTACCCTCACCCTAGCCCTCTCCCAAAGGGAGAGGGGACGATTTACTTGATTTATAACTCTGCCAACATGCCTAATACTATTTGTGAGGACATTTTTGCGGCCAAAGGTAAAAATTCGTCAAAAGACATACTGGCCTCGCCGTCCCCCGCATCAGAAATGGCACGCACCACCACAAATGGCACGGCAAAACTATGGCAGACTTGCGCAATAGCCGCCGCCTCCATTTCCACCGCACAAACCGCTGGAAAATCCGCTTTTATTTGCGCTAACGCTGTGCCACCTGCAATAAAGCTATCGCCCGAACAAATCAAGCCACGTTGTACTGAATGGCCTTGTTGTTGTGAAATACGTTGTGCAATACGTTCTGCAAGTGCGGTCAATTTTTCATCAGAAATAAAACGAGGTGGACAAGCGGGTAACTGCCCTTTCACGTAGCCAAAGGCCGTCACATCTGCATCATGATAAGCGGTTTCGGTGGAAAGAATAATATCCCCGACGTTTAACCCTGTGACCACGCCACCGGCCGATCCTGTGTTAATCACCACGTCAGGTTTAGCCATTTGCAATAAGGCAGTTGTACCAATCGCTGCCGCCACTTTACCAATACCCGATTGGACTAACGCCACGGATTTGCCCGCAATTTTTCCCTCAAAAATCACCGCACTTGCGACCTTGGTTTCTGTTTTTTCGGTCATTAACCCTAACAGAATTTCCACTTCTTGTGCCATAGCACCAACAATACCTATCTTCATTTATTTCTCGTTTTGTTTGTTGTTCATTAATTTATTCACCAAATAATCAAGCACCGCAAAGGTGTAATCATCATTATAAAGTGTGCTGATGGTTAAAACATATTTACCATCCAACACAACAAAAGGATAGGTGAATACGCCATATTTTTCCGTACGAGCAATCGCTGAATTGACTAACTTAATGGTTGGATTCGCATAAAAAATTTCGTCAAATTGCTGAGGATCAATATTATTTTGTTGTAACCAAGCTAACAAATTATCCCATTTCGCCAACTCGGCATAACGTGTTGCGTCCGTGGTTTCAAATAATAAGAGATCGGACACATCATCACGTTTTAATTGATGTAAACTATAAAAAACTTGGGCGCTATAAAGGACATCATCTGTCGCAATCGGATATTCTTCATAATTCACCTTATCCGCATTCAGCTCTTTATAGAGGGTAAGAATATCTTGCACATTCACACAAGTTCGACAATCATAAGCAAAAAAAGATTGAATTCTCACACGATCTTTTTCTAACTGAACATTCACTGGCGTACTATAAGAAAAATAATCCTTGCCGTCTTGAAAAGGTTCCGCATTGTTATCGGCTTGCTCAACGGCCATCTCCGTCGCCTGATCTTCACTATGGGACGCCAATGACACGGGGTTTTCTTCCGCCCACGCCGTCGCATTCCAACATAATAAAAATAACAAAGCAATATATTTCATAATGTTACACTAACATGATCGGTTCAATATAATCCACTAATAATTGAATATCCCGATTACCTCGGAATTCATTAATATCCAATTTATAGACTAATTTTGCGCATTTAATCGACTGATCAGGATAATAACGAGTATCCACATTAAAAGCAATGGCATCAATCAGTTGTCCGCCCTGTTTCGGTTCTAACAACATTTTTAAATGACGTTCGCCCACTAAGCGTTGTTGTAAAATTTTAAATTCGCCGTCAAACACCGGCTCCGGAAAGGCCTGTCCCCAAGGGCCGGCTTGTTTGAGGATTTCGGCCGTTTGCAAATTGAACAAAGAGGGGGGCAATTCGCCATCCGTCCACAAGGTACCTTGCAATTCTTCATCCCCTAACCATTCGGTGACCACCTCATTAAAACTGCGTTGAAATTGCTCAAATAATTCTGCTCGAATACTTAATCCTGCTGCCATGGCATGACCGCCAAATTTTAAAATCATCTCTGGGTGGCGTTGATGAACCCGTTCTAATAAATCACGCATATGCAAGCCCTCCACCGAACGGGCGGAACCTTTTAACACGTCATCACCATCTTGTGCAAAGGCAATAATGGGGCGATGAAATTGATCTTTAATACGTGAGGCAACAATGCCTAACACGCCTTGGTGCCAATCCGATTGATACAGTGCCACGCCCAAAGGCAGTTGTTTTTCACGGTTAAGTGCGGTTAATTTTCGGCAAATTTCTAACGCCTCTAATTTCATGCCTTGCTCGATTTCTTTGCGGGTTTGGTTTAATTCATCCAATTCCAACGCCAAGGATCTCGCCTGTTCCATGTTGTTACTTAACAGCAATTCCACCCCAATGGACATATTATCCAATCGCCCGGCTGCATTTAAACGAGGCGCAATGGAAAAACCTAAATCACTGGCGGTGAGTTGATGAATATTTTTATTCGCCACTTCCGCTAAAGCACGAATGCCATAACAGCAATGTTCAGCCCGAATTCGCAACAAGCCTTGATAAGCCAAAATGCGGTTATTTTGATCTAACGGCACCACGTCCGCAATGGTGCCTAAAGCGACTAAATCCAATAATTCAGTGAAATTCGGTTGGGTTTTACTGTCAAATACGCCCATTTCACGTAATTTGGCACGCAACGCCAACATCACATAAAAGGTCACGCCCACACCCGCTAATGACTTAGAGGGAAAATCGCAGCCCACTAAATTTGGGTTAACAATAGCGTCAGCACCGGGTAATTGTTCCGCCGGCAAATGGTGATCGGTAATCACCACGCTCACGCCACGTTGTTTTAAATAGGCCACGCCCTCTAAAGAGGCCACACCATTATCTACCGTGATCAACACCTCCACACCTTGTTGGCATGCCATGTCCGCCACCGCCACGCTTAAGCCGTAGCCTTGTTCAAAACGATCGGGGATTAAATAGTTGACATCCGTAAAACCCAGTTGACGCAAAGCCAATACCGCTAAGGCCGTACTGGTCGCCCCGTCCGCATCAAAATCCCCCACAATGACGATTTTTTTATCACGAGAATCTGCCAATAATTGCACCGCAGTTTGCATGCCTGATAGTAAATGTGGCGACAACATTGATTGCAACGTGCGATCTAATTGTTGTGCGTTTTGAATATGACGGGAACGATATAAACGATCTAATAAGGGATTATCACAAACAGGCGAACCTGTTGGCACTGCTCTTCTTTGAATGATTTTATTCACGGGAATATTGTTATTATTAATTAATCATTGTAGGGTGAATTCATGCGCTGCACCCTAGGTTATGGCTTATTTAGTTAATTCAGCCAATAATGCTTTCGGTTCTAAATAACCACCGATCACTTCACCATTTTCAGTGACAATCGCCGGTGTGCCTTGCACGCCCAATGCCACGCCCAATTTATAATGTTTAGCCACCATATTCGGTGTTTTCAACTGCGTTGGCAACTTGCCTTGTTCCGCATCATTTAATGCTTGAACCCGATCTTTGGCGGTGAAAATCGCCTCCATTTGTTGTGCCACTTGATCGTTTGACGCCACACCACGACGGGGGAACGCCAAATAACGAATGGTAATGCCTAACTCATTGTAAGCCTTAATTTGTTCATGGAGTTTATGGCAATAATAACAACTAATATCCATAAATACCGTCACCACTTGTTTTTCATTTTTGGCGGGGTAAATGATCATATCTTGTTTATAACTTTCTAAAGTCCCCATTAAGGCTTTGGCTGACACGTCTACGGGGCCTTTATCGGTGAGTTCATACAATTTACCATGTAACACATAATTGGCATCTTCACTCACGTATAAAATACCTTCTTCCGTATTCACGGTTTTTAGGCCTGAAATCGGCGAATCTTTAACTTCAACTTGTTGCACGCCCATTTTGTTCAACTTGGCAATAATTGCGTTATTATCGGCTGCTGCATATACTGCGACAGATGAGAGCAAAACTGCGGTGAAAATTTTGTACATTTTTGACTTTCCATGGTTATCATTAAAATTCGTCGCCTAGTTTATCACAACTTTCTATTGAATTTAACTATTTAACCGATAACAGACTGTTTCAACTACTACACAATCGCCCCTAAATAGGCTATAATCCAAGGTTTACGATATGAAAGAAATCCTATTATGTTTGAAATTAACCCAGTAAAAAACAAAATCGCCGATCTCGCCGAACGCACTCAAGTGCTGAGGGGGTATCTTTGACTTTGATGTTAAAGTCGAACGGCTAGAAGAAGTCAATGCCGAATTGGAACAGCCTGAAGTCTGGAATGAACCCGAAAAAGCCCAAGCCTTAGGCAAAGAACGCTCTGCCCTTGAATTAGTCGTAAACACGATAAAAAAACTCGATCAAGGTTTGGAAGACGTGGACGGTTTGCTTGAATTAGCGATTGAGGGCGAAGATGAACAAACCTTTAATGAAACCGTTGCAGAACTTGATGAATTAGAACAGCAGTTAGCCAAATTAGAATTTCAACGTATGTTCAGCGGTCAACACGACAGTTGCGATTGTTATGTAGATTTACAAGCAGGTTCAGGCGGCACCGAGGCACAAGACTGGACAGAAATGTTATTACGCATGTATTTACGTTGGGCGGAATCGAAAGGCTTTAAGACCGAATTAATGGAAGTGTCCGATGGTGATGTGGCAGGTCTGAAATCAGCAACCATTAAAGTATCAGGTGAATATGCCTTTGGTTGGCTTCGCACCGAAACAGGGATTCACCGTTTAGTACGTAAAAGCCCGTTTGATAGCAATAATCGCCGTCATACCTCTTTTGCGGCGGCGTTTATCTACCCTGAAATTGATGATGATATTGATATTGACATCAATCCAGCGGATTTACGCATTGATGTGTATCGTGCCTCGGGAGCAGGTGGTCAGCACGTGAATAAAACCGAAAGTGCGGTGCGAATTACCCATATTCCAAGCGGTATTGTGGTGCAATGTCAAAACGACCGTTCGCAGCACAAAAACAAAGATCAATGTATGAAACAGCTCAAAGCCAAGCTGTATGAAATGGAAATGATGAAGAAAAATGCCGATAAACAAGCCTTGGAAGAAAGCAAATCCGACATTGGCTGGGGCAGTCAGATTCGTTCCTATGTATTAGATGATAGTCGGATTAAAGATTTACGCACAGGCGTGGAAAATCGCAATACCCAAGCGGTGCTTGACGGCGATTTAGATCGTTTTATTGAAGCAAGCCTAAAGGCTGGCTTATAAATTTTAATTATTAGAAAGGTACCAATATGTCAGAACAACAAACAACAGAACTGGATTTTCATGGTGAAATGGCAGTCCGTCGTGAGAAATTAAAAGCATTACGAGCAAAAGGCAATGCGTTCCCTAACACATTCCGCCGTGATGCGTTAGCACAAGATTTACATGATAAACACGATAGTACAGATGGCGAAGCATTAAAAGCGGAAGACATTCAAGTTGCCGTGGCAGGTCGTATTATGACTCGCCGTGCAATGGGCAAAGCAACATTTATCACCTTGCAAGATATGAGCGGCAAAATTCAGCTTTATGTAGCACGTGATAATTTACCCGAAGGTGTTTACAAAGAGGATGTAGGACATTGGGATTTAGGCGATATTGTCGGTGTAAAAGGGACATTATTTAAAACCAAAACCAATGAATTAACTGTTAAAGCCCATGAAGTGCAATTATTAACCAAGGCATTACGTCCATTACCCGATAAATTCCATGGTTTGAGCGATCAAGAAATCCGCTATCGTCAACGTTATTTAGATTTAATTGCGAACGAAGATTCTCGCCGCACGTTTATTATTCGTTCTAAAGTCATTTCAGGTATGCGTGAATTTTTCCTGAGTAAAGGCTTTATTGAAGTGGAAACCCCAATGTTGCAAGTGATCCCTGGCGGTGCGGCAGCACGTCCATTTGTAACCCATCACAATGCCTTAGACATTGATATGTACTTGCGTATTGCCCCTGAGTTGTATTTAAAACGTTTAGTGGTGGGTGGTTTTGAACGGGTGTTTGAATTGAACCGTAACTTCCGTAATGAGGGCGTTTCTGTGCGTCATAACCCTGAATTTACCATGATTGAATATTATCAAGCCTATGCGGATTACCACGATTTAATGGATAACACCGAAGCATTGTTACGCAAATTAGCCCTTGATATTCTGGGTACGACGATTGTGCCTTACGGCGAATACGAATTTGATTTTGGCAAGCCATTTGAGCGTATTACCATGCACGATGCCGTGCTTAAATACGGCGCAGATAAAGACATTGTAAAAGACGATCTTTATGATTTCGATCGTGCTAAAGCTGTTGCCAAAAAACTGGGTATTGAAGTACAAAAATCTTGGGGCTTAGGTTCTATCGTTAATGCGATTTTTGAAGAAGTGGCAGAACATCACTTAATTCAGCCAACATTCTTAATGGCTCACCCAGCAGAAATCTCACCATTGGCACGCCGTAATGATGACAATCCTGAAGTGACCGATCGCTTTGAGCTCTTTATCGGCGGTCGTGAAATTGGTAACGGTTTCTCAGAGCTTAACGATGCGGAAGATCAAGCGGAACGCTTTGATGCCCAAGTTGCAGCGAAAGATGCGGGTGATGATGAAGCCATGTTTAAAGATGATGACTTCGTGGTCGCCCTTGAACACGGTTTACCACCAACAGCAGGTGAGGGATTAGGCATTGACCGTTTGGCGATGTTATTTGCTAACGCTGCGTCAATTCGTGATGTGATTTTATTCCCAGCGATGAAGAATAAAGCGTAAAAAAAGAAAGAAATTTTAACCGCACTTTGTGCTCAAAGTGCGGTTATTTTTTGAGGATTTTTCTGTTTAAAACAGCTAGCTTATTCTTTCTAGTCAACAAAACTCACTATCCAACAATTATGAATCTGCTTATTCCGCTCAAAATCCAATGGCAAGGTTTTTTGCGAAATTTCCACCGCACTTAATCCAAGCTCAGCTAAACCCTCAAAATCCATTTTAAAGCCCCGTTTATTATTTGAAAAAACAATGGTGCCATTTGGGCGTAAAATCCGTTTCAGATTTTTCATTAATTTAATATGATCCCGTTGCACATCCCAGCTATCTTCCATGCGTTTAGAATTTGAAAACGTCGGCGGATCCACAAAAATCAAATCAAATTCACGATCACATTTTTCTAGCCATTGCAAACAATCTGCTTGAATTAAACGGTGCTGTTTACCCTCTAAACCATTTAAAATTAAGTTCTGCTCCGCCCAGTTTAAATAGGTATTTGACATATCAACGGTCGTGGTCGATTTCGCCCCGCCTAAGGCAGCATGAATAGTTGCGGATCCGGTATAAGCAAATAAATTCAAGAAATCGTTGCCTTTCGCCATTTCACCTAGCATCTTACGGGTTAAACGGTGATCCAAAAATAATCCCGTATCCAAATAATCGGTCAAATTGACCCATAATTTTGCGCCGTATTCTTCCACATAAAAATACTCGCCTTTGTTGGCTAATTTCTCATATTGATTTTTGCCTTTTTGTTTTTGACGCACTTTTAAAATCAGCTTATTGGTTTCAATCCCTGTCACAGCAAGGGTAGCCGTCACTGCGTCCAATAAGCGTTGGCGTGCTTTATTTTCATCAATATTTTTCGGCGGCGCATATTCTTGCACCACAATATGATCCGCATAACGATCCACAGCTAAATTATAATCGGGCAAATCCGCATCATATAATCGATAGGCTTGTAGACCTTGCTGCGTTGCCCATTTTTCAATTTTCTTGATATTTTTTTGTAATCGATTGGCAAAATCTTCTGCGACGTGCTGATTTGCCGAAACTTCAAGATTTTGTACCGCACTTTGTGGATCTTGTTCGCTCAAACTGCGGTCAGAAATTTGATAGTTTTTTTGCACACAATCTAGTGGACCATTTTTCGCCTTAAATTGGCGATGTGAACGTAATCGTAAACAATCTAACAGGCCTTGTTCTGAACTAAAAATAGACGCATTCCAGCCACCAAATTGTTGTTTCAAACGCTGACCTAATACAGAATATAAAGCGATCAACGCCGGCGTCGTACCTAAACGTTCACCATAAGGCGGATTACAAATCACCGTACCTTTTTCATCTTGTGATACGGGATTTTTTAACGCTGCCACATCTGATTGCTTGAATTGAATGAGATGTGCCACCCCCGCCTGTTGTGCATTGTGTTGGGCTTTTTGTAATACTCGATGATCCAAATCAAAGCCGTAAAAATGCGGTTGCGGATTTTTATTACATTCCGTTTCAGCCAATGCAACGGCCTCTGCTTTTACTTTTTCCCATGCAGCGACATTATGCCCTTTCCAGAAATCAAATCCCCAGTGCATACGATGTAACTGAGGTGCAATTTTCGCCTCCATTTGAGCTGCCTCAATTAACAAGGTGCCAGAACCACACATCGGATCAAGTAAGGGCGTTCCCGCTTTCCAACCAGAACGTAACACAATAGCCGCCGCCAACGTCTCACGCAAAGGTGCCATGCCTGTTTCTTCACGATAGCCACGTAAATGCAAGGCATCACCACTTAAATCCAGAGAAAGGATAAAATTTTCACGATGTAAATAAGCATGAATGCGAATATCTGGATTGTCTTTATCCACATCAGGACGAGCTTTGCCTTGTCGCTCAAAATAATCCACGAGCCCATCTTTCACACGCATAGCACCAAATTGAGTGTGGCGAATGTCTTGGTTTGTGCCGTTAAAATCCACTAAAAAACGACATCTTTCATCAAAATACGACAACCAGTCTTGCGATAATATCGTAGAATAGAGATCTAAATCACTGTAAATTTTGCTTTGTGTGATCGGCAATAAAATGCGTGAGGCTAAACGTGACCACAATAACGCCTTGTATTGTGTTTCATCATCAGCCATAAAATGCACACCACCTTGTGCCACCTGACATTCCGTCGCCCCTAATGTGGTGAGTTCGACTTTCAGTAATTCTTCAAAGCCACGTGCAGTGGTAGCGAAAAGTTGTTTCATGGATATTCTCTAAATAGATTGGAAATTGGGGGGATTATAGCATTAAATCCTTATTCAACGAAGTTATAAGTGATTTGCTAGACAGTGAAATAACCTATTTCTATATTATAAAATATAGGCAATACCCATGACGATATTGCCCTAATCTTATCAATTAAATAATACGGTCTCGTGCAATGTTTTTCCCATTAAGTCTTTCGCTGACAAACTCGGTTCGCTTTGCAACTGCCAGTCAATGCCAACCGTTGCATCGTTCCAAATGAGTGAATGTTCTGCTTTTGGATTGTAGTAATCGGTGCATTTATACACAAATTCCGCAGTTTCGCTTAACACATAAAAACCGTGCGCAAAGCCTTCTGGAATCCAGAGCTGGCGTTTGTTTTCAGCGGATAAAATTTCGGCGACATATTTGCCAAAAGTCGGCGAACTTTTGCGTAAATCCACGGCGACATCTAGCACTTCGCCCTGCACCACTCGCACTAATTTTCCTTGTGTATTTTCTGTTTGATAATGCAAACCACGCAGTACGCCTTTGACGGATTTGGAATGATTTTCTTGCACAAAAGTGCGATCCGCCACATTTTGTTTAAACCATTCATCACGAAAGGTTTCCATAAAAAAGCCACGTTCATCGCCAAAAGCTTGTGGCTCAAGTAATTTAACATCGGGTATTTGGGTTTCAATGATTTTCATTTTTTATCCTTATGCGACATACGCCTGAATATTCTCTAACGCTTTTCGCCAATCACTCGTCTCAATGCCAAATTCTACTTTGATTTTGCTTAAATCTAAGCGTGAATTTGCAGGGCGTTTGGCTGGGGTCGGATAGTCGGCAGTCGTAATTTGTTTAATGTGCGGTGCTTTTTTTAGCACATTTTGCAAAACGGCTTGGCTAAAAATCGCTTCAGCAAATTCCGCCCAGTTTACATAAGGCGAACCGCTGAAATGATAGATACCAAAGGAGGTTGAGCCGTTAAGAATGGCAAAGGCAATATGGATTAACGCTTTGGCAATGTCGCCTGCGTAGGTCGGTGAGCCGAACTGATCGGCAACAATGCCGAGTTCATCACGGCTTTGTGCTAAGCGTAACATCGTTTTGACAAAATTATTGCCGTGTTCACCAAACACCCAAGCGGTACGCAAAATAATATGGCGTGGGTTAGCGTTTATTACGGCAACTTCGCCGTCTAATTTGGTTTTGCCATACACGCTTTGCGGGCAAACGGGATCGTTTTCAAGATAAGGTTCAGATTTTGTGCCGTCAAACACATAATCGGTAGAAATATGCAAAATGGCTGCACCCACTTGAGCGGCAGCGATTGCTAAATTTTCAGCACCGACACTGTTAATTTGATGGGCGAGTTCAGCTTCACTTTCAGCACGATCCACGGCAGTATGAGCGGCGGCGTTAATAATGACATCAGGTCGCCATTGCTCAACGATATGCAATACAGCATCTTTATCCGTTATATCCAACTCATCACGATCTAACGCCAACACATCCGCTTTACCTGAGAGCTGTTTAAGTAGTTGAAAGCCGACTTGCCCTTTTGAGCCAGTAATCAAAAATTTTGCCATTACTCGCCCCCTTTCGCTAAGCGAAGTAAATATTGCCCATAGCCATTTTTCGCCATCGGCTTAGCAAGGGTTTCTAGCTGTTCGCTTGTCAGCCAACCATTTCGCCACGCAATTTCTTCCAAACACGCCACTTGCACATTTTGGATATTTTCAATAGTGCGAACGAACGCCGCCGCATCGTGCAGGCTTTCGTGCGTGCCAGTGTCAAGCCAAGCAAAACCACGCCCGAGCAGTTGCACATTGAGCGTGCCATCGTTGAGATACATCTCGTTGAGCGTGGTGATTTCCAGCTCACCACGAGCGGACGGTTTCACCTGTTTGGCAAATTCCACCACGCGATTATCGTAAAAATACAGCCCCGTAACTGCCCAATCGGATTTCGGTTTAAGCGGTTTTTCTTCAATGGATAACGCCTTGAAATTGTCGTCAAATTCCACCACGCCAAAACGTTCAGGATCTTTGACTTGATAGCCAAACACCGCTGCCCCTTTGTTTTGCACAAAGCGAGCCGCTTCTTGTAGGCTGGCGGTAAAATGCTGACCATAGAAAATATTATCGCCTAACACCAAGCAAACACTGTCGTTACCAATAAACGTTTCACCAATCAAAAACGCCTGAGCCAAGCCGTCAGGACTCGGTTGCACAGCGTATTCTAGCGAAAGACCAAAATCTGAACCATCGCCCAATAAGCGTTTAAAACTGTCGTTATCTTCAGGCGTGGTAATAATCAAAATTTCCCGAATGCCCGCGAGCATCAGCACCGAAAGCGGATAATAAATCATCGGTTTGTCATACACGGGTAGCAGTTGCTTCGATACACCACGAGTAATCGGGTAAAGGCGAGTGCCTGAACCGCCAGCGAGAATAATACCTTTCATATTAGCCCCCTAGCCCGATACGCTGATTATAGCTGCCGTCTTGAATCGCTTGCCACCACTCTTGATTATCCAAATACCATTCCACGGTTTTACGCAAGCCAGTTTCAAAGGTCTCAACAGGTTTCCAGCCGAGTTTTTGCTGCATTTTAGTGGCATCAATGGCGTAACGTTTGTCGTGTCCGGGTCTATCTTGCACAAAAGTAATCAACTCACGGAATGAGTTAATTTGAGAAAAGTGCGGTGCAAATTTAGTGAGTTTTTCGCTGCCTTTTAGGCTATCCAAAATATCGCAAATGGTTTCCACCACGCTTAAATTCGTTTTCTCGTTGTGTCCACCGATATTATAGCTTTCGCCAATTTCGCCTTGGCTCAACACCAAATGCAAGGCTCGGGCGTGATCTTCCACAAATAGCCAATCCCGAATTTGATCGCCCTTGCCATAAATCGGCAATGGCTTGCCGTGAATGGCATTGAGAATGACTAAGGGAATGAGTTTCTCAGGGAAATGGAAAGGCCCGTAGTTGTTAGAACAGTTCGTTAGCACCACTGGTAAGCCGTAAGTACGATGCCACGCACGCACCAAGTGATCGCTCGACGCTTTAGACGCAGAATAAGGACTGCTCGGGGCGTAAGGCGTGGTTTCGGTGAACAAATCGCTTGTGCCGTGCAAATCACCAAACACTTCATCGGTTGAAATATGATGAAAACGAAACGCTGCTTTTTTCTCGCCACTCAAGCCGTTGTAATAATGACGAGCCACTTCTAAAAGCGTGTAAGTACCAATAATGTTGGTTTCAATAAAAGCCGCTGGTCCGTCAATCGAGCGATCAACGTGGCTTTCTGCGGCTAAGTGCATCACGGCAGCGGGTTGATATTTCGCAAACACTTGCTCAAGAGCGACTTTATCGCAAATATCCACTTGCTCAAAGGCGTAGCGTGGATTATTTGCTACCGATTTGATTGAGTTAAGATTACCAGCGTAAGTGAGTTTATCCACGTTAATTACGCTGTCGTTGGTGTCGTTTATTATATGGCGAACCATTGCTGAGCCGATAAAGCCCGCACCGCCTGTGAGTAGGATTTTCATTTCTTTCCTTGTATTTAACTTAATCTATCTTAAACAAATCAAGATTTTTTTTCAAATAGACCGAAAAATCTCTATTTCTAATGTTCTGTTTATCAATATTTAACTTTTTCTCGAGCTTAGTTTGTTTAATTATCTTACAGGTTAAAACAAAAACATCTTTAATATATTGATAGTTATCTATCATTTCTATCATTTTTAATTCTTGTAATTTTCTATTTTTCAAAATAATATAAGTTAAATAAATCATATGAAATTTATAATTCTTATATTTCAAATAAATATCTTTATTTCTAAACATTAACTCTAGTCTATTTAGTAAAAACGCCGAAATATAGTATAATGGAAGCATTCCTTTATCTAGATTGAAAATTTTTTCCCTATTACTTTCTAATAATTCCCCAAAATATCTATGAGTACTTTGTGGTTGTTCTAAGACCATAGCTACATAAGACTTAATTTGAGCTGACAATGTTATAACTTGATAAGGTGAAATATCAGGATTATTCAAATACTCCTTAGATCTTCTTTCATAAAAAATCTTAGAAGAAACTTTTCCGTTAATAGCCTTATAATATTCTACCAACTCCTTATGAAATGGTTTTAAAGATTCAAACGCTTCATCTTTAACCTCTGTCTGCCTATTAGTAGCTCTAATAATATTATCAATAACATCTTGATTTAAAGTCTCAATTATTTTTACAACAATATATATATTTTCATCTAATTTCTCCCTATTCATAAATAGAACATAGCTAGACTGACATCCATTAACAATTTGGAAATCAGATAATTTTACCTTTTGACCTACCATATCTAATTTTTTTGCTATAATGGTAATGCCATTATTTAATAATGGTAGTAATATTCTATTATTTGGATCAATTAAAGTATTACAAATTTCTTGATTTACTTTATTATTTCCTTGATAATCTCTCACATTATCAAAAAATAAACCTTTAGAGATATTGCCATCACTATCGGATATTAACTCAATGTAATCCTTTGCCGATATAGTTCCAATAAATGACTGATTAACCCCTGCAGACAACTCGGGCAGAGCCACCCTATTATTGAATAGTAATTCTTTAGTTATTTTTCGGTTATTTTCTTGATAATATTTTTTCAACCTTTCCAAGTCTACATACTCAATAATATCTTCATTAGCAAATATATTTTTATTCCTTAGATCTTTTAAATTAAATTCAGCACCATTTACAATATCACTATCACCAATCCATTTTCCAGTAGTAACAAAATATAGTTTTAACTCTGGTTTTATATGAAAACTTAAAGAATTATCGTATATTTTATTTTTAATTTCTCTTAATCTTACTATCGTTTCATTCTCAAGTAAAAAGGAATTATATTCAAAAAAGTTACTAACACCAAGTATAAACTTATTAATCTTACTTAATTCAAAATGACTAGAATTCTTACTTTGGATAAAGATAAATTTCACATATATACTACCATTACTCTTAATAAAAAAGTCGATTTCCTCTTTCTCTTTTATAATAGAACCATTAACAATAATTGCTATTCCATCTATTCCAGTATCACTTTTTCCCCCGACTGACAGTTCTTCAATATCTATATCTCTCGGATATAATTTAGAAACGATATTGAAATTCACAAAACGTTCAAATAAGTCATCTTCTTTCAATTCAGAAAAATCATGTTTTTTATTAAAATCATCCATATAACTTTTAAGGATAAGATCCTTCATACAAATCTCCTAGATATTTCAGTAAGCCCCATCTCTTTTCAACACAACATTCACTGTCTTAAATAAAATGGCAATGTCATTCCATAATGACCAGTTTTTCACATACCAAGAATCAAAATATACTCGAGTATCGTAATCTACATCATTGCGTCCACTAACCTGCCAAAGTCCAGTCATACCAGGTTTTGCCATAAGATAATAATTTACATCAGCATTATAACGCTCAAGTTCTGCTTGAATAACAGGACGCGGACCGACTAAACTCATTTCGCCTTTTAAGACATTAAACAATTGTGGCAATTCATCCAAACTCGTTTTACGGATGAACTTCCCTACCTTGGTAATTCTCGGATCATTTTTAAGTTTAAAATCTTTCTCCCATTCTGCACGAGCATTAGGATCATTTTTTAGTAGTTTCTCCAATACTTCTTTAGAATTAGTAACCATTGATCTAAATTTTAAGCATTTAAACGCCTTCCCATTTCGTCCAATTCGTTCATGCCCATAAATCGCATTTCCACCGTCTTTTTTGATGAGAAAATATAACGTTAAAAGCATTGGTGATAAGCCAATAATAATTAATGTAGAGAAAATAATGTCCATGGTTCTTTTTAAGAATCTTGATGACCGTTTCGCTAAATTATTATTAATACGCAATAACATCACATCATGACTAAATAAAAATGACATATCCGTACTATATAGTGGGAGACCTCGTAAAGTGGGAATAACGGACACAAAACGGCAATTTTTTACCGACAATTTTCTCAGCCACGTACTTTGTAACTCACTTTCATCATCTTCTAATGCAATGATATACTGAATATTATGTGATTCAGGTAAAGATAACACATCATGTTCTGAATATAATTGCGTTTTATTTTGTAAAGTTGAAATTTCATTATGTCCTGTATAAATGAATCCTTTAATGTTAAATCCTAAATAATTTTCGGTCTTTAAGGCATTATAGGCTTCTATGGCATTATTCCCCGAACCAATAATTAATGTATCTCTTACAAAATAACCTTTCGAAATCAAAAATTGCTTTATCATTACCCGGAAAAAAGGTACAATCAATAAAGCAATAGTCCAAGTTAATCCCCATAGATAACGAGAAAAATGTAATTTTGAAAAAGCAATAATTGCCAATTCAAAAACGGCTAAAATAAGCAATGTTCGAATCACTTCTTTTAGTTCAAACCAAAATGGTTTACGGTAAGTATAATGTCTTAGTCTTATCCAAAACCACGCCACACCGAAAATACTTAACACCAAATGAATAAGCACACGATCATCTAACTGCCAATTTGGAATATAACGAGAAATTTCTCCTGTAATTAAAGACAATATCTCTATCGATAATAAAAATGAAACAAAAATAGATACAAAATCTGTGAGAGCTACCACGATTTTAGAAAAAAAGATTTTGTTCATATTACTTTCTCCACCATCTATTGTGCATACTCAAACGTTTTATAACTGAAAAAGGTAAATACTTATGATTTATTCCCAATTTATAACCTAAAAACTTCATTCCATTACGTAAAAACCAACTCGGTAAAAGATGATACGCTTTATTTTTCCTCAAATAATTAAGTTCTGATTTCACATATCGACCACCTTCCCCCGTAGCTTTTCCAAATTTTTTCAAAATCCAAGGTTCGCAAGAATGAAATACACCGATATCAAAATAACGTTTAAAATCCTGTAAGATAGTATAACTGTGTGAATGATAAACTTTAGCAGTTGAAACATAAGCTAATGAATACCCTGAAAGAATCATTTTTGCACCGATATAAACATCTTCACCAAGAATTAAATTATTTTTGAAGTTACCCAGTTTAGTTAATATCTCTTTTCTATATGCAGCAAAAGAATTTGACAACTGACAAGTTTTAATCCCATAAATTCCAATATCATCTTTAGTTTTAATAGATGAAACATCAGGATAGTTAAATTCTCTTAAATGTTTACCAAATAAATTGGTTTCAGGATAACTAATCTGACAACCATAAGCAGCTGAAACCCTTTTATCCTCAAAGACTTTCACAATATTTTCAAGACAAAACTCATCATACGGTAAAGCATCTTGCGTTAAGTAAATTAAAATATCTCCTGTCGCAAGCTCAGCAGCTTTAGCCCTCGTACCTCCATGATCAAATTCTAATGAAGAAATAATAATCACTAAATCAGCATATTGTTTAGCTATTTCGATAGTTTTATCTTGAGATGATGAGTCAATAATAATTAATTCATAATCAGAAAAACTTTGTTTTTTTAAACTTTCTAATAATTTAGATAAATGTTTACTTGCATTATATGTTGGAATAATTATGGACAACATTAAATTCCTCCTACAACTTTATTTTAATTTTTTATCATAAATAAAAAATATATATAAAAATATGACGAGAGAAGAATAAATAACAACATCATTATCATACCCCGCATATTGTGAATTTAAACTAATAAATAATGGCACAAAATAACATAAAAAAATTAATCTATATTTTCTATTTAAATCCCCATGCCAAAATATAAATTTTAGAATCCAAATAAAAATAATTAGTCCAAAAAATCCAACATCTGCAAACATTGTCATAAACGCATTATGCCAATGTAAAGCATTATCCATCCTTTCATACAAAGGTAATATATAACCACTTGAAAATATCCCATTTCCAATCACAATATACATATGTTCTAAATGCAAGTAAAATGCTTTCCACAAATACAATCTTGCAGCTAATCCATCTGCAGAATCTAATTTGATATGAAATAATTTGTCAAATAAAATAAAACTAGCAAGCACAGAAGTAATAATCAATACAGTTAAAGTTACAACCTTTAATAATTTGTTTTTATGAACAAATAGTATTTTCCATAGATAAAACAAAAATATAAACAGTATAAATGAAAGTTGAGCTGTTCTACTCAACATATATATAACACAAAACGTAGCCATTCCTAACATTAAGTATTTTTTAATTTTAGATACTGAAAATACTTTAAAATATATAAATGACAGATACACAATGACTATAAATACAAATTTTGTCGCCCAAGTATTCTTATCTAATGAACCAAAATAAATTGGATACTTCATTATTTCATAGCCATCTATTGAGTTTTGAACACCTATCACAGGAATAAGCCAAATATTTCCCAAATGCACATTTAGTAGGATTTGAGAAAAAGTTAAAAAAATAATTAATTCTAATGTAAATCTTAGCCATTTTACATTAGAAACAATAATCTTTTTATTGTTATATGAATATAAAACAAAAGAGAATAGGAATAAAATATTCACAAGAAACTTAACAAAATAGCTACCAAATGATACATCTATATTTACCAGATGAGATACTATAATTAATGTTATAAATATAGAAAATACAATTACTACAATAAAACTTATTCTAGGTATAAATCTTCTATTAAGAATACTCAATCCAGATAAATATATAAAAATAGAGAAAAAAAACACATAAATAGGAAATCTATCATCAATTGGTGGTAAGAATATAGTAAATATGGAACATAGCCAACTTGGTACTATCAATTTATTTAGGCTCATATAGTCTAATCCCTAGCATTCTAGATTTTATTGAAATCCAACTTTTCTTTACATCACTAAAATCAAATCTTAACAAAGAAAAGATTAGTTTAATAGAATGATATCCGATCACTTTAATGAATAATACCCAGAGAGAAAATGATTTATATTTAGCAACAAAACCACCAAAACCTAAACCGTAGGAGTAAATTTTATTATAGTTAACAACTTGTTCTTCTGATGATGGATGCCAAACAATAATATTAGGATTATATTCAACCTTTAATTTATTATTTAAAATATTATAAACATAATCCACATCTTCACAACTGCCTAATTTTTTCCCAGCCCCCAACATCTCATCAAATCTAATTTTATTTTTTCGGTGGAAGATAGTAATAGAAGAACAGTTAAGGAAAAAATTATATTTATTAATGGGAAAATTGAAACCTTTCCAATTACGAATAATATTTTTATTTCTTTCTTTATCATAAATTCTACCCAAAAACAAATGCACATTAGGGTTTTCTATAAATGCTTTAATAACATTATTTAATGTGTCGGGATAATAAATACAGTCATCATCTGGAAAGGCAATATATTCTCCTGTCGCATACTCTAAACCAATATTCCTATTAATGGACAATCCCTTTTTATCAGAAATAATATGTTTAATATTTAATTTACCACTATAATTAGCTACTATTTCACTTAAATCAATATTATCATTTTGATCAACAATGATAATTTCTATCATTGAAATATCATACTCTTGGAGCAATAAACTATCTAGAAATTCAGAAATTTCATTTTTTCTGCCATAGGTTGCCATTATTAGGCTAAAAATAATTTTTTTCATAAAAAATCAATATTACCTCTTTTTAATTCAAGTATTAAAAGATATTATTTAACTAATAGAGATTTTATTCGATTAACAATAACTTGATTTCCATTACTAGCATCACTAGATGAACTCAAAAATTTAGTTCTCGTTTCCCAATTCATAGGAATATTTTCTATACGATTTAAAGTTTGCATCAATTCTTCAAAATCTCTCACCACACTACCACAAACCGCACTTTCATAGTCAAAATACATTTCCCTATTTCTAGAATAATCATCTAGATCAAAGCAAAAATGAATAATGGGTCTGTTTAACACCAAATAATCCAAATAGATTGATGAATAATCTGTAATTAAACAATCTGCCGTTTTCATTAGTCTAATAGGATCAAGCATATTATTAACAAGTTTTATATTACTAAATTTCGAAACATCTAGCGTAATCTTAGTTGCTGAATGTAATTTCACTAAAAAAATAGAATTCATTTTCAGCATTAAGTTATTCAATTCTTGAAAATCTAATTTAGACTGTTTAAAAAAATCCCTTCCATCATCACGCCAAGTAGGGGCATACAAAAATACCTTATTATATATACCGTATTCATCCAATGGTTCACACTTTTGTAAATGTGTAACTCTTGGGCATTGTGCTATAACTATATTATTATCACTAATTCTAAAAGCTGACTTAAAAGCATAATCAGAAACATATTGTGCTGGCGATAACAACAAATCATATTTTACTTGAGTCGCTGGGGCTACTATTTTTCTAAGTAAGCTAGCATCACGAAATAGATTTACTAATGGTTGTGTTGTAATATCAAACTCAATTTTCTTTAATGGGATGCCATGCCATAAATTGACTTTTATCACATTAGCTGAGGTAAAAAAATTAATCTCTGATATATATGCTGAAAATATATAAACTTTTGCAATTAAAGAATAATATACCCCCTTTAAACTATAAGTGTCATAAGCTTCACCAAATTTTCTGGCTTCTTTAACGGAATCTTTATTTTTAGATATCCATATGGCTCTAACTTTTTTATCTTCATTAATTACATATTCATAAAGATATCGACTATTATCGTTAAACACCCCAAAACTACCAAACACCCATATATTGGAATTTCGTCGTGTAAAAAAGGAAACGAAATATAATGGATATCCTATAAAAATCACGAATAAAGCTTTAATTAATTTTAAAAGCATTGTAGCCACCCAAATTAGCATAGTATCTTTAACCTATATACCCACTTCAGAAATTAGTTAAGAGATACTATGCATAGTTAAATATAAGATTTAAACTATACTTTCATCTTAGATTTTATTGTTAATAATACTCTACAATATCAACTTTATGTTTTAATCTAAGACCTTTTTATTTAATAATTTTTTCCAAATGCTGAAATTCATCCAGAAATCTTTCTAATACATAAAGTTGGTATTTTTGATTTCCATGTAATTGATTTAAAGGAATATCAGCCCTAAATTCTTCTCTTATAGGCCCTTTCCAATCTTTAAAATAAACATCTACAGGTCTAGGCATTGGATTTTTATTAGGTACAGGAATATCATGATAACAATATTTAAATAGTTCTCTCACGAAATATTTGGGCTGCCCATTCCTATTTCTCTCTAAATCTATACCTCCCTTTATTTTCATTCCACAATAAGGATCACAATACTTAATGCCTGCAACCTCAAAAGCATTAACATAAGAGTCTTCACTTTCGACTCCGTATACTTCATCCATAAAACGCAGAAAATCGATCTCTTCTCCTCTTTTACTTTGCTGCGGCAATACTCGGTAACGCTCAAAAAGATAATTCACATCGACAGGGTCTTTAAGTATCAACTTAGGATCTAAAAAGGTATATCTTTCAACAAAATCATCAAATTTCCAATCTTTAGAAATAAGTTGATCCATGCCACCAAATATAGGATCTGCAGCGTCACCAAAAATCATTCTTTCTACCCCATCTGCTTTAGCTTTTAGAGCTGCAACGTATATTTGTGGCTCAATTGAATGAACTGGGGCACCTTTTCTCTTCATTAAAATAGGCAGATGTTCCATAATAGACCAATCAATATCTATATAATGTAAATTAAGCTCCTGCCGCTTAGCGATATTTTCAGCACGCTTAAGTTCGTCTTTTTGAAACTCGCCACCCAAAAATCTGAATGTATAAGCATTAGAGCCTTTTGGCATATAATAAGCCAAACAGCCTGAGTCCATTCCTCCGGATAGAAGAATACCAAGTTTTTCATTATTAAAACTTTGGAATTTTGCCTTAATATGTCTGTCCATATCATGAATAGTTTCTATTTCCGTATAACTTTCAGGATGTGATTTATCTACCTTATGATAAACATGGTCAAAAAAATCCATATCATCACGTTCAATATATCTAAAAGTTAAAAATGAACTCATACAAAAATTTTTATCTACAGTATGTTGCATATGTTGTTTACTCCTCGTCGTTATTATCTCTTGCCCAAGTTAATACATTGCTAATTTTAGTCGATGATATTCCTTTAGTATAAGGGAAATAAACGACTTGAATTCCAGCCTCGTTTAACTCTGTTTCATAATCTTTCCACTTATCAGTTGCATACCAGTCATCCCCAACAAAAAGAATACTTGCCCCTAATTTTTTACACGCCGTAACTTTGTCCATATCGTATTGTGGCACAGCAGCATCTACATGTTTAATATTCCTAACTATCTCTATACGCTCTTGAAAGGGAATAATCGAACGCTTTCCTTTATAGAGTACTAACTCATCAACAGTAACACCGACAACCAATTTATCACAAAGAGCTTTGGCATTTTTTAACAATGTTAAATGCCCGATATGGAATAAGTCAAAAACTCCTGTTGTGTACCCTATAATATATTGTTTCATACAATAACCTATCACTATCAATTTAGTAATTTCATACCAAGTCATTAAGTTTTAACTTAACCCCAATGATACAGATGAACCATCTCACTGTATCATAATTATTGCACCTGCATATTTTTATTACTTACATAAAATACCCCCCCGCATCTTAAAAGTAACACGACACTTTCCGTACAAATATTCATCAGCAATACATTCTTTGCGGTAATCGCATTATTTAGGTACAGCATAAATAAACCTGTTAAGTGCACTACCGCACCAAACATCACAGTATAATTAGCAAAATGAACTTTCTTAACTGCCGAAAAACCAGGATAGCCAATAATCACGGAAAAAAACGAAATACACAGTAAAACCAAAAATAATTTGAAATACTCGCTTGCCAGCCTGAAATCTTCACCAAAAATCAGAACCATTAAATCATCAGCAAATATACCAACCATATAGCAACCAACTACTACGGGAATAATCAAGGTTAACACTAATTTTAACAATAGTTTTAAATTACCTGTGCGGGTTAAATATGGAAACAAAACTTGCGAAACTATTCCTGACACATTTGTTCCTGCACCATATAATTTTTCCGCAGAACCATATAAACCTGCGACACCACTGCCTTGAAAAGACCCTAATATCAATACGTTAGCTGCGGTATAAACTGATACTGCCAGACGTGAAAGAAAGAACGAAAAGCTATATTTCAGCTCTTGCCACATTCCTTTTAAATTTGGTATCCCAATTTGATAATTCTCTTTATAAATGCAAACTAAATAGATAATACTCACTATAAGTTGGCTAATGAAAAAGCAAAACAGGGCAAGATTAATACTTTTATAAAATAAAAAAAGTAACGCCAACATAGCAACATAGCCAACCTTAGCAACCATATTTGCAATGGTAATGTACTTCATCTTTTCAATACCTTGAAAAAACCATATACAGTGCAAAGACTGGGCAAAAATAATTGCGATAATCCACACAATGCTCATCGTATTTAAAGCTGAAGTTGGTGTAAGTAAATTAAATATAATATAAATTACTGCCACTACACTTGCGAACACCGCAAAAACCAATTTTAATGTAAACACATTAGCAATATACTGTTTAATATAGTTTCTATCTTCCCTATATTGCACCACATTATGCGTTGCCGATAAATTAAAACCAAAATCAGTGAGAATATAAGCAAGTGTACAGATAGAAAACAACACCATTAAACTACCGAATTGCTCTAACCCCAATCCTTTAGCAAGCAAAGGCCAAGCCAACAATGGCACAAGGTAGTTAGCAACTTGTACCAATGCTAGTGCGATGAGGTTTTTAACAAGAGTATGTTTAAATAAATTATTTATCATTGATTTAACGAAAATCTACTTAACAAAAGCATTCCTAACCAACACAACCAAACAGGATAAAATAAATCCTAACAACGCCCCTATCACCAAAATCAACACTCTCTTCGGCTTATCCTTCGTCACAGGATAATCAGGTGAACTCAAATAACTAAACGCATTAGCTTTCACCGTCTTTAATTTTTCTGCTAATGGAGCAAGTTGCTCTAATTGTTTTTGGATCTGATAATAGCGAGCTGGAAAGATAATGCCTTTTTCATGGGCGACATCAATTTGAGCTTTTAGATATTTTTCACCAAGCATAAACTGATATGGCACTTTGGCATCGTTTACCACGATATTTTGCACATTGTCTCGACCTAATGTTGAATAGTCTTTGATGCCTGCACGTCCCGCCGTATCATAGGCTTTATCCAATTGTTCTAATTGTACTTTTTCTTGAATTTTCAAATCCCATTCAATTTTTTCTTTCTCAAAATTTAAATCTGTGATTTTCTCATTAACCCACACCTTAAAGTTATCAAAGTCCAACTGTAATGCTTTTTGGTTGATCATATCAATCAGTTTTGCGAGCGTGGCTTGTGCTAAAGCGGGTTTTTCTGCGAAAAGACTAATTTTATTGCCAATGGCATCAGGATTTTTCTTTGGATCAGGCTTCGTCAATATAATGTTTTCTGCCGCTAACATATTCAATGTTCTGACTTTTTGTTCTTCACTTTGATCTTTAGACAATTCCTTAAATAATTCGGAATTTTTTAAGAAATCCACTCTTTCATCAAGAGAGTAAATAAGTTGGTTAAAATTTGAATATAATGCACTGCCCAATGCACTTTCATCAAAATCCACACCAATAATTCGAGAATATTCTTTTCTGACCGTTAAATATTCACCTAAATCAACCGTTGTAGGCGGAATAATCTCCGCTTTTGATGTCCATTGCTCTTTGGCAGTAAACGCATAAATTCCCGCAACTAACGCAAAAACAAAAGTAGATAAAATAATCCAAACTTTCTTATCCCATAAGGCTTTAAACAGTTCTACTAAATCAATTTCATCGTTGCTGTTATTTAATGTAACCTCATTACTCATTCTCTCATTCCCACAAAATTATAACATATCCGATCATTATACTCGTAAGCAAGCAAGCAAGCAAGCAAGCAAGCAAGCAAGCAAGCAAGCAAGCAAGCAAGCAAGCAAGCAAGCAAGCAAGCAAGCAAAGCATACGACTGTAAATTCTTTTGTAAACAATAATTATAATAACAATCCGCACGTAAAACGTGCGGTTTTTCGGCTACCCTATAAGGGCCTATTACTTCACATGCCCCTCAAGGGGCATGTGAATTCTGACAACCGCACAATAACTCTATGGCTTAGGTCCATATATTCTTTCTCTTGATTCCTGATATATTCCTCGACTGCTTTCGTATTAAGCCTACTGTACTTACATAATAACCTTTCACCCAAAAGTTTCGGTTTCCATACTTATATTTTAGATTCCCATGCCTTTCAAATATCATCAGAGAAGATTTTCCCTTTAAATATCCCATAAAACTTGATACTGCCAATTTCGGCGGTATCTTCAACTGCATGTGAATATGATCTTTCATTGCATGAGCTTCTATGATTTGTACATTTTTGTAGTTACATAATTGTCTTAAGATGCCACCTATATCCACTCTTAATTTCCCATAAATTGCCTTTCTTCTGTATTTGGGAATAAAGACTACATAATACCTACAGTTCCACTTTGTGTGTGATAAACTTGAGTCGTCATTGCTTTTATTTGCCATTGACTTATCCTCCTATATTTTGAATTTTGGTTGTCAGCCTTATTCATTATATAGCGAGGATTTTTCTTTTCACCGCTTAAGCTCTTTAATTCCATACGCATAGCGTATGGTTTTTATAGCTAGACTTTGCTAGCTATAACAAAAAAACCCGAGCCAAGCTCGGGTTTTCTTATCTTATGCTAATCTAGTGATTAGAAGAATACACGTAAACCAACAACATATTTGTTGTCTTTTGAGTAAGCTGGACCAGTAGCTTCATATGTTTTAGTGCGGAAATGTGCATATTCAACAAAAGTTACCACGTTTTTGTGTAATTGATAATCTACACCAGCTAAGTATTTATTGGTGATATCAACCGCTTTATTTTCAGCACGTTCCCATTGTACATAAACACGAGATGGTTCTGTCACTTGATAGCTTGCTTGAACTAAAGCATAGTTGCTCTTATCATTTGAATTTTGAGATTTAACTTTATGGTTGGCTTGACCGTAGTTTAAACCAAGGTTAAAGTCACCCAAGGTATAACCAGCGTGAACTAACCATTGACGGTTTTTCGCCACAGTATCTCTTGTTGTACCATTATCATAGTTGTCTTGACTATAAACAGCAGCAAAATCTAATGCCTGACTTTCACCTAATTCTAGGTTATAGAATAAGGTTGCTGCGTAACCATTTTTCAAACTATCGTCTGTTGAACCAGTGCTAGTACGAGTTTTACTACTATTACCAAATAAATAATCTAAACCAAAGCTGAAACCACTCCACTCTGCTGAACGGAATTTAACAGATTTGTCTGCATCAGTTGTTAACGGAATTAATGCACCACTGAAAGTATAACCGTTATCACCAATCACATCATCTGCATTGGTTGCTTGACGACCAAAACTTAATGCACCGATATCTTGGTGTTCAAAACCACCGAATAATTTATTGGTAGTTGGATTGTTAAATGAGCTCTTCTCATCCGCACCATCGTTAAAACGTAATTGATAACCCGCAAATGCGCCGAAACCATTACCTAAATCTTGTTTGACATCGACAAGTACACGAGAGCCATCATTTTGTAAATCAGTACGTTGATCATTTCCAAAACGACCTAATGCCATACGGAATGAACCGCTTAATTCAACTTTTGTGCCATCTTGTTCGTAAACTGTTGCGGCGTTTGCTGTGCTTACTGCTGTTGCGGCTGTGGCAGCCACTGCTAATGCTACTAATGTTTTTTTCATAATAGATTCCTTCTTGTATCAGGATTATTGTTATATACAATTAAGATTTGAACTTTTCAAAAAGAATGCGGTCAAACCTCGCTTTTTTAAAGCCTAGTCATATTGCCAAAGAATAAAATCAAGGTCAACCATAAAAAACAAATTTTCCAAAAAAATGTGATGAAGATCACATTTTTCTTGCATTTTAGTCTATTTTATAGACAACTCACACTATCTCTCACTCCATTATGAGGGAAAACAAGGCAAAAAATCGCATAAAGTGGAGTGAGTAAGTAAAAATTACAGCTGAAAAATCACCCGCAAGCCGATATTTTGCTGATTATTCTGCCTATTTTCTAACCGCACTTGAATATGATGTAATTCCGCAATGCGTTTCACAATGGATAAACCTAACCCACTGCCCTTTTCATTTTGCCCGGCGGGACGATAAAAACGCTGACCCAATTTATCTAAATCGGCTTGATTCACCCCGCCACCATTATCCTCAATATAAATCGCCGTTTTTTCTAACCGTACTTTAACTTGGCTATGGGGTGGGCAATATTTAATGGCGTTATCCATAACGTTGCGCAACATTAAAGACAACAGGACGGTTTGCCCTTGACGTGGTTCGGGAGTCGCCTTAACGTCAAAATGCAGTTCAATCTGTTTGCGTTGGGCGGAAAAATACAGCTCGCTGATCACCGAGCTAATCAGCGTTTGCCAATCAATGTTTTCCAATTCCTCTAATTGTTGCAGATTATCCAAGCGAGAAAGGGTTAATAATTGTTCAATCACCTGTGTCGCACGATCAATGCCTTGCGTGAGATTTGTTAAGGCTTCCTCTCTTAATGCTACATCATCACCGACCATTTGCGCAATTTCCGCTTGAATCCGTAAACCCGCTAACGGACTGCGTAACTCATGCGCGGCGTCGGACGTAAAGCGACGCTCTCGGGCTAACATGCTGGAAGTGCGGTCAAAAAATCCGTTTAATCCTTGCACTAACGGCAAAATTTCATCCGGTAGATTTTCTGTGGTAATATGTTGATGATTATCTGGCGAACGGCGCCGCATTTCCCGCCCCACTTGATTAATGGCTTTTAATTCTCGCCCAATCAGTAAAATCATCAAGCCAATAAGTAAGGGCAAGCCCGCAATCCACACCCACATTTGCTTAAATACCATATCATTAATCAGGCTACCCCGATATTTAAGCTGCTGCCCCACGGCCACAATTAAGCTACGATCTTCGGAGGGCAACCAAAAAATGCGCCATTTATCCTTATCTTCGCCCGCCAAAGTGGTCACCGAAAATCCGCGTGTTGGAGCAAAAATAAAGTTTTCCCCTTTTGCGTCATCGCCCAATAATAATTGACCGTCACGTGTAAATACAGCAAAGGCTAAGGCGTCATCATCATAACGAGATTTCCGTTTATGAAACGGACGAAATCCGCCACGTTTTTGGCGTTCCAACAGAATTTGATGTAAATTCGAGGTAGCTAATCGTTTGGCTAATAACACCTGTTGCGCATCAAACAGTTCATCCACTTCCTTACGCACTTCAAACCACGCAATCGCCGTTGAAATGCCCCATATAATTAGAGCAGTTAACGACAAAATGGAAATTAAACGTAAGCGTAAACTATTCTTTTGCCGTAATTTCATCCTGTTTTCCTAAGGCGTAACCGACGCCATGCACGGTACGAATAAATTGTTTGCCTAATTTTTTACGTAAATTATACATGTGAACTTCAAGGGCATTACTGCTCACATCATCCTCCCAACTGTATAATTTTTCCTCGATAAACGTGCGACTTAACACCCGTTTTTGATTGAGCATAAACAATTCAAGTAACTTATATTCTCTTGTGGTGAGCGAAATATCTTGATCTTCAAGCCACACTTTATGATTATTCGGATCAAATTTCACAGCACCGTATTCAATAATCGGGTTCGTTTGCCCATGACGGCGACGAATTAACGCCTGCAAACGTGCCACCACTTCGGCTAAAGCAAAGGGCTTACACAAATAATCATCCGCCCCACGTTGCAAGCCATGGATACGTTCATCTAAGGTATCACGAGCGGTTAAAATCAAAATCGGCACATCTTGATTATCCGCTCGCCATTGTTGCAAAATAGCCAATCCATCCATTTTGGGCAAGGTTAAATCTAACACGACGGCGTCATAATCCGCAGATTTAATCGCCTCAAAACCTGTTTTGCCGTCAGTAAACCAATCCACCAAAAAGCCTGATTTGGTTAAGCCAATATTTAACCCATTACCGATTAAGGGATCATCTTCAATCACTAAAATTCGCATAAATTACACCGCAGTTTGTTGTTTTACCCTCACCCTAGCCCTCTCCCATAGGGAGAGGGAATGTTTTTTGGGGATAAAAAATACTTCCTTTGCTATCTTGCCCCCTCTCCCATAGGGAGAGGGAATGTTTTTTGGGGGATAAAAAATACTTCCTTTGCTATCTTGTCCCCTCTCCCTATGGGAGAGGGCTAGGGTGAGGGTTCCTGTAATTCTACTCCCCTTTTCCTACTCTTTCACCTTGTTGTGGACGTACAGCACGAACTTTCTCCACCACGACCGCCTCCACTTCAGTTTTGCCCCAAGATTTTTCCACTTCGGCCACGATCTTGACGTTATCTTCCGGCGTAATCAATCCACGCATGGCTTTACGATTAATCTCTAAGGTTAATTCACCTGAGCTATCTTTAAATACGAAGTCGTTTTTACCCACTTGTTTCACAATATGACCGATTAAAATAATCGGTTGATCATCTTGCCACTTTTCTGCGTCCGCCACTTGTGTGGTTTTGGTCGGCATAAATCCACCGTACATAAAAGGTTCAGGGCGTTCATGATTAGGACGATTTTCCGCCATTCTATTGCCACGTTCGGCCCCTTGCCCACGATTCTCTGGCGATCTTGCTTTCGCTTGCACCACCACCGACTCTAAGGTGGCTTGTGATTCAGGTGCAGTTTCTGCTTGTACAAGCGTTGTCCCCGCTAAAATAGATAAACCCAATAAGGCCGCTAAACTCGTTTTTTTCATTACATTTTTTTTCATCATCATTTCCTTTTTAAAATAACGTTAATCATCCAAAGCGTTGCGCCATGACATCACTTTGTTGAGAGAGATTAAAACAGATAAGTATTAAGAAAAAATGAAGAAAGAGGTAAAAAAATTAAAATCCCATTCGCCACCAGAATAATAAAGGCAAAATCACTAAAAAAAGCACCGCACTTAAACCGACCGCCCATTTAAATTGCCAATGTTGGGTCTTATGCCGAAAATGTTGCATACCCAAATGCACACCGATAAACCCACCAATAAAACAAAGGGTAAAGAATACCAATTCTTCAATTCGCCATTGTTTATTTTCAGCACGTTTTTTATCTTCTCGCATTAAAAAATAAGCGGTGATATTCACCACCGCTAGATAGGTTATAAAGAAATAAAGCATGGCTTATTTTTCATAAACCGGTAAACGTTTACAAATTTCCAACACTTTCGCTTTGGTCGCTGCAATAACGGCTTCTTCATTGTCTTTGCCTAACGCATCTAATACATCACACATCCAACCAGCCAATGCGGTGACATCTTGCTCATTGAAACCACGGCGAGTGACAGATGGAGTACCCACACGAATACCAGAAGTGACAAACGGTTTTTGTGGATCATTTGGCACGGCATTTTTGTTGACGGTGATATTGGCACGGCCTAATGCCGCATCCGCTGCTTTACCCGTTAGACCTTGTTTTACAAAACTAACAAGGAATAAATGGTTTTCCGTACCGTTAGATACCACATCATAACCACGAGCTTTAAACACTTCCACCATGGCTTTGGCATTTTTCACTACATTTTGTTGATAGACTTTGTATTCTGGTTCAAGTGCCTCTTTAAAACAGACGGCTTTTGCTGCAATGATATGCACTAATGGACCACCTTGACCCGCAGGGAATACCGCGGATTGGAATTTTTTGTACATTTCTTCATCACCAGAAGAAGACAAAATCAAGCCACCACGTGGACCGCCTAAAGTTTTGTGTGTCGTTGTAGTCACAACATGTGCGTGTGGTAATGGATTTGGATAAACGCCAGCCGCAATTAAACCTGCTACGTGTGCCATATCCACAAATAAATACGCCCCCACTTCGTCCGCAATTTCACGCATTTTTGCCCAGTCCACCACTTGGCTATAAGCAGAGAAACCGGCTACGATCATTTTTGGTTTGCACTCAAGGGCTTTTTGACGCACATCTGCATAGTCGATTAAACCGTCTGCGGTGATACCGTATAACACGGAATTGTAGATCTTGCCCGAAAAGCTCACTTTCGCCCCATGGGTTAAGTGACCACCATGGGCTAAATCCATGCCTAAAATCGTATCACCTGGTTTAATTAACGCCATATAGACGGCTGCATTGGCTTGTGAACCTGAGTGCGGTTGCACATTGACATAATCCGCCCCAAATAATTGTTTGGCACGATCAATGGCTAATTGCTCAACAATATCCGCATATTCACAACCACCGTAATAACGTTTGCTTGGATAGCCCTCCGCATATTTATTGGTAAATTGTGAGCCTTGCGCTGCCATGACCAATGGGCTGGCATAGTTTTCAGAGGCAATCAATTCAATATGCTCTTCTTGACGACGGTTTTCATCTTGAATGGCTTGCCATAAAATAGGATCGTAATTTTCAATGGTGACAGATTTTTTAAACATAGATTTGTCCTTCTAAAGTTGGTGGGTAAATTTTGTGATAGTTTACCCTGTTTTGGATTAAAATTTAATTGTTAATTATTCCAATTCTAAATGAATAATTTTCATCTTTATTTCGTTTGCTCTCTCGCCACTGCCCGATAGCCAATATCACGGCGATAAAAACGGCCTGTCCAATTCACTTGTTCGGCTAATTGCAAGGCTTTTTGTTGGGCTTCAAACACGCTATTACCTAAGGCTGTTACACAAAGCACTCGTCCGCCATTGGTGACTAATCTTCCGTCTTGTTCTGCCACACCTGCTAAAAAGACTTTTTCATCTGTTTTGTTTTCTGTTGGCAAACCGTGAATTTCATCATGTTTACGGTAATCTGCGGGGTAGCCTTCTGCGGCTAACACAATGCCTAAGGCGGGTTTCGGATCCCATTGTGATTTCACCTGATCTAACTCGCCTTGACAGGCTTTCAAACAAAGCTCAACAAGATCGGATTGCAGGCGCATCATAATCGGTTGGGTTTCAGGATCACCAAAACGGCAATTAAATTCGATCACTTTCGGCTGACCGTTTTTATCAATCATTAAACCTGCATATAAAAAGCCTTTATACACATTATTTTCCGCTGCCATGCCTTGCACGGTTGGATAAATAATTTGTTCCATCACACGCTGATGAATTTCTGGTGTGACCACAGGTGCTGGTGAATATGCCCCCATGCCACCCGTGTTCAGCCCTTGATCATGTTCACCGACACGTTTATGGTCTTGACTGGTTGCCATTGGCTCAACGTGTTCACCGTCCACCATAACAATAAAACTGGTTTCTTCACCGTCCAGAAATTCTTCCACCACCACTCGACTACCTGCGTCACCAAAGGCATTACCTGCTAACATATCACGTACGGCATCTTCCGCTTCTGCCAACGTCATTGCCACAATCACGCCTTTGCCAGCTGCTAAACCATCTGCTTTAATCACAATCGGCGCACCTTTTGCACGAATATAGGCAAGGGCTGGTTCAATTTCCGTGAAGTTTTGATATTCCGCCGTTGGGATCTTGTGACGAGCTAAAAAATCTTTGGTAAAGGCTTTCGAGCCTTCCAGTTGAGCGGCAGCTTGACGTGGTCCGAAAATGGTTAAACCTGCTTGTTCAAAGGCATCGACCACACCAACGACTAACGGGGCTTCAGGACCCACGATAGTTAATCCGATTTGGTTATCTTGCGCAAATTTGACTAAAGCGGGTACGTCGGTCGCAGAAATGGGTACATTTTGCACCGCAGTTTCTTTGGCTGTTCCTGCGTTTCCAGGGGCGACAAAGACTTTGGTTGCGAGGGGAGATTGGGCAGCTTTCCAAGCGAGGGCGTGTTCGCGACCGCCATTTCCAATGATTAATATATTCATTTTGGTTTATGTCCTTTTTGGTTTAATTACAATATATCTGTTTATTTTAGATCGGGTTTCGCCCAATGGGCGACCATACTTTCTTTTGCTTGTGCAAAAGAAAGTAGGCAAAGAAAAGCACACCCCGACTTCACCGCTTTTCTTTGCTCGTTTGGCATTTTCTTAACGCTAAATTTTGAACTCGCTTCGCTCAGACATGCAAAATTTAGCTAAAAATGCCAAGTCGCAAAGGCGGTTCAGACGGGGCCCCAGATTTTGACCGAGCGTAAACAAAAGTGCGGTTGAAAAAATAAATATTTTTTAAGCTACGGAGTAGCGTCACCATGCTTAACCTAGTACGCCAGTACTAGGTATTCTCTATTTTTCCACTGCTTTCTATTCCACCACCAATGGGACCCCATGTTTGCCGCCTGAAAATAATTAAATTTGTAGGAAAAGTTGTGCTGTTTGAGCGAAGCGAGTTGACAACTTTTCCTACAAATTTAATTATTTTCAGGAAACAAGGCAAAGTTGGGGTGTGCTTTCTTTTTGCTTACTTTTTCTTTGCACAAGCAAAGAAAAAGTAAGTCGCCATCGGCGAAACCCGATCTAGATTAAAAGAAAAATTCTCTTAAAATCCTAGTGTCTAAAATGCCGCATTCTCGTTAACACCATCACCATCCCATGTTCATCCGCCGCCTCAATCACCTCTTGATCCCGCATTGAACCACCGGGGTGAATCACACATTCAATGCCTACTTTTGCCGCTGCATCAATACCATCACGGAACGGGAAGAACGCATCAGATGCCATTACGCAACCCGCCACGTTTAAGCCCTCATCTTGTGCCTTAATGCCTGCAATTTTGGCTGAATAAACTCGGCTCATTTGCCCTGCACCGATACCGATAGTTTGGTTATCTTTGGCATAAACAATGGCGTTAGATTTGACGAATTTCGCCACTTTCCAGCAGAACAATAAATCCTGTAATTCTTTTTCTGTCGGTTTACGTTTGCTGACAACTCTCAAATCATCAATGCCCACCATACCTAAATCTGCGTCTTGCACCAACAAACCGCCGTTCACCCGTTTAAAATCTAAACGTTGCTGCGTTTGGCTAAATTCACCACATGCCAATAAACGCACGTTTTTCTTCGTCTTAACCACATCAACCGCACCTTGTGACACTTTCGGTGCAATAATCACTTCCACAAATTGACGCTCTACAATCGCTTTCGCCGTTTGTTCATCTAACTCACGATTAAAGGCAATAATCCCACCAAAGGCTGAAGTCGGATCCGTTTGATAAGCACGATCGTAGGCTTGCAAAATATTCTCACCCAATGCCACACCACAAGGGTTAGCGTGTTTTACGATCACACAAGCAGGTTCAGCAAAGGATTTAACACATTCAAGAGCAGCGTCTGTATCTGCAATATTGTTATAAGAAAGGGCTTTGCCTTGTAATTGTTTGGCGGTGGAAACGCTGGCTTCTTTGACATCTTGTTCCACATAAAATGCGGCATTTTGATGGCTATTTTCACCATAACGCATGGTTTGTTTGCGTACAAAATTCAGATTCAAAGTACGTGGAAATTGACCACAAACCGCATTTTCATCTTCTTCGTCTGCTTTAAAATAAGGTTTTACCAATTTACCAAAATAATTGGCAATCATGCTGTCATATTGAGCGGTGTGTTCAAAGGCTTTAATCGCCAAATCAAAACGGGTTTCTAAAGTTAAACTATTTTGGTGTTTATCCATTTCGGCAAGAATGGCATTAAAATCTTGATTATTTACCACAATCGCCACATCTTTATGGTTTTTCGCCGCAGATCGCACCATAGTTGGTCCGCCAATATCAATATTTTCCACCGCATCGGCTAAGGTGCAATTGGGTTTAGCCACCGTTTGAGCAAAAGGATAAAGATTCACCACCACCATATCAATAGGATCAATGCCGTGCTGTTGCATGATACCATCATCTTTTCCACGACGACCTAAAATGCCCCCATGCACTTTCGGATGTAAGGTTTTCACTCGCCCATCCATCATTTCGGGAAAGCCAGTATAATCAGACACCTCGGTTACGGCTAACCCATTGTCTGCCAACAATTTAGCCGTACCGCCTGTTGATAATAATTTCACCCCACGTTGCACTAGACCCTGTGCAAATTCCACGATACCACTTTTGTCTGAAACGCTTAATAACGCCTGACGAATAGGACGATTTGATTGCATTGACATGTTCCTTTGAGAATAAATAAAAATCGGTTTGCATTATAACGCAAACGGTTGCGTTTATGTACTGGATAAATAAAAAAAGCCTATATCTCTTAAAATACAGGCTTCTGGTATGACATAAAGTGCGGTTATTTATTGTCTAACGCAAAGGCACCGCCACCTTGGAAGAAAATATAGAAAAAGGCAAAGCAATATAACGCCGCCAATTCCCCTTTGTTGGTCAAAGGTAAGAATAAATTATCGGCAGGAATCGCATGCACTTGGAAATACGCCACCGCCATCATGCCTGAAAGCAAAAATGCCACAGGGCGAGTAAACAAACCTAAAATCAATAAGATACCGCCTGTAATTTCTAAAATACCGCCAATACCATACATAGAAAATACTGACACTGCCCCATTTCCGCCAGTCATGGACATAGGAAATTCAAAATACTTCGCCGTGCCATGTAACAAGAACATATAAGCCGCCATGATACGTAACAAGGCTAACGCATAAGGGGAATATTTATTTAATGAATTCATACTACTTTCCTTAATAAAATAAAAATGAGTTTTCATTATACGGATTTCTTTTGGTTAATAAAGCCTAAATGAGTGAAAGAACTTTTTATTTTTAGTGAATAATCTTGCTTAACATATTAAATACACCACTAAATAATCTCATTTTGTGATCTGCATTCCAAATTTGCTTTCTTTTTCTATACAAATTTACGCCAGCACTTTATTGTCAATTTCATCTTGCCATTACATGAGAGATAACCGATAATTTATGCGACTATTTAAAACTAAACCCTTTGCGGATTTCGCCGATAAAAAAGGGATTGAGGACAGCTTATTAATTGAGGCCGTGCAACGAGCAGAAAAAGGCTTGATTGATGCGGATTTAGGCGGTAATGTGATTAAACAACGCATTGCTAGAAAAGGACAGGGGCGATCTTCAGGCTACCGTTCGTTAATTTTTTATAAAATTAATGGGAATTGCATTTTTTTCTCCATATTTGAGAAAAATGCAATGGATAATATATCAAAAGAAACGCTCTCTAACTTAAAACTATTTGCTAAAAAATATAAAGAAAATCTCAATAACATCATAGAATTACATATCAAACAGAAATTTCTGATTGAAATTAATACTGATTCAGGAGATAACAATGAAATACAATAATATAATTGATCAACAAATCCATGAGCATGTTACAGAACTTTATCATCTGGGTATTTTTGATGAAAAAACAATGAAAGAATTTGATGAACGTTGCTTAACGCCCATTGCTCCTCTTTCTAGCAATGAGATCTGCGAAATTCGTGAAAAAGAAGGCATTTCACAAGGCACTTTTGCACATCATTTAAACGTCAGTAAAAGCCTCGTGTCTGCGTGGGAGCGTGGTGTAAAAAAACCCTCTGGGGCAGCCTTGAAATTATTAAATATTGTGCAACAGAAAGGGCTTAATGCCATTGCGTAAGATTAACGGCGTTAATCTATTAACGCCGTTGGTTTGTCATTACGGTTGGAATGAATTAATATGCTGATGAAATGTCTCTGCATTCAAAAAACCTGTCACTCTAGCTCCAGTTATTTCCTTACCTTTCTGATCAAAAAACAAAATCGTTGGTAATCCCAATACCTTGAATTTCTCCATAATCTCTTGATTTTCTGGCGTATTTTGGGTCATATCTACTTGCAATAATAAAATCTGTTCAAAATCCTGTTGTACTTGTTGATCTACAAAAGTATATTTCTCAAATTCTTTACAAGCTACGCACCAATCCGCATACAAATCCACCATAGCAACCGATTTTGGGTTATTGACCAAGGCTTGTTCTAATTCCGTAAGGCTATGAATACGTTGAAAGTGCGGTGCAAAATCGCCCTGTTTTTGCACCGCACTTTGTGCGGTCTGAGCAAACATACCTGAATATTGCAATGTGAAAAATGCCGATAAAGCGACAACAACACCCAACCAATAACGCTGACTGGCAATCCAAGCACAAAATAAGATTAACCATACCGCCCAAAGTTCTAACGACCATTGCCCGAAGACTCGTTCTAACAATATAACTGGCAATAACAAAAGGATAAAACCAAACAACTGTTTCACCATATTCAGCCAATTTCCCGATTTAGGTAAAATTTGATTGCCAAATACCGTCACTAAAATTAAGGGTATCCCCATACCCAAGGCCAATAAATACAGGGTAATTGCCCCAATAAAAAGATCTCCACTTTGTGCCACATACAACAACGCACCTGAAAGCGGTGCAGACGTACAAGGGGACGCCACTAACCCCGCCAATGCCCCCATAATAAATACGCCAATATAAGCGCCTGATTGTTGTTTTTGGCTTAATTGGGTGATTTTAGTTTGTAATTTTGTTGGTAATTGTAAGGTAAACAGACCAAACATGGATAAGGCTAATAACACAAATAACAATGATAAACCGATTAAAACGGGCGGGCTTTGTGAGGCTTGTTGAAAAGGCAAGCCAATAGCGGCCACGATTAACCCGAGTAAGGTATAAGTTAACGCCATGCCTTGCACATAAATCACACTTAACGCCAAGGCTCGCCCTGTACTTGGGCGCTCACCTTGACCAATCACAATCGCAGACAGTAAAGGGAGCATGGGCAATACGCAAGGTGTAAACGCCAAGCCTAAGCCGAGTAAGAAAAACCAAAATACCGCATAGTGCGATTGGAATAATCGATTAGCCAGTTGATCTTGTTCACTCCCCGTGGCAAAAACAGCCGTCTTTTCCACCGCACTTGGTTTAAGCAAACCTGAAAAATGAGCTAAATCTATGATTTTTTCCTCAGGCGGATAACATAATCCTTGAGTACAACCTTGATAATTCACCTTTAATTTAGTTTGCGCATTGGCTTGCAGTTCTGGCATTAAAACGCTTAATTCATGGCGAAAAATTTCTGTTTCACCAAAAAATTCATCTTGATGAATTTCCCCCGTTGGAAATTGTAACGTCCCCACATGACCATTTTCTGCCGTGACGCTCACTTCATTTTTATATAAATAATAGCCCTCGGCAATCTGCCAATGTAATGCAACTTGTTGTTGATTTGGCTGAACGGAGAACTGAAACGCCTGATCTGCGGGTAAAAACGTCTTTTTACCGTCAAATAATCCCGCTTGTGCAGAAAATGCTAGCCAAAGTGCGGTGCAAAATACAAAAAATTTTTTCATGCTCTATTCCGTAATAAATCGTTCTCTAAGCTGATGTAACTGATCTCGCACCGCAGCCGCTTGTTCAAATTCCAAATTCTGAGCAAATTGATACATCTGCTGTTCCAATTTCTTGATTTCTTTTTGCAAGGCTTTTGGATCGATCACCCGATAAGTGGCTTGCGGTTCTTCAATGCGACCACCTTTGCCCCTGCCTTTAGCTTTGTTCATTGCGCCTTGCCCAATATCTAACAATTCGCCCACTTTTTTGTTTAACGCTTGCGGGACAATGCCTCGTTCTTCATTATATTTGATTTGTTTTTCACGACGGCGGTTGGTTTCGCTGATGGCTTTTTCCATGGAGTTGGTAATGCGATCCGCATATAAAATGGCTTTGCCTTTCAGGTTACGGGCGGCACGGCCAATGGTTTGAATTAAGGATCGTTCGGAACGCAAAAAGCCCTCTTTATCTGCGTCTAAAATCGCAACCAAAGACACTTCCGGAATATCCAATCCCTCTCGCAATAAGTTAATTCCCACCAATACATCAAATTCACCCAAGCGTAAATCTCGCAGAATTTCCACCCGTTCCACCGTATCAATATCGGAGTGTAAATAACGTACACGGACGCCATGTTCTTCCAAATAATCGGTCAAATCTTCCGCCATGCGTTTGGTTAAGGTGGTGACTAATACACGTTCATTGAGATCCGCTCGAATACGGGCCTCGGAAAGCAAATCATCCACTTGAATCGCCACGGGACGAATTTCAATTTCAGGATCCAACAAGCCGGTTGGGCGCACGACCTGATCGATAATTTCATCTCCTGATTTGTCCAATTCATAAGGCCCTGGTGTCGCTGACACATAAATGGTCTGCGGCGCCAATCGCTCAAATTCTTCAAAACGCAACGGACGATTATCCAACGCCGACGGCAAACGGAAACCGTATTCCACCAAGGTTTCTTTACGTGAACGGTCGCCCCGATACATGCCCCCAATTTGTGGCACCGTGACATGGCTTTCATCAATCACCAACAAAGCATCAGACGGCATATAATCAAACAAGGTCGGTGGCGGTTCGCCTTCTTTTCGGCCAGATAAATAGCGAGAGTAATTTTCAATGCCCGAGCAATAACCCAGTTCATTCATCATTTCAATATCAAACTGGGTACGTTGCGTAATCCGTTGTTCTTCCAGTAATTTATTTTCTTGAATAAACTGTTCACGGCGTTGCACTAATTCTGCTTTGATTTTCTCAATCGCCTCTAAAATCCGTTCTCTTGGTGTCACATAGTGGGTTTTCGGGTAAATGGTAAAGCGAGGCACCGCACCAAAGCTCGTGCCAGTGAGCGGATCAAACAGGCTCAACCGTTCAATTTCATTATCAAATAATTCAATGCGAACCGCTTTATCGTCCGATTCGGCAGGGAAAATATCAATAATTTCCCCCCGCACTCTAAAGGTGCCACGCTGAAACGCCTGATCATTGCGAGTGTATTGCAATTCAGCCAACTTCGCCAATATTTGCCGTTGATCGATAATGGCACCGCTTTGTAAATGCAACATCATTTTCAAATAGCTGTCGGGATCGCCCAAACCATAAATCGCAGACACCGAGGCCACCACAATGGTATCTCGCCGCTCCAGAAAAGATTTGGTGGCAGACAATCGCATTTGTTCGATTTGATCATTAATCGACGCATCTTTTTCAATAAAGGTGTCGCTGCTCGGCACATAGGCCTCTGGCTGATAATAATCATAGTAAGACACAAAATATTCCACCGCATTTTCAGGGAAAAACGCTTTCATTTCCGCATAAAGTTGGGCGGCGAGTGTTTTATTCGGGGCAAGCACCATAGCGGGACGGTTAAGTTGTGCAATCACATTGGCAATGGTAAAGGTTTTGCCCGATCCCGTTACCCCGAGTAATGTTTGATGGGCTAAACCGTCGTTTAAATTTTCCGCTAATTTCGCAATGGCGGTGGGTTGATCGCCAGAGGGTTGGAATTCCGAATGTAAAATAAAAGGTTTACTGTTAATTTTGGTGGCCATGTTTGCTACTGATCATTTGTAAAGTGCGGTGTACAAAATTCCGACAGGAATTTTGAACGTTGCTTGCAACGGGGGCAAAAGCCCCGAACAATCCTAAAAAGGATTGTGAGTATTTTATCATATTTTTAGCTTAAAATCAGGTTGAAAAAATTCAAGTTTTACACAGACTTATCGTTGTCAAGCTGAATAAAAAACATTTTCATTAAAAATTTTGTAAAATTTCACTAGATTTTAGTTAACTTATTGATTTACATATCAATGTTATTTTACGAACAATCCCTCACAGAACCGCCATCAAGCTAGATATGGCCTAGCATGACCGAATTTTTTTAAATTTAACTCACAGAGTTATCCACAGCTTGTGTGGATAGAAAAAACAACACATTTTATTGATTTTTAGACTTGACAATTCATGCAGAGATCATTATCATTCGCCACCTATCTTGATTGATTCAGAATTATTCCTCCTTAGTTCAGTCGGTAGAACGGTGGACTGTTAATCCATATGTCGCAGGTTCGAGTCCCGCAGGAGGAGCCATTTCCTTTTGGTGAACTTTTATTTATCTCCTTTGATAAAAGTTCCTATTAAGCCAGAAGTTTTAGCCCAAATTTTTTTGGGCTTTTATTTTTTCTGCACTATCTCTCTTTTCCTGAATCCGCTATAATGCCCACCTTTATTTTAGATTAAATGATTATTTATGCTTTTACCTAGTTTAGCGCTTATTGTCGGATTATTGTTATTGGTCTGGTCGGCCGACCGTTTTGTAGATGGTGCCGCCGCCACGGCTCGCCATTTTGGCATGCCTCCACTGTTAATTGGTATCGTGATTATCGGCTTTGGTACCTCTGCCCCTGAAATGGTGGTATCTGCCATTTCGGCTTTTCGTGGCAACCCCGGTATTGCCTTGGGCAATGCTTATGGTTCAAATATTACCAATATCGCCCTGATTTTAGGATTCACTGCGTTAGTGAAACCGATTTTAGTGCATTCACAAGTGATAAAACAGGATTTACCCATCTTGCTTATCGTCACCGCACTGTCTGCCTATTTACTCTATGATATGCAAATTTCTCGCCTTGATGCCGTGATTTTAATCGCCATTCTCGCAGGATATATGGCGTGGACAATCTGGCAAGGGTTTCGCCAGAAAAATGTTGAATTGCCAGAAGAATTGCAACATCAAAAATACATGCCGTTAAGCAAAGCGCTATTTTGGCTGGTTATTGGCTTGGTTTTGCTGATGGCTAGCTCGCAACTCTTAGTATGGGGTGCGGTGGAAATTGCCCATTATTTTGGCGTCAGTGATTTAGTGATTGGCTTGACTATTGTGGCAATCGGCACCTCATTACCCGAATTAGCCTCCTCCATTGCCGCCGCTCGGAAAGGCGAGGCGGATTTAGCAGTGGGCAATATTATTGGTTCTAACTTATTTAACACCCTCGCCGTGGTGGGAATTGCCGGCGTAATTCACCCAATGGAAGTAGAAAGTGCGGTGCTTTCTCGTGATGTTTTGATTATGTCCGCTTTAACTGTCGCCTTGTTTGCATTCGGTTATGCCTTTAAACAACCCAATGGACAAATTGGGCGGTTTAAAGGGTTGTTGTTGTTGCTTTGTTATGTTGGGTATAATAGTTATCTTTTTTATACCGCAGTTTAGGGTCTGTTGACCTTTTGGTTTCATTCCCCTGTTCAACAGGGGAATTTTTTATCCCAACCGCGCCAACAACAACGCCTCCAACTGATGTCGCTCGGTTTCATTTAGTGCTTTATTCTGGGCGTTAGTCAGCATAAAAAAGTCCTCCGCTCTGGCGCCGACGGTGGTGATTTTGGCGTTAATAATATTCAGGTGGAGCTCACTGAAAACTTGGCTAACGGCTGCCAATAAACCCGCTTTGTCTAAGGCAAACAGTTCCATTTCGGTGTGTTCGGCTTTTTTGGTGTCGAGAAAACGAACGTCCGTTTTAACCTGAAAATGCGCCAATTTAGGGTTGCTTGAACTGGATAAAATGGGCAGTTTTTCTTGGGTTAAAGCGGTGGTGAGGCTTTTTTCTAAATCACGGCGGCGATCAAAGGGCAATAAGTCGCCATTTAATTCGGTGACAATAAAGGTGTCTAATACATAACCGTCTAGGCTGGTGCTGATTTTAGCATTATGAATACTGATTTTTTTCGCCCCAATGGTGGCCACGACTTTGTAAAATAAATTAGGTTGATCTTGGCAATACACAAAGACTTCTGTGCCACCGTCGGAAAAACGGTTACTGATTTTGACCAAGGGTTGTTGGATCATCTTTTCAAGCAATTCAAAATGCCAGACCAATTCTTTTGGTGTGTTGCGTAAAAAATAATCGTCAGGGCAACGTTGCCATAAGGTTTGGATAGGTTGTTGCTGAGATGGGTTGAGCATGTTCAACGCCTGATGACGATTTTCGTCAATGGTTTTCTGATTATCCAAAAGCTGATCCATGCCTTGGGCAAATTGTTTCAAGGTGGATTGATACAAAGTGGTGAACAAAGCCAATTTCCAACTGTTCCACAGCGTCTGATTGGTGGCACAAATATCGGCAACGGTTAAACAAAGCAATAAATCTAAGCGAACTTTATTTTGCACCTCTTCCGCAAAGGCCATCACCACTTCGGGATCGTAAATATCACGCCGTTGCGCCACCGTTGACATCAATAAATGCTGTTTGACTAACCATTCCATGCAAGCCGTTTCTCGGGCGTCAAAGCCATGCTGTTGAGCAAATTTCCGCACGTCCTCCGCCCCAAGTTCCGCATGATCGCCACCTCGCCCTTTGGCAATATCATGAAATAAGGCACTGATATAAAGCAACGTGCGGTTGGCAATAGTGGGAAACACTTGATGACAAATGGGGTAATCTGATTCACTTTCTGGCTGTAAAAAACGTTCCAAGGTAAGCAACACTCGCATGGTATGTTCGTCTACGGTGTACACATGAAATAAATCAAATTGCATTAAGCCCTCAATGCCTTGCCATTGGGGAAGATAGGCGCTGAAAACGCCATATTGGTGCATGGGGATAATCGCCCGTGCAATGGCGTTGGGCTGTGATAAGACACGTAAAAATTTTTCTCGAGCAAGCGGCAGTTCACTAAGCGGTTGGCGTTGTTGCTTTAAGGCAATATGCAACTGGCGTAACACAGAGGAATGAATCTCTGCCTGTGGTTGGGCGGTGAGATGATAGAATAAATCCAATATAGTATCGGGTTCAGTAATAAAGCCATTTTCTTGAATTAAACAAATCAAATTATTTTGCAACAAAAAATGACGGTCTAAAAAAATACGTGAATTTTGCACCGCACTTTTATTTAACACAAAACGCCCGACCAAAAAATGCTCTCGATAATGTTTGGTTAACACATCACTTAGCCCCGAAATGGTTTGTAAGGCTTGGAAAAAGCGTTTCATCATCTGCTCAACGCCTTGATTGCCGTTGCCTTGATAGCCTAATAATTCGGCAATCTTCACTTGGCGATCAAACAATAAGCGGTTGTCATAGCGTTTTAAAATTAAGTGTAAAGCAAAGCGCACTTTGAATAAAAATTGCTGATGATATTGCAATAACTCATATTCTTCGGGGTACAGCAAGCCCGCTTGCAAAATTTCTTGTAAGGTGATGGCGTGGGAATGGCGTAAGGCAATCCAGTAAATCAGGTGCAAATCACGCAAGCCACCGGGACTGTATTTGATATCGGGTTCTAGATTATAGCTCGTATTGTTATAGCGTTGATAACGTTGTTGTTTTTCCTCGACTTTCGCCTTAAAAAACGTTTCTCTTGGCCAAAAATCGGGTTGGCTCAAGAGTGCGGTTAATTTTTCAAAATTTTCTGCGTTACCACAAAGATAGCGACTTTCCAATAAGTTGGTGGCAATGCTAATATCCGCACGGCCTTGTTCGTCGCATTCACTTAAGGTACGCACACTGGCGCCCACATCAAAGCCACAATCCCATAAGAATTGAATAAAATCCCTGAGCTTTTGCTCGACTTCTGGGGAATTTGGTTGATCAGATAAAATCAAAAAATCCAAATCGGACAAAGGAAACATTTCTTGTCGCCCATAACCCCCGACCGCAATCAAAGTTAAGGGCGCATGATCTAATTGGAACTGTTGCCAAAGCTGACAAAGGAGCTGATCGCAAAATAAAGTGCGGTGTAAAATCAGGGCGTTTACGTCCGTTTGCGCAAAATGATCTAACTCTTGCTGTTTCAGCAATTCTCGCTGTTGTTTGATGTGGGTTGGGGTGAGTGTTTGCATAAGGTTGTTTCTATTGGACATTTTACAGCCTCTCCCATTGGGAGAGGACGGCGAAAATCCGTAGGATTTTCGGGAGGTGAGGGTTGCGTTTTTCCCCTCACCCTAACCCTCTCCCAAAGGGAGAGGGGATCTTTTTACTCGTTCACCATAAAGCGTGTAATGCGCCCTGCTTTTTCTTCTTCATCACGAATGGTCATTACTTCACAGCCGTTTTCCGTCACCACAATTTGATGTTCATATTGGGCGGAATGGCTACGATCTTTGGTTTTGACGGTCCAACCGTCGCCCATTAAGCGCACTTCTTTTTTACCGGCGTTAATCATAGGTTCAATGGTAAACACCATGCCTTTTTGTAACACAACGCCACCGTCATCGGCATAATAATGCAACACTTGCGGTTCGCTGTGGAACTGGTCGCCAATACCATGGCCACAGTATTCACGCACCACGCTAAAGGTTTGTGATTCCGTATATTTTTGCACCGCTCGGCCAATTTCTTTTAAACGAATCCCCGGTTTCACGGCTCGCAACCCCACATATAACGCCTCTTGTGCGGCCTCAACTAATTTTTGGCTACGAATATTGGTGTCGCCCACAATGTACATTTTGGAATTATCGCCATAATAGCCGTCTTTAATCACGGTCACATCAATATTTAAAATATCCCCATTTTTCAAAATCTTATCATCACTTGGAATGCCATGGCAGACGACTTCGTTAAGGGAAATACAAGTGGCTTTCGGAAAGCCGTGATAGTTCAAACAGGCGGGAATCACTTTTTGTTCGTTCACCATATAATCATGACAAATACGATCCAATTCGCCCGTACTCACGCCCGCTTTAATATGCGGTTCAATCATCACTAACACATCCGCCGCTAATTTGCAGGCGACTCGCAATTTTTCAATTTCTTGTTCTGTTCTTAATGGAATGGACATCATCTTATCTCTTGATCTAAAAATATTGCCTATATAATAGCACTAAACCCGATTGAAATAAAAATATCCTTGAATGAATTAGTCGGTTATTAGATAATGGCAGAAATTTTTATTGTGGGAAAAAGTGATGTCAGAGATTTCAGTACCAATTAATTTTACCGATGCGGCCGCTAACAAGGTGAAAGCATTGATTACCGATGAAGAAAATTTAGCATTAAAATTACGTGTCTATATTACCGGTGGCGGTTGTAGTGGGTTCCAATATGGCTTCACCTTTGATGAAAAAGTCAATGATGGCGATTTAACCGTGGAAAATTCAGGCGTGCAACTGGTGGTGGATCCCATGAGTTTGCAATATTTAATTGGCGGTACCATTGATTATGTTGAGGGCTTAGAGGGTTCCCGTTTTGTGGTGAAAAATCCAAACGCCTCCAGCACTTGTGGTTGTGGCTCGTCATTTAGTATCTAATTTTCTTTTCAATTCATGGATTTCCAATTTACCCTGTTACAAGGTCAGGTCATGGCAAAATGTTCCATGGAGCATTTTGCTGTTGCCAACTGGTTTAATACGGAAATCCCCTCAAATTCTCAATTAATTTCCACCGCACTTGCACAATTACAGATAGCCAAATCTTTCACGCCAGAGCAAGAAAGCCAACTGTTTGGTAAAGAATATAGCCTGTTTATTAATGCGGATGAAGTAATGATTCGAGCCAATAATTTAGCCATTCATCAAGATACCACGGAATTAGAACCGGATTTTCATTATTACGATGAAGAAAGTATCGCCTTTCTCGGTTTGGAAGATTTTGAGCGGTTTTTGCGATCTTATTTGGAATTTATCGGCTAATTTCACCAAGATCAGGGCGTATAGCCTACGCCCATATTTCAAAAAGCTATTTCACAAAAGGATTATTTAATTTCTCTTGACCAATCGTGGTATGTGGGCCATGACCGGGTAGCACCACCATATCATCAGGCAATTTAAACATTTTTTGTTTAATAGTGTCGATTAATTGAGCATGATTGCCACCCAATAAATCGGTTCGCCCAATGCCTTGTTTAAACAGCACATCTCCCGTAAACGCAATGCCCTCTTGATGTTCAATAAAACCAATATGGCCGGGGGCGTGACCGGGTAAATGCAGAATTTCAAAGCTAAAACCGGCAATATTTAAGATTTCGCCCTCGGTATCTAACCAACGATCAGGTGCAAAAGCCGAAATTTCAAACAGACCAAATTGACGAGATTGTTGCGGTAAGCTGTCAAATAAGATCTTATCCAAAGAATGAGAACCTAAAATGTCGACTTGAAAATGCTGTTTTAATTTTTCCGCTGCGCCCACATGATCTAAATGGCCATGGGTCAACAAAATAGCTTGTAAATCAAGGCCATGTTGTTCAATCCGTTTAATTAATTTCGGGGCGTCGCCACCTGGGTCGATAATCGCTGCTTTTTTTTCGTCATTCCAAATCAGCGAACAGTTTTGCTGAAATGGCGTAACGGGAATGATGTCAATATTCATGTTTTTCCCTCACATAAACCAGTATAAAACAACAAAACCGCAAAAGTGCGGTCTTGTTTCTCGGTATTTTTATCTCATGAACCACGCCAAGTGCGTACTGGCCCAGTGTCCACGTGTACAAAGTTACTTCTTGGATAATAACCCACACCACCATTATGCAGACGTTCAGCGGTAGCTTTGATTTTCGCCAATGGCACGCCCTCAATACGGAAATCCACGGCTTGGCCTTTAATGTGATAACTATTTGAGGCCACACCACGTGAACGACGGTGCATACGGTTATTGGTCGCTTGGGTGCGATACCCTGAAATCACTAAGATTTCGGTATTGCGTAAGCCTAAACCAGATTGAATATTATACAATTTGGTAAATAAATTCGGATCCATAGCCCGTGAACGATTCACATGCCAGTCACGCATAAACCAATTTAATTTCTGCATGGTAGCGCTAGAAAAACCTTTTCCTGCGGGAAATTCAGAGCTAAATGTTTCTCCGGTGTTAATACTTCTTAAACGCAAAATTCGTGGTTTTGGTGTGGAAACAGCCGCTAACACGGAGTTAGGTGACAATGTGGCGACACCCAACACTATTCCCCCTAAAGATAACCACTTGCGGCGACTATGGTTAATTTCTGTCATTTTTTCTTCTCTATATTGGTGAATAGAATTGTTACTTAGAGTAATATTGTTTTATTTAGTTCAACTTATTATAGGTTATAGGGTGAAATTCTCACCCCATAAAACTTCTAACAATTACAGATATTTTTGTACCGTATTCCAGTTAATATAACTCGGCACATTTAGCTTATCATAACCATAAATATCAGGCAATGTCTGTAACTTACCATTTTCAACCCAACTCGTGACATAATATAAATATACAGGGTTGCTAGACTGAATTGGCACAGATGTGGTTTTTTTGCTTTCGAGTACTTTTTGTTTTTTATCCATTGACCAGCCCGCTTCTTTTAACAACATACTGGCTAATTCATCAGATTTAGACACTCGCACACAACCTGAACTTAACGCTCTTGATGTTTTGTTAAACAAGCTATGATTTGGGGTATCATGCAAGTAAATGGCATCGGAACTTGGCATATTAAATTTAAAGCGACCCAATGCACTGTCATCTCCAGCCTTTTGGCGAATACGGAAAGGTACTGATTTACTATTCACATACTGTGACCAATTCACACTATAGGCACTAATTTTATTTCCTTTACCATCAAAGATCTCCAAACTCGAACGATCTGCGTAACCTGGATCTCGTGCTAATTTAGGCACAATATCTTTGATTAAAATAGTATTTGGCACATTCCAAGGTGGGTTGACCACCACATTGCTTAACTTGCTGTACATTACGGGCGTTTTACGCGCTTCTTTACCCACAATCACACGAGAATTTAACACCAATTTACCATCACGATAATAGTTTAATTGATAACTTGGAATATTGACAAAAAGACCATTATCAAAACTTGGAATAATCCGCAAACGTTGTGCATTCAAGGCTAATTTGTATAATTCTGTATTTGATTTTTGCTTACCACTCGCTAGCGTACTTGAAATACGTTGTAAGGTTTCCTCATATAGGTGATTGCTTGATGATAATGAATTCACAAAAGCCAAATTTTGATTATTTTCTACCGCACTCAACCACTGTTCAATTAATTCATCTGCGGGTTTATCTGCTTTGTAACTATTTTGTGAATATAACCAATTTTGAGCTGATGCTGGGACTTTTTTGATGTAATGCATATAGCCTAAAAAAGCGTCACTCAATAAAATATCATATTGAATATTTTCCGCAGGCGTTGCACTAATGGCATCTAAAGAGGTCGCAGCTCCACGAGACACACCACTAGCGACTAATGCCGCATATTCATGTAAAAATTTCTTTTTCGCACTTTGATCTTGCCAAATCGGAGCAAAATCTCTGGCAGCATAAATCTTCGCTAACGTTTCCTTAAACTGAACAGGTTGCCCCCCCATCAGTTCAACCAGTTTAGCTTCTGCTTGCTGTTGTTTCTCTAATTCAATACGAGCTTGTTCAGCAGCTTTGGCTTCAGCAATTTGCTGATTTGCCTGCTCCACATTAATACTTTCTTTCTGTTCTACATTGGTGCTGGAATTAAAATAATCCGACACTGTACAACTCGTACATAACCCAGAAATTAAGATAACCAATGGGGCAAACTTAAATCCTTGCGTTTTTGCTTTCATTAAAAATCCTTAAACTTAATCAAAATACACCGCACTTTATCTTGTTACTACCCTAATGCTGGACAAAGTGCGGTAGAAAAATAGTTACTTTATTGCGTTTTTTCTGATGACTGACGATGGCTTTCTACCGCTTTAGAGGTTTGTTTATCCGCATCTTGGTTAAATTTCACCAAATCTACGGCCATTTTCTCCGTTTCTTTTAAGAAGAAATCGGGTGCTTCATAGTCTTTCGCTAAATCATCAAGATTTTTTAATGCTTTTTTACCTTCTCGGGCAAATCGAGCATTTAAATCTTTCAATCGTCTTGCGTCATCTTTATCATGTTCTGCCTTGCGAGTTTGATAATTTAATGATAAAAACTTGCGTTCACGACGTTCATCACGAATTTTTAGGTCTTCATTTAAAGCTATAAATTCAGGATCCTTAGCAATTCGTTGCAAGTGTTTTTCATTCAATGTTGCTACCGCTCGACGAGCATTTTCTACTTCGGAATACGTCGCTGCTGGAATTTTATCCCAAGGCAACGCATTATCTTCTTTCTCTTCACCGCTCTCTTTCACATCAATAATTTCAGGATACTTGATATCCGCAGCCACCCCTTTTAACTGAGTGCTACCACCATCAATACGATAAAATTTTTGAATAGTATATTGAATAAAACCTAACGGTTCTTGACTCAAATCATACACAAAATTTAATGGGCGGCTTTGCTGTACGGTACCTTTACCAAAGGTATTTTGCCCCACAATAATGCCACGATTATAATCTTGCATAGCAGCGGAGAAAATCTCAGAGGCCGAGGCACTATAACGGTTAATCATCACCAATAATGGCCCTGAATACACTTGGGCGTTTTCTGGATCTTCATGCACACGAATACGGTTATAGGCATCTCGAACTTGCACAACGGGACCATCAGAAATAAACAAACCGCTCAATTCAACCGCTTCGGTTAAGGCACCGCCACCATTTTCACGTAAATCAATAATTAACGAAGTGGCTTTTTTGCTTTTCATTTCCACCAATAATTTACGCACATCTGCGGTTAACCCAATATAAAAGGTCGGAATTTTAATCACTGCAACATTTTCACCATTGACTTTTTCAACAGTTAATTTGGCCGCACTGTCCTCAATACGCACTTTATCTCGGATTAAGGTAATAATTTTATTTTTACCGCCTTTTTCTGGTTCGATTTCTAAGCGAACTTGGCTGCCTTTTTTACCTTTGATTTTGTCGACAACATCTTCTAAACGCCAACCGACCACATCTTCAACTTCGCCTTTGGCTTGACCGACACCGACAATTTTATCACCCGCTTTAAGTTTTTTGCTACGAGCGGCAGGGGCACCAGGCACCAAAGATTGAATAATCGTCATATCATCTTCTTGACGTAATGTTGCACCGATTCCCTCTAAAGATAAATTCATACTTTCATTAAAGTTTTTCGCTGCACGAGGTGACAAGTAACTGGTATGCGGATCGATTTCACGAGCAAACGCATTTAAATAAAGCTGCGTAATATCATCGGCTTTGGTTTGGGTTAAACGACGAATGGCTAAATTATAACGTTTGGTCAGGGTCTTTTTAATCTCTGGCCATTTTTTGTCTTTTAATTTCAGCTCAATAACGTCATTTTTAACCCGTTGTTCCCACAATTTATTCGCCTCTTCTGCACTTTTGGCAAAAGGCGCTTTCTTACGATCAATTTCAATTTGATCATTGCTGGTTAAATTCGGCTCATTATCCAATAAAGAAAGTGCATAAACATAACGTTCATAACGACGTTGTGTCATCAGATCATACATTGCAAAGGCAATATCCAACTTACCCTCGTTTAGCTCATCATCTAATTGTGTTGCGTATTTTGTACGTAAATCATCAATATCCGATTGAATAAACAAGTTATGGCTATAATCTAATAAGTCCACATAACGATCGAAAATCTTGCTCGAAAACGCATCATCTAATTGAAACTTGCGATAATGTGATTGGGTTAAACGGGTTGTTACACGTTTCGTCGCCAAAGTATTTTCTTCGCTCGCTTGTGGTAGTTTAATATCACTCGCTTTCAATGTCGGCGCTACCGCATTGATGGCGCCCGAGAAAAAGAGGGTTGCCAATAAAACTGAAATATATTGTGTTTTCATCAACTTCATTTTGACTTTCCTAATAAAAGAAAAACATCCGCTAGGTCGCCTATAAGATGTTCAAATGCCGTCATGCCTCTGGATTGAGGTGACGGCATGAAAAGCATATTATGCAAATAAACGATCTGCGGTGACATTCATCACCAAACCATTATCTAATTGCACACGTGCCGTATCTTTAACTATTTCTAAAATCACCGCACTTTTCACACTTTCGCCTACTTTGACTTTAATCCGTGCATTTTGCTTTAAGCTCGCCAAAGAAACTGCGGTCAATTTCTGTGCTTTTTCTGCGGAATTCGCACTGGCCGCATGCGCATTTACTGACTTGTTATTAGCTTTATTATACGGTTTATTGTGCTGTGGCTTACGAGCAGGGCGTTTTTTCATTTTTTCTTTTGCTGCTGCTTTTTCTGCCGCACGTTTTTCCGCCAATTTTGCTTTCGCCTCGGCTAATTGTTGTTGTGCATGTTCAACATGCTCTTGCTCAAGCACACCAACAGGATTACCTTGTAAATCCACGCGCTCTGCACCTAAACGACAACCATGTAAATAACGCCAATTAGACGTGTACTGACGTAACGCATAACGTAACTGGGTTTTGCTAACAAATTCATCATCCGCTAACGCCTCAGCTAAATCTTGGAATAAGCCAATTTTTAACGGTTTTGCCTCACCCTCGACACTAAAACAAAGGGGGAATTTTTCCGCCAAATACGCAATCACTTCTTTATTGGAATGTCTTACGTTCTCTGTGTTGGCGCTTTCCTGCTGAGCTTGTGGCGCCACTTGTGCTGTTTGTGTGTCCGCTTGTACTTCTGTTTGTGCTGTTGCTTGTTCTGTTGTCATATTAAAATCTTAGAATAAAAAATATGCCACATTTTACCGCACTTTATCCGCCAGACGCAATCATTTATGGATAAAATTTCAGGCGCTTTTATTTTTTCCCCTGAAATTCACATAAAAATATTGACAAAATTTCATTAAACCGATATTTCTATACTTTTCGTTATTTGTTTTATTTTTTGGAGAACATTTTATGTCGCATTTATCTATCGCTAAATTCGGTGGCACCAGTGTGGCCAACCATGCTGCCATGGTCGCCTGTGCCAATATCGTGATCGCAGATCCCAATACCCGAGTAGTCGTTTTATCGGCCTCGGCGGGCGTCACCAACCTGTTAGTGGCCTTAGCCAACGGTGTAGACGGCGCACAACGGAAAAAATTAATTGGTGAAATCCGTCAAATTCAAGAAAATATTTTGCTTGAATTAAAAAATGATACGCTCGTTCGCCCAGAAATTGAGCGTTTATTAAATAATATTGAATCACTTTCTGAGGCCGCTAGCTTAGCGACCTCCCCCGCTCTAACTGATGAATTAATCAGTCACGGTGAAATGATGTCAACCCATATTTTCATTGAAGTGTTGCGTGAATTAAATGCACAAGCCACTTGGGTGGATGTCCGTACCATTGTGGCCACCAATAGCCATTTCGGCAAAGCCGCACCCGATGATGAATTAACCCAGAAAAACAGTGATCTGATTTTAAAACCGCTGATTAATCGGGGAGAATTGGTGATTACACAAGGCTTTATCGGACGTGATGCAGAGGGCAAAACCACGACTTTAGGCCGTGGCGGTTCTGACTACTCTGCCGCCTTAATTGCGGAAGTATTAAATGCCAAAGATGTGTTAATTTGGACGGATGTTGCCGGCATTTACACCACCGATCCTCGCATTGTACCAAATGCACAACGTATTGATACCATGAGCTTTGCGGAAGCCGCTGAAATGGCGACCTTTGGCGCCAAAGTCTTGCACCCTGCTACATTACTTCCTGCCGTACGCAGTAATATCCCCGTTTATGTGGGTTCAAGCAAAGCTCCGCAAGACGGCGGCACTTGGGTGACTCGTGATCCGCAACCCCGTCCGACGTTTCGTGCCATTGCCCTACGCCGTGATCAAACCCTACTCACCTTATCAAGCCTAAACATGCTGCATGCGCAAGGTTTTTTAGCCAACGTTTTCGGTATCTTAGCTAAACATAAAATTTCCGTAGATACCATCACCACTTCCGAAGTTAGCGTGGCATTAACCCTTGATAAAACGGGTTCCGCCTCCTCTGGTGCGGATCTGCTTTCCAGTGAATTGTTAGCGGAATTAAGCGAAGTTTGTACAGTAAAAGTGGATACGGGATTATCCTTGGTTGCCTTAATTGGCAATGACTTACATATTGCCTCAGGCGTCGCCAAACGTGTATTCGGTGCGCTTGAACAATACCATATCCGCATGATCAGCTACGGTGCGAGTACCAATAATATTTGCACCTTAGTCCCAAGCCATCAAGCTGATGATGTGGTGCGTGCATTGCATAAAGAACTGTTTGAATAATAGAAAAAACAGATTGAACATAAACAAAAAGAGTTGATTCCCATCAACTCTTTCTTGTTGTGAATTAATCCCGTTTCCGACTCAACAGCCACCAAGTAATGATCAAAAACAGCAAACTGGGCATTAAGGCGCCCGCTAAAGGTGGAACGTTATAGACTAAACTTAATGGCCCAAAAATCTCATTCACCACATAGAACAAGAAACCAAAACAAATCCCCGCCACAATTCTGGCACCAGCGGTCACGCTACGCAGTGGGCCGAAAATAAAGGATAAAGCGAGCAACATCATCACGCCAACGGAAATCGGTTGGAATAATTTCCGCCAATAGGTTAATTCAAATTTTTTGCTATCTTGGCCAGTTTGCTTTAAAAAGCTAATGTAATCGGATAAGCCGGAAATAGACAATGATGTGGGTCTTAACGATACAATGCCTAATTTATCTGGTGTCAGATTGGTTTTCCATTTATCCATTAATTTATTTTTGGTCGTCACCTGTTCTTCACTAATTTGCGACGTATTAATATTCTTGAGAACCCATTCACCCTCTTCATACATCCCCTGATTGGCATGGGTCATTTGCTCAAGTTTACGTTGCTCATTAAAATGATAAATATAAATATCATTTAATTTTGCCCCTTCATTAATGGTTCGCACAAAAATAAAATCATTGCCGTCTTTCGCCCACACGCCATTTTTGACGGACATAATGGAACCACCCGAAATGGCTTTAGCCCGCATATCTCGGGCATATTGTTCTGTTTGCGGAATGCCCCATTCACCAATAATCATGGTTAAGATCACCAAGGGTAAAGCGGTTTTCATCACGGCCAAACCAATTTTTAAACGTGAAAAACCGGCAGATTGCATGACAATCAATTCACTACGGCTCGCCAAATTGCCTAAGGCAATTAAAGCGCCCAATAAGGCGGCCATCGGGAAAAAAGTTTCCACATCTTTTGGCATGGTCAACAGCGTATATACAATCGCTTGCAGACTGTCGTAAGAGCCTTTTCCGACGCTACGAAATTGTTCCACAAATTTAATAATCGCCGATAACCCTACCAAGGTGAGCAAGGTCGCAAAAATGGTGCCTAAAATACTTTTGCCAATATAACGTTCTAAGGTATTCATCATCATTTTTCTATGCCGCCTTTGGTTTATTGAGCAAATTACGCATTTTATACATAAATGCCGTTTCCCAACTATTTAACACGATACCCAACACAAAGAAAATCACATTCACCAACGGCATCCATAAACTTGCGTCAAGTTTTCCAGCGCCACCCGAGGATTTCAAGGAACTTTGTGCTAAAAAATAGATTAAATACAATAAAAGTGCGGGTAAAATTTTCGCAAATCTGCCTTGACGTGGATTCACACGGCTTAACGGCACCGCCAATAAGGCCATTAATGGCACCGCCAACACCAAGGTAAGCCGCCAATGGAGTTCAGCTTTTGCGGCATTGGATTTGGCTTGCGTTAACTCGGCAAAATTTAGCACGGCGGCCTCATCAGACTCTTTGGCATCTGCGATTTGATGGCCTAAATACGCATGATATTGTGCAAAATTGGTCACTCGAAAATCCGGTAATACCGCCGTTCCCTCAATGCGTTGGCTATTTTCCAAACTTAACAACTGGTCACCATTAGGCAAGGAGGTTAACTCGCCCGTTTCCGCTGTCACCACCGCCGGTTTAAAATTTTTCTTTGGTTTCATTTGGAAAATATACACATCATGAATTTTATTCTGGCTAATCTCATTGATAAATAAAACAAAATCGCCATTATCGGAGGACATAAACTGACCCGAACTTAAGGCGGCCATACGTGGATTGGCTTTGGCATCTTCCACAATTTCGGTTTGTTTTTTGATCGCCCAAGGTGAAAGCCAGAGCGCATTGTAAGCAGCTAATCCTGCGGTAAACACCGATAAAATCAACACCACTTTCACCAATAGGCGAGAACCCACGCCACAAGCTCGCATCACGGTAATTTCACTTTCTGCGTATAATCGCCCTAACGTGAGTAAGATCGCAATAAATAAGGACAATGGCAACATTAACTGCGCCATGGTTGGCATACCTAGTCCAAGCAAAGATACCACTAAATCCGCAGGCACTTTACCATTTGCCGCTGAACCTAACACCCTAACTAATTGTTGACAAAAGAAAATCAGAAGTAAAATAAACAAAATAGCCACTTGGCTTTTGAATACTTCCTTGAATAAATATCTATTTAAAATCACGTTATGCCTGTTCTTGTATTGCAAGTCTTTCATCACAAGATTTTACTTGCAATTTATAAAAATTGGGGTAATTTAAACCGCGCTTTGTCGGTATAAAGCTAGTCGGCTATGATACCCTATTTTTAACGATAAAAACAGTAGGAAAACAGATGAAATATTCAGCAAACACCACCACACTTTCCAGTGCAGATGCCATTTTACTCGCTATTTTTGAACAAGGCGAACTGTCAAATACGGCCAAACAATTTGATAACACAGGGGAAATAAGTGCGCTTATCAAGTGCGGTGAAATTTCAGGAAAAATCGGGCAAATCAGCTTATTACGCCAACATGGGCAACGTTTAATTTTAGTCGGCGCAGGCAAACAAGGTGAAATCAGTGAGCGTGAATTTAAACAGATTGCTCAAAAAGCCATTCAATTCGTCAAACAAACCGCCACCAAAACCTTGGTGAATGGCTTAACGGATGTCAACATTAAAGATCGTGATTTATATTGGAATGTTCGTTTTGCTCTCGAAACCTTTGCCGCTGAAGAGTATATTTTCGATCAATTTAAAAGCAAGAAAAGCGACGTTCAACACAAATTAAGCGAAATTATTTTCCATACGGATGTGCCACAAGCAGAACAAGCGGTTCAGCATGCGAAAGCCATTGCTTTAGGAGTAAAAATAGCCAAAGATGTGGCAAATTGCCCACCGAATGTGTGTACACCAAGCTATTTAAGTGAACAAGCAAAAAATCTTGAAAAACGCACCGCACTTTTAACCACCACCGTGTTAGATGAAAAAGACATGGCGAAATTAGGTATGAACGCTTATTTAGCCGTTTCGCGTGGTTCACACAATGAAGCTAAACTGAGTATTTTAGACTATAAAAATCACCCTAATCCCAATGCAAAACCTATCGTGTTAGTGGGAAAAGGATTAACCTTTGATGCGGGCGGTATTTCGCTTAAGCCAGCCGCTGAGATGGACGAAATGAAATACGATATGTGCGGTGCAGCGAGTGTCTTGGGTGTGATGAACGCTTTAGTTGAATTGCAATTACCCCTCAATGTGATTGGCGTGTTGGCAGGTTGTGAAAACCTACCTGACGGCAATGCTTATCGTCCCGGTGATATTCTAACCACCATGAATGGATTAACTGTAGAAGTGCTAAATACTGATGCAGAGGGACGTTTAGTATTGTGTGATACATTGACTTACGTTGAACGTTTTGATCCTGAATGTGTGATTGATATTGCCACCTTAACGGGGGCTTGTATGATTGCATTAGGTCAGCATAACAGTGGTTTAGTTTCGAGCGATGATGATCTTTCTGCCCAATTATTGCAAGCCTCACAACAAAGCCAAGATAAAGCATGGCGTTTACCGTTAAGCGAAGAATATCAAGAGCAGCTTAAATCGAATTTTGCCGATTTAGCCAATATTGGCGGACGTTTTGGTGGTGCCATTACGGCAGGGGCGTTTTTATCCAATTTTGCGACCAAATACCCTTGGGCACATTTAGATATTGCTGGCACAGCTTGGTTACAAGGGGCGAATAAAGGTGCCACAGGGCGACCTGTTGGGCTGCTCACCCAGTTTTTGATTAATCAAGTGAAATAATAAAGCACAAGGTGCGTTTATTCGCACCTTAATTTTATTTATTGGCAATAATGACCGCCCGTTTCGGTGCAGGATAGCCCTCAATGGTTTTACTGTGATCTTCTGGATCTAAAAAATCAATCAGGCTTTCATTATCTAACCAATCTGTTTTACGCTGTTCTTCTAATGTCGTCATGGCTTGATCCACACAACGCACATGACTAAAGCCTACTTTCTGTAACCAGTTAATCAAACAGGCAACAGAGGGAATAAAATACACATTTTTCATTTTGGCATAACGATCTGCTGGCACCAGTACGGTATTCACATCACCATCAATCACCAAGGTTTCTAGCACTAACTCGCCCCCTTTGCGAAGCTGATCTTTCAGCTGGCTTAGGTGATCTAACGGTGATTTGCGATGATATAACACGCCCATTGAAAACACCGTATCAAACACACCCAACGGTTGCATTTGTTCAATGCCTAAAGGAATTAAATTCGCTCGGCGGTCATGATTGAGCAGTTTACGAACCGCTTCAAATTGGCATAAAAATAATTCTGTCGGATCAATACCGACCACCATTTTAGCCCCCTCGCCAACCATTCGCCACATGTGATAGCCACTGCCACAGCCCACATCTAAAATGGTGCGATCTTGCAATGGGGCTAAATGCGGTAATACCCGATCCCATTTAAAATCTGATCGCCATTCACAATCAATATGTACGCCATACAGATGATAAGGCCCTTTTCGCCACGGCATAAGCTGTTTGAGATGATAAACCAAACGCTGTTGTTCACCGTCTGACAATGGCAAATCTCGCACCGATTTCACCGCAGTTTTTAAATCAATCTGATCAGCCGTTAAGTGCGGTAAAAAATCTACGACTTTTGCCCATTTAGCATAATCACCATGGGTTTGTTTTTCCCATTGTTTGAGTTGCAAAGGCAATGTTTCCAACCACGCCGATAAATTAGTAGTGGCAATTTGTTGATAAAAAGGACGAAAATCAATCATAAAATTCACATAAATTTGAGAAAGGTCACATTTTACCTGATTTGTGCTTGTATTTCTATTTTACTTTTCGCTATCCTAGGTCATCATTTTTAAATTTAGGAAGTTGGAACTCAAATGAATTCCGTTGAATTATTAGTCAATATTACCCCGAACGAAACCAGAATTGCCTTGATGGACTCGGGGATTTTAAAAGAAGTGCATATTGAACGCCAAGCCAAACGTGGTATTGTCGGGAATATTTATAAAGGTCGTGTAACACGTGTTTTACCCGGCATGCAATCCGCTTTTGTGGATATTGGTTTAGAAAAAGCCGCTTTCCTACACGCCTCCGATATTGTTTCACATACCGAATGTGTGAATGAAGATGAACAAAAGCAATTTGTGGTGAAAGACATTGCTCAATTAGTTCACGAGGGACAAGATATTGTGGTACAAGTCGTCAAAGACCCGATCAGCACCAAAGGGGCAAGATTGACAACCGATATTACGCTCCCCTCTCGCTATTTAGTCTTTATGCCAGAAAATAGCCATGTGGGCGTATCACAACGTATTGAAAGTGAAGAAGAAAGAGCAAGACTCAAAGCCCTTGCCGAACCCTATTGCGATGAACTTGGCGGTTATATTGTACGAACCGCAGCGGAAGGGGTGAGTGAAGAAGAATTAAAACAAGATGCGGATTTTTTAAAACGTGTTTGGCGAAAAGTCATGGAACGCCGAGCTAAATATAAAACGAAAACAAAAATCTATGGTGAATTAGCCCTGACGCAACGAGTATTACGTGATTTCATTGGTCAGGGCATTGAGAAAATTCGTATTGATTCAAAATTATGTTTTGCGGAAGTAAAAGAATTTACCGAAGAATTTATGCCTGAACTCACCGATAAATTAGTGTTATATTCTGGTGATCAGCCGCTATTTGATGTGTATGGGGTGGAAAGTGCTATTAATATCGCATTAAATAAACGAGTTAATTTAAAATCTGGCGGTTATTTAATTATTGAGCAAACCGAAGCCATGACCACCATTGATATTAATACTGGAGCATTTGTCGGTCATCGCAATTTGGAAGAAACCATTTTTAACACCAATATTGAAGCCACTCAAGCCATTGCACAACAATTACAATTACGTAATTTAGGCGGTATCATTATTATTGATTTTATCGATATGCAAACCGAAGATCATCGTCAACGTGTCTTACAATCCTTACAGGAAGCGTTAAGTAAAGATCCGGTGAAAACTAACGTCAATGGCTTTACTCAACTGGGTTTAGTGGAAATGACCCGTAAGCGTACACGTGAAAGTTTAGAACATATTTTGTGTGACGATTGCCCTGCTTGCCAAGGACGGGGACACAGTAAAACAGTGGAAACCGTGTGTTATGAAATTATGCGTGAAGTGATTCGGGTACATCATTTATTTTCCAGTGAACAATTTACTATTTATGCTTCTCCAGCGGTGGCGGATTATTTGATTAAGGAAGAAAGCCATGGGTTGTTGGCGGAAGTGGAGATGTTTATTGGGAAACAGGTTCAAGTGCGTCCTGAGGTGTTTTATACGCAGGAGCAGTTTGATGTTGTTGTAATGTGATCTTTTTTAAATCGGGTTTCGCCGATGGCGACTTACTTTTTCTTTGCTTGTGGTAAGTTCGGATTTCGCCCGATGGGCGACCATACTTTCTTTTGCTTGTGCAAAAGAAAGTAGGCAAAGAAAAGCACACCCCGACTTCACCGCTTTTCTTCGCTTATTTGGTATTTTCTTCACGCTAAATTTTGAACTCGCTACGCTCAGACAAGCAAAATTTAGCTAAAAATACCAAAACGCTCAGGCGGTTCAGACGGGGCCCCAAGTTTTGATCGAGCGTAAATAAAAGTGCGGTTGAAAAATAGATATTTTCCTACTAAGCTACAGAGTAGCGTTACTATGCTTAACCTAGTACGCTAGTACTAGGTGTTTTTCCACCTTATTTTATTCTACCACCAATGGGGTCCCCATGTTTGCCGCCTGAAAAGGATTAAATTTGTAGGAAAAGTTGTGCTGTTTGAGCGAAGCGAGTTGACAACTTTTCCGTTAAGCAAATTTAATCCTTTTCAGGAAACAAGGCAAAGTTGGGGTGTGCTTTCTTTTTGCTTACTTTTTCTTTGCACAAGCAAAGAAAAAGTAAGTCGCCGTCGGCGAAACCGATTTATACAAAAAACAAATTCTATGTTAAAATCCACCACAACATTCATTAACAAAAACAAAAAACAAAATGCTAAATAACGTCCAACAATCCCTACTCACCCAAAGCAATCTCTCCCTACCCGATCTCCAAAACATCTTCGACATCATGTCGCACCGCCAAATCGACTACGCTGATCTCTATTTCCAACTTAGTCAAGATGAAAGTTGGGTGTTAGAAGATAGCATTATTAAAGAGGGCGGTTTTCATATTGATCGTGGTGTGGGCGTACGTGCAGTAAGTGGTGAAAAAACAGGGTTTGCCTATTCTGATCAGATTAATTTAGCCAATTTACAGCAATGTGCGAATGCGGTAAAAGGTATTGCACTCCCTAATCAAGGCAATATTATTAAGCCATTACATTTTAATGAAGTAAACGCTATTGCACGTTATGCGGCGATTAACCCTTTAAACACCTTAAGCAAAGAACAGAAAATTGAATTATTGCATTTGGTGGATCGCACTGCACGAGCAGAAAACCCCTATGTGACTAAAGTCACGGCAAATCTCACCGCACTTTATGAAGAAATGTTAGTAGTTGCCACTGACGGCACCTTGGCAGTTGATATTCGTCCGTTAATTCGCTTGTCCATTTCCGTTATGGTAGAAAAAGACGGTAAACGTGAACGTGGTAGTGCTGGTGTGGGTGCTAGAGTGGGCTTAGACTGGTTTTTTGAATCCTATTTAGGTGAACAGAGAGCCGTTTATTTTGCTAAAGAAGCCGTTCGCCAAGCCTTAGTCAATGTGAATGCAGTATCTGCTCCGTCTGGTTTAATGCCTGTCATTTTGGGTGCGGGTTGGCCCGGTGTGCTATTACATGAAGCAGTCGGTCATGGTTTAGAGGGGGACTTCAATCGTAAAGAAAGTTCATTATTTACAGGCAAAATCGGTGAGTTAGTCACTTCCCCATTATGTACTATTGTCGATGACGGCACGTTACAAAATCGCCGTGGCTCCATCACCGTGGACGATGAGGGCGTGCCAAGTCAATGTAATGTACTGATTAAAGACGGTATTTTACAAGGCTATATGCAAGACAAAATGAATGCCCGTTTAATGGGTGTTGCCCCGACTGGCAACGGTCGCCGTGAAAGCTATGCACATTTGCCAATGCCACGTATGACAAATACCTATATGTTGGCAGGTTCAAGTAAATTTGATGATTTGATCGCCAGTGTCGATCAGGGTATTTTTGCACCGCACTTTGGTGGCGGTCAGGTGGATATTACGTCGGGTAAATTTACTTTCTCCATGTCGGAAGCCTATTTAATTGAAAAAGGCAAAATCACTAAGCCAATTAAAGGGGCAACGATGATTGGTAATGGGATTGAAGTCATGCAACAGGTGTCTATGGTAGCGGATAATTTAGAAATCGATCACGGTATTGGTGTGTGTGGTAAGGATGGGCAAAGTGTACCAGTGGGAGTGGGGCAACCAGCTTGTAAGATTGAGAAGATTACGGTGGGTGGAACGAATTAGATTTTTATTTAATTTGTCTTTTACTTAACCTTTTGTTTGTGGTTAGATCGGGCTTCGCCCGATGGGCGATCGTACTTTCTTTTACTCGCTACGCTCGCACTTCGTGCCGTTGGCAAAGCCAACGTTCAAAATTCTACGAATTTTGTGCTTGTGCAAAAGAAAGTAGGCAAAGAAAAGCACACCCCGACTTCACCGCTTTTCTGAGCTTATTTGGTATTTTCTTAACGCTAAATTTTGAACTCGCTACGCTCAGACAGGCAAAATTTAGCTAAAAATACCAAAACGCTCAGGCGGTTCAGACGGGGAACAAGATTGTAGGGGCGTATTGCATACGCCCTAATGTTCGATTTTTTCCCCTAAAAATATAAATATTCCGCATTTATGGGCGTATGCAATACGCCCCTACAAATTTTATTTCGTCAAATCTATTTTTATTTTTGGCTCGGGGTCCCCATGTTTGCCGCCTGAAAAGGATTAAATTTGTAGGAAAAGTTGTGCTGTTTGAGCGAAGCGAGTTGACAACTTTTCCGTTAAGCAAATTTAATCATTTTCAGGAAACAAGGCAAAGTTGGGGTGTGCTTTCTTTTGCCTACTTTTCTTTGCACAAGCAAAGAAAAGTACGGTCGCCATCGGCGAAACCGATTTCAATTAAAAAAACTGAATTTTTATTCAAAACTATTGCATAAAAAATCAAATCCTTTTATCCTATCTAAAAAAATAAAGGAAGATCAAAATGCCCCAATACAACAGAAACACATTCGACAACGTCATGATCCAAAACTACACCCCCGCTAACTTCATCCCCATCAAAGGAAAAGGCAGCTACGTCTGGGATCAAAACGGCAAAGAATACATTGACTTCACCAGCGGCATTGCCGTTAATTCACTCGGTCACTGCCCTGATGAAATTGTGGATGTACTCAAAGCCCAAAGCGAAAAATTATGGCATTCAAGTAACTGGTTTACCAGCGAACCTACGCTTGCTCTTGCCAGTAAACTGGTGCAACATACTTTTGCAGAGCGTGTCATGTTCGCCAATTCAGGTGCAGAAGCCAATGAGGCAGCATTAAAATTAGCTCGCCGTTATGCGGTGGACAATTACGGTTATCAAAAATCCACCATTATCTCCTTTAAACAAAGTTTCCACGGTCGTACACTATTTACCGTCAGCGTTGCAGGACAACCGAAATATTCGGACGGTTTTGGTCCAAAACCAGCAGATATTATTCATGTTAAATTTAATGATTTAGCCAGCGTAAAAGCGGTGATTGATGATCGTTGCTGTGCGGTGATTGTTGAGCCCATTCAAGGTGAAAGTGGGATTATTCCTGCTACCACAGAATTTTTACAAGGCTTACGTCAACTTTGTGATGAAAATAACGCCTTGTTGATTTTTGATGAAGTACAGACAGGCGTAGGGCGTACTGGCTACCTGTATGCGTATCAAAGATATGGTGTCATCCCTGATATTCTCACCACGGCCAAAGCCTTAGGTAATGGCTTTCCAATTAGTGCCATGCTGACCACCACAGAAATTGCTAAAAGTTTTGCACCAGGTGTACACGGCACCACCTTTGGGGGAAATCCATTGGCTTGTGCTGTCGCCGAAAAAGTGATTGACACCATTGCTGATGATCAATTTTTGGCTCAAGTTAACCGCACTTCTGCACTATTTAAAGCCGAATTAACTAAATTAAATGAACAATTTCATTTATTTAAGGAAATTAGAGGCGAGGGGTTATTAATTGGTGCAGAATTAATTGAAAAATACCAAGGTAAAGCCAGTGAATTTGTAACAGCAGCCACCGATCATGGTTTAATGATTTTAGTGGCTGGACCGAATGTGTTACGTTTTGCACCCGCATTAAATATCAGTGAACAAGATCTCTTACAAGGGGTTGACCGATTAACCAAAACCTTAAAATGTTTCGCCTAAGATAAAAAGTAAAAAAGCGTTAACCTTGTGATTAACGCTTTTTTGAATTTGGTTGCGGGGGCCGGATTTGAACCAACGACCTTCGGGTTATGAGCCCGACGAGCTACCAAGCTGCTCCACCCCGCGTCTGATGCGGTGTAATATACACTGAAAAATCCGCAATGCAAGCAAAAATCCCTGAAATCCGTTTGTTTGCCGTAAAAACCAACAAAAAGGATAAAAAAAACTAGGGTTAGTGGTTAAATTTTGATAGCATATTGGGTCTTATTTTCGGATTTGTTTAATTTAGGATTTCACCCCATGATATCAAAACGCACCTCATACAAACTGGCAATTCTAACACTTTCTGCCTTATTGGTCGCTTGTTCTTCCCAAAAAACGCAACCTCAACAAGCCGTAAAAGCCAATGTAGGCAATACGGACATGCAGAAACTTGGGGCAAAATACAGTGGCAGAACCTATTCCACCGCCGTATTTACCCCCGTATCAAAAATTGATAATAACAGCGCCATTGTGAACTCAAAAAACTTTATTCATCAATTAAATAATGTGCGTAATTATTCAAGCAGTATCACCAATCGTTTCGCCAATAATTATAGCAAAATCCAACAATGGGTAAATGCCGGTGCCAAAGTGAGTGATCTTGCCAAATATGGTATTCACTCCCAAGTGATGTCAGGGATGGATAACTATCAGAATGTGTTGATGACAGGTTACTATTCGCCCGTGATTCACGCACGCCGTACGCCACAAGGCAAGTATAATCAACCGATTTACGCCATGCCAGCCAATAAGCGTTTCTCCCGTGCCCAAATTTATGCAGGCGCCTTGGCGGGGAAAGGCTTAGAATTGGCTTACAGCGATTCCATGTTAGACAATTTCTTACTGGGCGTGCAAGGCAGTGGTTATGTGGATTTCGGGGATGGTCGCTTAAATTACCTCGCTTATGCGGGCCAAAATGGCTTTAAATACACCTCTGTTGGCCGTTTACTGGTAGAAGATGGCGAAGTGCCGAAAGAACAAATGTCAATTAAAGCCATTCGTGAATGGGGACAACGCAACCCATCTCGTGTGCGAGGCTTGCTAGAACGCAATCCGTCTTATGTGTTCTTCAAAAATGATCCAACAGGACAAGTAAAAGGCTCCGCAGGCGTGCCTTTAGTTTCCATGGCCGCCGTCGCCTCCGATCGTAACATTGTGCCATCAGGTACCGTTTTATTAGTCGAAGTGCCAGAAATTGACCGCAATGGTAATTGGACTGGCGCACACAAATTACATCTCATGGTTGCCCTTGATGTTGGTGGTGCGGTGAATGGCCAACACTTTGATTTATACTATGGTATTGGCGATCAAGCAGGCCATTTTGCTGGCTTGACCAAACATTACGGCCGAGTTTGGGTGTTACGTTAATTTCATGACAGAAAAAATCGATAATTTTGAACAGCGTTTCGGTGGCATTGGGCGGTTGTATACGCCCAATGGTTTAGTGCGCCTACGCCAAAGCCATATTTGTGTGATCGGCATTGGTGGCGTGGGGTCTTGGGTGGTCGAGGCACTGGCTCGCTCAGGTATCGGTAAAATTACCATGATCGATATGGACGACATTTGTGTGACCAATATTAATCGCCAACTGCCCGCCTTAACGGGCAATATTGGTAAGTTGAAAACTGAGGTGATGGCGGAACGGATTAACTTAATCAACCCTGAATGCCAAGTTAATATTATTGACGACTTTCTTTCTAGTGAAAATTTAGCCAACTATTTAACCGCTGACTACGATTATGTGATTGACGCCATTGATAGCGTAAAAACCAAATCTGCGTTAATCGCTTATTGTAAACGGAACAAAATCAAGGTGATTACCATTGGTGGCGCAGGTGGACAAACCGATCCCACCCAAATTCAAATTGCCGATTTAAGCAAAACCATTCAAGATCCGCTACTAGCAAAAGTGCGTTCTACCTTACGTAAAGACTACCATTTTAGCCAAAATCCTAAACGAAAATTTGGCGTTGAGGCAGTTTTCTCCACACAGCCGTTAATTTTTCCCCAAATGCGTGAGAATTGTGAGATCTCTGCGAGCATGAATTGTGCCAATGGTTTCGGTGCGGCAACCATGATGACAGCCACTTTTGGTTTTTTTGCGGTTTCTCGGGTCATTGATAAATTACTTCATACCACGCAATAATCTTATTTTTTAACAAAAAAAAAGATGGCTTTTTTGTCAAATTTAGCGTAATCTATCCGCACTTTTGGTTATTAAGTAAGGAAATTATTATGTCAAAATTAACAAAAACAGCCATTGCGAGTGCCATTTTAGCCGCTGCATTCAGTGCTCAAGCTGATATTGTCACGTCAGTCAAACCGCTCGGTTTTATTGCCTCTTCCATTGCAGACGGCGTATTGGATACCCAAATTATCGTGCCAGCGGGCGCCTCTCCTCATGATTACAATTTAAAGCCTACCGATATTCAAAAAATCAAATCGGCAGATTTAGTGTTATGGATCGGTAAAGACGTCGACAGTTTTTTAACCAAACCTATTGCCCAAGCGGACAGTAAAAAAGTCGTCACCATTGCTGATATCGAGGGCGTCACGGCCTTATTAGAAAAATCCGCCCATCACCATCATCATGATGACGGAGATGATGATGATCATGATCACGACCATGATGATCACGATCATGACCACGCCGATCACGACCATGATCACGACGGTCATCACCATGAAGTGGATGAAAATGGCTTAACCGTAAACTGGCATATTTGGTATTCACCAAAAATCAGCCAATTAGTCGCCAATCAATTAGCGGAAAAATTAACCGCTCAATTCCCGGCGAAAAAAGCCTTAATTGCAGAAAACTTGGCGAATTTCAACCGCACTTTGCAAGAGAAAAATAGTGAAATTACCCAACAATTAAGTGCATTTAAAGACAAAGGGTTCTTTGTATTCCATGACGCTTACGGTTACTTCAACAGTGCCTATGGATTAAACCAAACCGGTGCATTTACTATCAATCCGTTAGTGGCTCCGGGCGCCAAAACCATTGCGCATATCAAAGAAGAAATTGAAGAACACAAAGTCAACTGCTTATTTGCGGAACCGCAATTTACCCCGAAAGTGATTAATAGCTTGGCGAAAAGCACCGGTGTGAAAGTTGGTCGTTTAGACCCAATGGGCGACAGCGTGAAATTAGGCAAAAATGCGTATAGCCAATTCTTACAATTTACCGCTGACAGCTATGCGAGCTGCTTAAAATAACAGGAAAACCCAAGGCGACAAGGAATGTCGCCGATAAAAATGCCCCCTAATGGTTACCATCAGGGGGCAAATTATGTCGACAAGATTTATTTCTTCAACTGCGGTAAGGCAATTTCTTTTGACACGGCTAACAAGCCAGTGTTTGAATAGATGCCTAACTTGTCACGAGTATCTAAAATATCAAGATTACGCATGGTTAATTGACCGATACGATCCACCGGATCAAACGGCGCATTTTCGACTTTTTCCATACTTAAACGTTCAGGGTGATAGGTCATATTCGGAGAGGAGGTATTCAAAATCGAATAGTCATTACCACGACGTAATTCTAACACCACTTCACCTGTTACCGCTTTCGCCACCCAACGTTGGGCGGTTTCACGCAACATTAAGGCTTGCGGATCGAACCAACGACCTTGATACAATAAGCGACCTAAACGCAAACCATTAATACGATATTGCTCAATGGTGTCCTCATTGTGAATCGCAGTAACTAAACGTTCATAAGCAATGTGGAACAAGGCCATCCCCGGTGCCTCGTAAATACCACGGGATTTAGCTTCAATAATACGGTTTTCAATTTGATCCGACATACCCAAACCATGGCGACCACCGATACGATTGGCCTCTAAGAAAAGCTCGACGATATTGCTAAAGGTTTTGCCATTTAATGCCACTGGCACCCCTTCTTCAAAACGTACGGTGACTTCTTCTGCTTTGATTTCCACATCTTCACGCCAGAAAGGGACACCCATAATTGGATTCACAATGCGAATACCACGGCTTAAAAATTCCAAATCTTTCGCCTCGTGAGTAGCACCCAACATATTGGAATCCGTTGAATAGGCTTTTTCCACCGACATTTTGTAATCAAAACCGTTGGCAATCAAGAATTCAGACATCTCGTGACGACCGCCTAATTCGTGGATAAATAGATCGTCTAACCAAGGTTTATAGATTTTTAAATTCGGATTAGTTAACAAGCCATAACGATAAAAACGCTCAATATCGTTACCTTTGAACGTAGAACCGTCGCCCCAGATATTCACATCATCTTCTTTCATGGCTGAAACTAACATGGTACCAGTCACCGCACGGCCCAATGGCGTGGTGTTAAAATAAGCAATTCCGCCCGTAGATACATGGAACGCCCCCGCTTGAATCGCCGCGATCCCCTCATGAGCAAGTTGGCTGCGACAGTCGATTAAGCGAGCATTTTCCGCCCCATATTCCATGGCCTTTTTCGGAATAGCGTTGTAATCCTCTTCATCTGGCTGCCCTAAATTCGCCGTATAGGCGTAAGGCACAGCGCCTTTCTGACGCATCCATAATAACGCTGCACTGGTATCTAAACCGCCTGAAAAGGCGATACCGACTTTCTGACCTAAGGGAAGATTTTGTAAAATTGTGTTTGACATAACTCGTCCTATATATAGTTAATTAAGGTTTTATTCAATTCATTATGTGCCAAAAAATTGGATTTATCAACCGCACTTTCACCATGCTACATCAAATACGGATCTGGATACTGGTACACAAAATCTAATTCCTGACAAATTTTATCCGCCACAATAATCCGTTGTGGATCCTGCTCTGAACATGCAAAGTGCGGTGGATTTTCGGCAAATTTCTTTGCCATCACGGGGTAATACTCCCCTTTTTTAGGGTGTTGCGGTGCAACTAAATGATATAAACGATGGCCACCGTGGGTTTCTAGCAAACTCTGCACCGCTCTTGAACAATCTTCTAAATGCACCAAATTGACTGGGCTGTTGCCTTGTGAATAATGCTTGCCCACCATCGCATGCACAGGATGGCGATCTTTGCCTATCAACCCACCAAAACGCACCACGTCTACATCAATATCCTGCAAAGTAAACAAGACTTGTTCAATCTCATGCAAAGGCGAAAATGGCGCTTGACATTGCTCATCAAACCGCCCACTTTGCATGGGTAAAACCGAAGTAGAACTGATAAAAATAATATGATTTACCCCACATAACAGGGCCTCATTCACCAGATTTTCAATGCCTTGCGTATAACTTTCCGCATCAAAAAAATAGTCGCTAGGCGGAATATTAATCACCAAACTATCCACCGACAACAAGGCTGTTAACTCGTCAGGATCGGCATTGATTTCTGGTTCCAATCGCAGTTGATAAGTTTCCAACCGCCATAAACGCATTTCCTCCACACCCTCGTGAGTACGCTTACTGCCTTTCACTTTCCAGCCTAAATTGCGTAAATCGCAAGCCAGTGGCAAACCAAACCAACCTAGCCCAACAATGGCTACCGTTCGCATAATATTCCTTTATGTCCCCCTTTCATTCCCCTACTGGTGAAGAAAATGACCAAAAGTCAGCCAACTATTGTGTCAATAAATCCAAGGCCTCTTGATATTTTGCCACGGTTTTCTCAATCACATCCGCTGGCACTTTTGGCGCAGGCGGTTGCTTATTCCAACCACTTTGCTCCAACCAGTCACGCACAAATTGCTTATCAAAGGACGGCGGATTGCTGCCCTCTTGATAAGTGTCCACCGACCAAAAACGGCTAGAATCTGGCGTTAACACCTCGTCCATCAAGGTCAATGTCCCGTTTTCATCTAAACCAAATTCAAATTTAGTGTCGCAAATAATAATACCTTTCGTCAAGGCATAATTTGCCGCCGCTTTATATAACGCAATCGCTGAATCACGCACTTGCGCCGCTAACTCCGCCCCAATTTGACGTTCACATTCTGCATAACTAATATTAATATCGTGATCGCCCACCTCTTCTTTGCTAGACGGCGTAAAAATCGGTTCGGGCAATTTGCTTGCCTCCACTAACCCTTTCGGCAGTTCCAAGCCACAAATCGTGCCAGTTTGTTTATAATCTTTTAAGCCAGAACCCGTTAAATAACCACGCACAATGCTTTCAATTTTAATCGGCGTTAAACGTTTACACACCACCGCCCGATCTTTCACTAAATCCGCCTCGGCTTTTGGCAACACATCATACACCGTATCGCCCGTAAAATGATTCGGCATAATATGGGCTAATTTGTTAAACCAAAAGTTAGAAATTTGAGTCAAAATCTCACCCTTGCGTGGAATCGGATCATCCAGAATCACATCAAAGGCGGAAAGCCTGTCCGTCGCCACCATTAACATCCGTTTATCATCAATCTCATAAAGATCACGCACTTTACCTGAATAGATTTTTTTTAGACTAAGCTCTGCCATTCTGTTGTCCTTTCGTAGTGAAAATAAAAACTGCGGTCAATTATACCGCAGTTTTCAAGCAAAAAAAGCAAACGTTTGCATTTTGGTGGGAAATTTTTGTGATCTCTTTCTTTTTAAGGTTTGTTCTGTTATCACTTTGATTTCAAATTGAATAGAAATCCTTGTCTGCTATCCACTTCTTAATTGTTTTGATTTGTGTTAGTGTACTAACGAAATTAAAGGTTTTGCGTTTATTATTGAATTTTACCCCCAAAATATAAACCACTTCATTGTCCTTATCTACATCATACAAGAAGTAAATATTTCTCACCATAATGTATTTATATTTTGTTGTTCCCCAATAGGGACGTAAATTATAATTTTGTGAAAGCTGAAATAGCAAAAATTCATGTTGAATATCATCCAAATACACATCAATAAAATTTGCTATATACACATTGGCAAAATAGACCGAATAAGGTTTAAACATTTTGCTTATTCTTTCTTGATGTCATCTGCACTGCAACACCCTTTTCAAAATCTGCATAAAATTGTGCGGTTGCCAATGCAGCCCAGATTTTTTCTTGATTAGTAAACACTTGATCTTCTTCTGAAATTTCATTCTCAGTAGAGATAAACTTATTCGGATTAAGTGCCAGTTCCATATTTTCCCCTTCTCGTAAATCTGTTTATCAGTCTAATCCGTAACCAAAAGGAAAGCAAATTTTTTTAAGGTTATTTTTGTGATCTTGATTCCAAATTTAGAAAATTACTTTTGTCACCATTTTTATTTCCTATTATTCTTAAAATCATCTTAAAAATGATAAATACCATAAGGAAAAATGAGTGATAAATTATATTGCTCGCCTCACTGTATCCGAAACAATACAATAGCCCTAGCCATTATCGGAACCCACACAAAACAACGACATAGTTAAAGCCAAGCAACTTTGTCAACAAATCAAACAGGAACTAAAAAATGACCATTAAAACCCGAGAATTTAATGCCGCACGTTATCTCAAAAATGAAGAAATGATGGCAGCTTATCTTGCCATTGCTTTAGAAGATGGCTCAGCAGAAGAATTTATCCACACCCTAAATACCGTCGCTCGAACCAAAGGAATGTCCGAGATTGCCGAAAAATCAGGCATCGGCTGAGAAAGCCTATACAAAACTCTCTCAAGTGAAAAACCACGTTTTGATACTATTTTAAAAATTATTACCGCTCTTGGGTTAAATCTCTCCATTTCTCCGAAAATGGCGTTATCCTAATATAGCGTAAAACGCCCTTAAACAAGGGTGTTATGACCACCAATTTTCTAGCATTAATCCATCTACTCGCTCAAATTCTTTGGTGTTATTGGTCACACAAACCAAACCCTTCTCTTTCTTGAGCTTCGGGCTGATCACGATTGGAAAAACAATCTTCGGTTAATTGTGATTGTCTATTGACCCACGCTTGCCAACGTTCTCCCACTGGCACAAGAATACGAGTATTGCCCACGCTAATGACTTCCACCTGTTTGATATAATCAGGAAAAGCCACCGCCTGTGGAAGGCGTACGGCTTGACTACGATTATTTTTGAAAATACTAGCGGTTTGCATATATTTCCCCCTAAAACTAGGTGTATATACCTTTAGTATATACCAGCAAGAGTAATATAGCAAGAAATGCTATTTTACGGTTTAAATTCACCGCACTTTTTTGCAGCAAAAGTGCGGTTAAAATTTGGTAATTATTTTTTACTTAATCAAATTATTCTTGTTCTTTCATTCATCAACCACCCTTTTGAAGGATGAAATAGTTGTTTTAACATCAGGTAGTAAATTGCCATCATTATCTAAAATGGGGATATTTACAATTGATTTTAATGCTTTTATTAGCCTTATTGTTCTTATCAGAATAACTTTTTCTTCTTCATCATAAATACTAAAATCCACTCCATTCTTATCAATTACATATTCTAACATATGTATATAATGACGTACCAAGGGTCTAATTTTTAATATAACTTCATTAATATATTGTAAAATATCCGTAATATTGATGATTATATCTTCTTGCATATCTGTAAGATAGTCTCCTCCCAATACTAAGTTTGATACATTTACATTTTTTGGGTATGACATCATTGTAAAATCATCTATAATCTTATTTTTATCGAAATCAACATTATCTATCTTTCTAAATATATTAATAAACTTATTAATATCATTTTCAATAATACTAATCTTATAACGCCCCAATTCAGTTAATGCAACCCGGAAAATAGCTTCAGATTTATCTAGTTCAATCGTTTCCTCCTTATCAATATCTTGTGAATGGGGAGAGCATTTTTCATCAGAATTTTTATTACTGAATATATCATACTTATCGTAATTTCTAATTGATTTTATACCATGAAATAATCCTAATAAAGTCAGAACACCTACAACAGATTTAACAAAATATGAAAATAACATAATTACCCCTTATTCATTAATTAATGTTAAAAAAATTAAAAAATCACTATAATCTTTATCAAGCAATTGTTTTACCTTTTCAAAAAAAGATACATCAAATCTAAATACATTAGAAATACGGTTTAATACCTTTATGCTTTGAACACTTGGTCTATCAGTATGTAATGTGATTCTACATAATTCAAAAAATATAGTCTTCTTTTGTTTCGTAGTTAAATTATTAATTGCAGATAACCTTATATCCAAAATTTCTGATAACATTTCATAAACAATCAAAGATATTATTTTTGGCAGTAATATCATTCTGGATTTAATCAGTTCAGAATTAATTGAAAAAATATCTATATCCCCAGATAAAATATCCGAGACTAATTCATTTTTTACTTCTCTATTATTTGAATATTCTTCAATAATCATATTGATAGTATTCTTAAGAATGATGTGCAATTTACTTTTAGGATCAGTTAAAAACTTAAGATATGAAATATTTAAAGATTTTTCATATTCTAAAAGACACTCATATACTTCCTTATCAATAAAATCAAGGTGAGTAATTTTCCTATTATCTATATTCAATGGTGATTTCCCACTTGACATAGCGACAATAACCGCTAAATCCATAAAAAGCTCTTTTTCAATTTGTTTTGTGATATGGTGTAAAAACATAATGTATTCTCCAATGTAGATTAATTTATGTTTACTATCATATCTTAAGGTTAATGACAGGTTGTGTCGTGTGGAGATTTTTTTATGATCTTGATTCCAAATCTGGATCATCACCGTTGTTATTCTTTGTGTTTCACATTATCCTTAAATCACCTTGAAATTTGTACAAGATACAACGACAATAAGAAAACAGAATGAATGACAAACTAAATCAGGAATAGTGATGGAACAACATCTATTCAACTGATTACTGCAAAGTGCCGAACAAATGGTCGCCATTGAAAAAGGGGAATTACCAGTTCTTGATGAAAAGATTCATACATTCAAGGTACCTAAGAACCTATAACAAAATTTGTGTAAATACCTGTTTCTCAGATAATAACCAAAAACAGGTATTTTCATTATGAATGGACAACAAATTAAATTATTGGCTAACGAACTCGCCAAAAACCTCAAAACGCCAGAAGATCTCAATCAGCTTTCTCGCGTGCTGAAAAAAATTACCGTGGAAACTACTTTAAATGCTGAATTGACCGACCATCTCGGTTATAAGAAAAATCAGACTCGCATAACAGGTATGGATGAGCAAATTATTACCTTATATACCAAAGGGTTAGGTAATCAAGAGATTGTTGATTCTTTTAAAGAATTTTATGATGCTGATGTTTTACCTAGCCTAATTTCTCGGGTGACTGATTCAGTCAAAGAACGCATTATTGAGTGGCAAAATGAACCTCTTAACACGGTGTATTCCATTGTTTATTTGGATTGTATCGTAGTGAAAGTTCGCCAAGATGGTCGGATTATCAGAATTTGGTGATCGCTTAAATGATCATCTTTAAGTAAAATTGGTGTTTACACAAAATATGGGATAGGCTCGTTGTTAGATTGGTATCATCAAGGGAATTTAAATGTGTCTGAAATAGAAAGACTGATATCTATCAATAAGATACCAGTCTTTTTCTTGTAACTAAAAAGTAGAGTTTATTCTTCCAAATAACTCTAATGTAGATTCTATCAGTAATAGAAATATTTGTAAAGCAAAAAGACTAAAATTTTAGATCCTTATCCCACTAATTTGCAGACCACCAATTCTCCAACATTAACCCATCTACTCGCTCAAATTCTTTGGTGTTATTGGTCACACAAACCAAACCTTGACTGCGAGCGTGTCCTGCAATCATACTGTCATAAGCACCAATTGGCGTGCCTTTATGGGCGAGATCGGCTCGAATATTGCCTGTATGGCTACTGGCTTTAGCGTCATAATCAAGTACCACAAGATTGCCAACGAAATAATCAATTTCAAAGCGATTTTTGACGGGATTACTGGATTTATCCGCCCCATAATAAAGCTCCATTAAAGTCACCGAACTGATACAAACTTGATCTTCATATTGGGCTAACTTTTGCACCACGTGAATCGGATTTTGTTTAATGGCGTAAATGCAAATATTGGTATCTAGCATATATTTCAACATTATTAAAACCCTTCTCTTTCTTGAGCTTCGGGCTGATCACGATTGGAAAAACAATCTTCGGTTAATTGTGATTGTCTATTCGCCCACGCCTGCCAGCGCTCCCCCACTGGCACAAGAATACGAGTATTGCCCACGCTAATCACTTCCACCTGTTTGATATAATCAGGAAAAGCCACCGCCTGTGGAAGGCGTACGGCTTGATTACGATTATTTTTGAAAATACTAGCGGTTTGCATTTTATTTCTCCTAAAATGGATTGTATATGTCTTGAGTATATACCAGTAAGGGAGATATGGCAAGATATGCTATTTTTTAAGAAATTTCACCGCAGTTTTGATCCTTAAAATGTACATAGATATAAGATGAATGTTCTTCTAACAACATTTCTACGATTTAGATAATGTAGCAAGTTTTTCTTTTACTATTTTTTTCTGCTCCCCTTTTAAACCATTTTTTAATGCCAAATTAAACCAATGAATAATATCTAAATCACGTTCAGGGTATGCTATTTCAAGATATAAACCCATAATCATAGCCGAATTAGGATCGCCATTTTCTGCTGATTTTTCCAACCATTCAAATGCACGGTTGTCTTTTTCAGAAAAGTATTTAACCCCTAACTCATAATAAATTATTGTCTTATTATAAAGAACTATAAACGACAGCTTGTGTCGCACCGCAATTTTTGTATAAAATTGTCCCTATTCTTTCACCACAGGATAAAACGGCTTGCCCCAATCCACTTCGTTATGGTTATTCATCATAATCTGCAACATTTCTGGCAAAAGTGCGGTTAAAATTCGGCAACTATCTCGTACTTGATCACGATTGGTTGAACTACCATAGGTTGAGCCGCCATGGATAATTTGATTACGCATAACATATAAACGATCAAATAAAAATAATAAAATACCTGCTGTATTTCTATCCTCTAATACCAAACGGAAATTTTGAATACTCTTAGCTCTTGCATTGTTATACTTAATTTCTGAAATTTTGCCATTATGGAAATCCCAAAATGCTTTCAATAAGAATTTGTTATCTAGCAATTTCCCAATAGCTTGTCTTGAATCATACCAAACAATATGCTCTATCTTCCCAGCCTTATCTAAAGAACAAAGGCTCTTTAAAAAACGCTCAAAACTAATTCTATCTCCTCCCAATACACTCAATTCTTTCGCATAAGCCGCATTAAAAGCAATCCATAAAGAAACAAATTTCATATCTTCATTTTCTTCTATTTCTGCTCTTTTTAGCCAACTAATGGAACGGTGAATACGCAAGCGGAAGTTTTCGTTAAAATTATCACGGATGGATTTGTAATGGGTTTCGAGTTCGGTGATTATCATATAAAGTTACCTTATATAAATTAAATATTACTCACGCTATTTCAATAAATTTTTCACAAATTTCAAAATTTTCCATTGCGGTCCATAACGTGGGTCAAGCTCTGGACATTCAACATCAACCAGCCTTGCCCCGCAGTTAGGGCAAGTGTTTCCTGCACCGACAGGCAATCTGACATCACTAGTAATCAGCGGTGTTTTGAAATCACATTTGGAACATTTTTGATAAAAATAAACTTTGGGGGGCATTGGCATAATAACCATCCTTATAACATTGTGTATTCCGTATCAATAAGTTAACCTATTGTCTGCTATTTCCGAGCAAATTCTAATTCTGTCACTGTTCCATCAACCTCTGTTCTTTTTATTTTTACATCATAATTCTTATACAATGCTAAAATTATAGACAACCCGATAGTCGCAGCCATAACAATTACCCCAATTTCTAAACCTGTTAAAGTAGCAGCAGATGTGATAGATGTAAATCCAGCAACAGCCGTTAAGCTAGCTGCAGAAAGTCCACCAGTAAGTGGTGTAGCTGCAACAGCGGCAGCAATAGCCACTAGTGCCCAACCACTTAATTTAGCAATTTTTCTCGTTTTATATAATTTTTCAGCTAACTCACCTTGAACAACAATATTTTGTTCTTTATTGTCCATTGCTTTTTCTAATTCTTCTTTGGTTTTAACGATTATGCTCATTTTTTGTTCCTTTAGTAACTCTTTAATTTAATATTATAACCATGGTGAGATACAAACAATTTAAAGCTAGCATCTCCCATTAGATGCTAGCATTTAAAAAATGATTATTTTTTATAATCAAAATAAGATTTAAATAAATTTAATATGTCAGCCGTTCCTGCTGGCAATTCAACATTACCGGTTTCCAAATTATAATAATGTTCTAATACACTAATATAAGCGAATCCAACAGCCTCTGTAATAGCAACTGCGGTAGCAGCTGAAATCGTTGCTCCAACAGCAGTTCCAACGACAGGAATAAATTTAAGAATATTAGAAACTGCACTTTTTCCCAATTGAGCTAATGCAGTTGTACCTAGAACCCCTGCGATCAATGACGTTGCAGTGGAAGTCCCCATTTCCAATTCAAATTCAGAATTAATTGCATAAATCATAGTACTTTGAATACCCGCAATAATAGGGGCATCTGAACAAGGAATCGGACTCGCTCCAGCAACACCAGCGGAAACCGAAGCAATATGTATTTTATTTTTTGCTCCCTCAATCATAGCTTCTAAACGCTTTTGGCGATCTGCTATTTGAGCTTTCCTAAATTGTTGAATATATTTTTTACCCTTTTCACCTGCATTTGCCAAACCTTCTTGTAAACAAGTTTCAGTAACCGATAACAGCTCTTTTAATCCCTCTTTAGGAAGAATTATTCCGCAAAAAGATTCTTCTACTGAATTTACTCTGATATATCTATTTTTAATAAAGTTAGGGCTTGTTTCTTCCAAAATAGTTTTAGCAATTTCAACAAATTCATCTCCTTTTTCCCATTGTTTATTAGTAAATACAACAACCGTAGGAATCCCAAGTTCCTTAGCTATTTTTAACAAATTCTTCTCTCTTGCCTCTATTCTATCGGAGCTTTCTTTAATACATAACCAAGCAACATGTGGCATCTCATTTGTATTTTGCTTATTAAATTCTTTTTCAAGATCATTTTTAAGTTGGTTAATCGTTCCTTCATAATCCTCTGCTTCAATTCCCTTTGTATCCCATAAAGAAATTCCCTTTTCCTTAAGTACTATTTTTTCTAAATGCTGTGTAATCGGTTCTCCCTTTCCTGTTCTTACTACATTAGAACCAAAAACTGCATTTATTAACGCACTTTTCCCTACTCCAGATTGACCAAATAAAATAATATTGACGTTAGGTCGTTCTGAATTCAATTTTTCTCTCACTTTATTGAGTTCTAACTCTCCAGTTTGAGAATTAAATGAATTATCTAAATATTGTGTATCTGTAGACATAAGTTTTTCCTTCTTTGTTTATTAAAAAATCTGCATAAATGTTATTTCTTAAATTCCACTCTCACTCGCCCATTCGCCAAATCTCGCCCAATTTCATAATCAGGATCATAAGTAAACAGATTATGAACAGCGATGGTCGCCATTGATAAAATACCTAACTTGGTTTTCACCAATCCTGTCAATGCTGATGCAATACGATTTTGCGTATAAACTCGACAGGTCAAGCCTCGATTTTCAATCAGGCTTTCTAACTCGGCACAAAGGGGCAACATATCGCTCAGTTCCACAAAGCAAACTTCAAAACTGGCTCGTTGGTCAATTAAGGTTGGGTATTGTGCAAAACCGTCTTTATAATCAATTTGGGTAACTGGTTTGCTCATTTTTTCTCTCCATTCGGTTTATCCATATAACGTTGCAAATTGGCAAAGATTTTTTCTTGTAAGCCTTGTGGGCTAATAATGCTTAAATGCGGAATCCAATATTGCACCACAGGAATAATGTCCCATTCGTTGACGTTTTCACAGGAAATAATCAGCTCTTTGTCTTTGGTTTGGTGAATGATTTTCTGGTTCGGTAACAAATTGCGTCTTAAAAAATACGGAGTGGCAAAGGTGGAAACTTGAATCGTGACTTCCGCTAATTGATTGCCATGGGATAGGCTGTCGTTATTTTTAATTTGCCCAATCAAGGTTTGATTTGGGGTAAAGGTTTCATTAAGCATTTTAAGCATTGATGTCTGATTGAAACAAAAGGTTTTTTGTTTATCGTTTTCTGTGCCGATTACATACCAAATGCCGTTTTTATTGGTCAAAGCATAAGGGGCGATTTGGCGAAAACTGCCTGATTTTTCACCGCACTTTGTATAGCAAAAATGAATAAATTGATGTTGTTCAATGGAGGTTCTGATTAAATCAAAATCTTTTTGGCGAGCGGAAATATCTTCATATTCAATACCTTTCACTTGCACACTTTCGGTGAGTTTTTCTTGGTAAAAATCTTGATCGATTTTGGGAAACAAATCCGCTACGCTGGCAAATCTGGCGAAACGTTCGATATCTTGTTGATTTAAAATGCCGTAATATTGGCGGTTAAGTTTGTAAAAATTACCGCCTTTTTCTTCCCAATGAAGAAAATCAAAACGTTCAATATCTCGTTGAATGGTTCTGAGCGAAACGCCAAATTCTATCGCTAGTTGCTTTAAATCAATGCGATTACCTTGATTTAATAAAATCAGAATCTGAGCAAGGCGGTTGGCTAAAACTTCGTTTTTCATTTTGTTCCCCCGAAATTAATAACGTGAGAACAGTCTAACAAGGAGCGGATGACAGGTTGTGTCGTGTGAGAAAAAAGATTGAAAAAATAATTGAAAAAAGAGAAACCGTCTAGGCGTAGAAATAGCCCGACATTCGACATTCGACATTCGACATTCGACATTCGACATTCGACATTCGACATTCGACATTCGACATTCGACATTCGACATTCTCCTTGCAGTGTAACGAGGTTAAAATGGATTGCAAGAGGATTATCAAACAATTATGTCAAAAAAGCAATAGTGGAAAATGATTTAGATGGTGGAATCTTCGCTTGCTACGCCCAACGCTTGCGAAAAACTCCGCAATCCAGTGGAGTCACCTGCTTTTACCATGCTAGACATGGCTTGGGTTGGGGAGTGAATGAGTTTGTTCATTAATTTATAACTCAATTCCTGCAACACTAATTCGGCGTTTTCCCCTTGCTGTAAGGCGTTTAAGGCTTTTTCTAACAAGCCTTGTCTGGTTTGTTCCGCTGTGTCACGATAATGACGAATAAGATTAGAAAACTGATGTACTTTCAACCACTCAAAGAAATCCGCACATTCTTGTTCGATAATCTGATTGGCTTGTTCGGCGGCTTTTTCACGTTGGCCCATATTGTGTTGAATGATATTTTGCAGATCATCTACGCTGTAATGGTAAACACTATCCAGATCGCTTACGCTTTCTTCCACATCTCTTGGCACTGCAATATCCACCACCAACATCGGGGCATTTCGGCGTTGTTTTTGAGCCATTTTGACCATTTGTTTAGTAATCAAGATTTGCTCAGAGGCCGTGGATGAAATCACAATATCCGCTTGATTCAAGCCATCTTGCAGTTTTGCCAAACTCATGATTTGAATTTGTTCACCCTGATCTAAACGGCTCACCAATGCTTCGGCTCGAGATAATGTGCGGTTGGCAATAATGATTTTTTTGACGCCATGACGTAACAGGTGACGACTGACCAATTCAATGGTTTCCCCAGCCCCCACAAGCAATACGGTTAAAGTTTTTAGTTGTTCAAAAATTTGGCGAGCCAAGCTACAAGCGGCATAGGCCACGGAAACCGCACTTTCACCGATATTGGTTTCACTGCGAACACGTTTTGCCACCGCAAAGGTTTTTTGGAATAAACGAGAAAATTCACTGGTTAACGTATTATCAGATTGTGCTTGATAATATTCTTCCGCTAATTGATAGGCTTGTTTCACTTGCCCGAGAATTTGTGGTTCACCTAAAATTAAGGAATCCAACCCACAAGCCACCGACATCAGGTGTTTCACGGCATTTTTATCTTGATGCAAATATAAACAGGTTTTGAGTTCGGCTAAATCAATTTGATGAATTTGGGCAAACCACGCCACCACCTGATCAAGAAAATCTTGCATCTGTTGGATTTCGACGGGAGAAAGATGTTTATTATGAAGATAAATTTCAGTTCGATTACAAGTGGATAAAATCACCGCACTTTGTGCCAATGATAATTGCTGAATTTGTTGCAAGGCAAGCTGACGTTTTTCTTGCGAAAACGCCACTTTTTCCCGCAATCCCACGCTTGCGGTTTTGTGATTAATGCCGAGAACCAAAATTGTCATTGAAAAATACCTAAAAAGCGGTAGAACTATCTGATTTTCATAGCGAAAACCGAATATAATGCGTATTTTAACGGAAAAAAATCATAAAATATACAATAATTGTTTTTAATCAGAATCGTTTGTATTTCTATAAATTTAGGGCGAAGATGATGAATGTCATGGAGATATGCGGAAAAGGGAAATTAACAGAATTGACACCGCACTTTGAGCAAAATGCGGTGTTTTTTCGTCCTTTTTATCGTGGGCAGATTTCACTTTCCACAAAGAAATAGGCAATTTCACGAGCAGCGCTGTCGGAACTGTCAGAGCCGTGGACAGAATTGCGTGTTTTACTTTGAGCAAAGTCACGCCGAATAGTGCCCTCGGCTTGTTTAGCGGGATCCGTGGCGCCAATCAGGGTGCGATAATCCTGAATAGCATTTTCCTTTTCTAACACCGACACCACCACGGGACCAGACATCATATAGTCCACAAGGCCAGCAAAAAAATCTTTGCCTTGGTGTTCGGCATAAAATCCCTCGGCTTGTGCTTGGGTTAAATGCAACATTTTGGTAGCCAAAATTTGAAAACCCGCCTCTTCAAAACGCGTTAAAATTTTGCCAACCAAATTACGCTCAACAGCGTCAGGTTTAATAATCGATAATGTACGTTCTATTGTCATTTTACACTCCCTGTTTTGCTTTAGTTAAAAGTAAATTTGCCAAGGTTTGTACACCAATGCCGGTTGCGCCCACTGCCCATAGATCACTCGGTGATTTGCGATAAGTAGCGGAACAATCAAGGTGTAACCAATGTTGTTGATAATTTTTCACGAAGTAAGATAAAAATGCCGTCGCTGTACTGGCTCCCGCACTCACGGCCAAGGAGCCAGAGTTAGCAATATCCGCAAAGGCGGTGGAAATTTGTCCTCGGTGTAATTCCGCAAAAGGCAAACGCCAGAATGGCTCTTGCGCTTGATCGGCGGATTGTAATAAATCGGCGACTAATTGGTCATCCATGGAAAGCACAGAATGGTAGTCATTGCCCACCGCCACTTTCGCCGCACCGGTTAACGTTGCGGCGTCAATGATAAATTTCGGTTGCTGTGAATCGGCCTCAATTAAGCCATCCGCCAACACTAAACGCCCCTCGGCGTCGGTGTTAGTCACTTCCACTGTCACGCCATTACGATAATGAATAATATCGTTTAATTTAAAGGCATTGCTGCTGATCATGTTTTCTGCGCAACATAAATACAGTTTCACTCGGGCGTTTAATCCTTGGGCAATGGCCAAGCCCAATGCGCCTGTTAATAAGGCCGCACCGCCCATATCGGCTTTCATACTTTCCATGCTGTTACTAGGTTTTAAGCTGTAACCGCCCGTGTCAAAGGTAATGCCTTTGCCCACTAAACAGGCCAACACGGGGGCGTTAACATCCCCCGTTGGGTTGAAATCTAATTGCAACATCACAGGCGCATTGGCGGATCCTTTACCTACGGTCCAAATACCATGATAGCCTTGTTCATGTAAATCTTTGCCTTTAATAATTTTGTAGCTCAACTCGCCCGCTTGCCAATCTTCCGCTTGTTGTTGAATAAATTGTACCGCACGATTAGCCAATACTTCTGGGGTCAATACATCAGACGGTAAATTAATGATTTCACGCACAAAATCGCCTGTTTCAATCAATTCGAGTAATTTTTCATTTTCCGTTTCATCTAACTCAGGAAAATCCACCTCAAAATCTTGTTTCGCCGTATAAAACCCTTGATAAAACGCCCAGCAACTATCCGCATTCCAATGTTCACCGACTAATTCTGCTTGATTAATGCCTTGACCACGTAATTTACGTGCGGCTTTTTGGATTAAAGTGCGGTCAAAATTTTCAGAAAAATGAACAATGGCTTGATTTTGCTGAAAAGTTAAAAATGCTTTTTTGCCCCAAACTTCATCAGGGGCTTGATGTGAAAGTAAAACTTGCATAATTTATCCTTAAAAATTCACAAAATTTCGTTTATATTTACGATGGCTTTGAATATTACGTTCCGCATCTTTACGATCCCAAATCTGCAGTTCCCATGGATAATAAAAATTACTCGAATTTTTGAAATAAATATGAATCCCCACATACTCATCTTTATCTCGTAAGTACCAGTTTTTTAATCCATATTTTTCTTTCCATTCATCTAATTTATTCATGACTTGGGTAATATCTTCCGTACTGACAATCATTCTTGCTCCAAAAATATCATTCATAATACTATTTACTGGAAAGCCTTCGCTACGTTGTTGAAACCGTTCAATTTTATGTAAAATAGATTCCGATGTTTTGACACGATAAAAATAGGAAATATCCGTTAAATCAGCACGATACAAATAATCATTAATGGCTTCGTGCAGATTTAAACGATAGGCTAATATATGCTCTACAGGCACTTTCGCAAGTGTATGTTTTAAATTCACCTTTTGAATTTTCCCTGTTTCAAAATAGTCTTGTGAAAAAGCTAAATGTACCTTATTAATTTCATCAATTAAGCGTTCTATTTTTTCGAGCATATATTTTCCCTACCTAACTACTCGCCCCAAACTTCTTGCACAATATCACGAATAAATGCTAACTTCGCCCATTGTTGCTGTTCGGTCAGAATATTACCTTCTTCCGTTGATGCAAAACCACATTGCGGACTTAAACACAGTTGATTGATGTCCACATATTGAGTGGCTTCTTTGATGCGAGCAATAATATCATCACGATTTTCAAGTATACCGTCTTTAGACGTAATTAACCCTAACACCACTTGTTGATCTTTGATAAAACGTAACGGACGGAAATCTCCCGCACGATCGCTATCATACTCAAGGAAGAAACCATCTACACGGCAAGTACCAAACAAGGTTTCTGCGACAGGTTCATAACCACCAGCCGAGAACCAAGTGGAACGGAAATTGCCACGACAAATGTGCATGGTAATTGCAATATCATCAGCAGGTTTAGCATCCACAATTTTATTTAACATATAAACATAATCTTTGGCAATTTGGTCTAAATCAAAACCACGCTGTTTATAGGCGGCTCGTTTATCTTCCGCACAAAATTCGCCCCAGCTCGTGTCATCTAATTGTAAATTACGACAACCTAATTTGTAGAAAATCTGCATCGCTTTAATATAAGCGTTAGCAATATCGTCTAATAAAAGTTGGTTGTTGTTTTCATAACGTGGAATTGCCACATAATCGGTAGCACGTACATTGGTGATTAAATGCAGCATTGACGGTGATGGAATGGTAAATTTCACTTCTTGACCGTTAGCAATTTGATTAACAGAACGGAAATGTTCGACAAAAGGGTGGCTTTCAGAAAAATCGACTTTATCCACAATTTTTAAGGTTTTCGGGCGAACATTATCATGTTTAAATTGTACCGAAAATTTTTCAGCATCAACTTCTTCCACACCGTCTAAACCTGCTAAAAAATCTAAATGCCAGAAAGTACGGCGAAATTCGCCGTCTGTTACTGCATGTAATCCCACGCTTTTTTGATGTTCCACTAATTTAGCAATTTCTTTATCTTCAACTTTAGCTAACTCCGCACAAGAAATATCACCACAACTACATTGTTGGCGAGCTTGCTTAATTTCATCAGAACGTAAAAAACTGCCGACAATGTCAAAACGATAAGGGGCTTTGCTACGTAAGGTGGCTGTTGGGAATAATTTACTCATCTTGTTTCCTTTCTTTTTATGATTATTTAAATCTAACAAAAAATACACCGCACTTTGGCTGGCTATTCTTCTAATATCACTTTACCAATAAAACTTAAATTACGATAACGTTGAGCATAGTCAATACCATAACCGATAACAAACTCATTCGGAATGGCAAATCCCACCCATTCTACTGGCACTTCTACTTCACGGCGTGATGGTTTATCTAATAAGGTGCAAATGGCAAGACTAGCTGGATCGCGGAGTTCTAGGATTTTGCGGACTTTTTCAAGCGTGTAACCTGAATCAATAATATCTTCCACAATTAACACGTGTTCGCCCTTGATATCACCATTTAAATCTTGGGTAATTTTTACATCATGATTGGTACTCATGCCGATACCATAACTTGATGTGGTCATAAATTCTACTTCAAGCGGTAAGTCAATTTTACGCACTAAGTCTGCCATAAACATAAATGAGCCACGTAATAAACCGACGACAATCAATTTATCCACGTTCTTTTGTTGATAAAAAGCGGTGATTTCCGCACCGAGCTGATCAATTTTAGCAAGCACATCTTGCTCTGAAATCAGGACTTCAACATGATGTTTTTTCATAAGGGTCTCTCTATATAAAAATCTACGAACTACTATATCACAACGGTATAAAGAGAAAATAAAAAAATCAAAAAAAGACCGAAGTGATAACACCTCGGTCTTAAACCCTAACGAATTTACTTTCTACTCTACCTGTTTAGCTACCTATGTCTTAACAGATGTGTGTATATTAATATATAAAATAATCTCTGTCAATAAGAATTATTATCATTTTTAATTAATTTCCCGAAATTTTCATTTCTTCCAATAAAATTGAGCCAGTTTGAATATTGGAACGGGTTTCAATGTCATCACCCACCGCCACCAAATGCTCAAACATCCGTTTTAAATTGCCCGCAATGGTGATTTCTGAAACAGGATATTGAATTTCACCCTTTTCCACCCAAAAGCCCGATGCACCACGAGAATAATCCCCCGTTACCATATTCACACTCTGCCCCATTAAATCAGTCACTAACAAGCCTGTTCCCATTTGGTTTAAAAGTGCGGTTAAATTTCCTTGAGAATTTGGTTTAACCAACCAATTATGAATACCACCTGCATGTCCCGTGCTTTGCATAGCTAATTTTTTACCGCTGTAACTGGTTAATAAATAAGTTTGCAAAATACCATCTTGAATAATCTCCAAATCTTGCGTTCTCACGCCCTCGCTATCAAACGGTGTAGAAGCTAAACCACTTAACAAATGCGGACGTTCGCTAATTTGAAACCAATCAGGCAACACTTTTTGTCCAAGTTTATCTAACAAAAAGCTGTTTTTGCGATATAGACTGCCACCACTAATCGCCGTCGCTAAATGCCCAATTAACCCTGTTGCGACATCATTAAGAAAAATCACTGGTGCCGTTTGGGTGGCAATTTTTTGCGGTCGTAAACGAGCAATGGCTTTCTTCGCTGAATTTTGCCCTACCCATTCAGGTGCAGCTAACGCATGAGCTTTACGAGAAATTGTGTATTCGTAATCACTTTCTAATAAATCATCAACACCACCCAATACTGAGCAAGACAACGAATAACGACTCGATAAATGACTTTGCAACATACCATGGCTATTCCCATACACCCGAACTCCCGTATGGGAATTAAACGCCGCACCATTACTGTTGACAATCCGCTGATCATATTGCAAAGCAGCGGTTTCCGCTTGTAAGGCTAATTCCACTGCCCGATCTACATCAATATCAGTGGGGTGATATAAATCTAAATCAGGTGCATGAAATGCCATTAAGGCTTTATCGGCTAAACCCGCACAATCATCGGGAGAAGTATATTTGGCTATCGCTAATGCCGCATCAACGGCGGATTTAATTGCTGGCTGGCTTAAATCCGATGTGGATGCGTTGCCTTTTTGTTGCCCCAAGTACACCGAAATGCCTAAAGCTCCGTCATTATTAAATTCTACGTTTTCGACTTCTTGCAACCGAGTAGAAACCGAAAGCCCACTGACTTTGGTCACAGCCACTTCCGCTGTTGCCCCCGCTTTTTGAGCCAACTCGACCGCATAACTCACCGCCGCACGTAATTCTTGTTCTTGCTGTTTTAAAAGTGCGGTGGAATTTTCCGTATTTTTTTCTGGCATGCTGTGCTTTTCCTTATTATTTATAAATTTGTCGCATTTTAGCTTATTTGCTACAATGTAGCAAAATATCAATAAGAAAGGATAGGAAATGAAAAAACGGGGCAAAAAGCCAGAATTAGATTGGACAGATGAGCAAGAAGAAATTATCTGGGTCAGCAAAAGTGAAATTAAACGTGATGCGGAAGATTTAAAAAAATTAGGCTCAAAATTAGTGGAATTAACCCCAGCGAATTTAGCCAAAGTACCGCTTGATGAAACCTTGTTAGACGCTATTCATTTGGCTCGTAAATCGGTCAAAGAGGCCAAACGCCGTCAACTGCAATTTATCGGCAAATTATTGCGTGCCACTGACACGGATCCCATTCAAGAAGCATTAGATAAAATTGAAAATAAACATAATCAACAACAAGCCATGTTGCATAAATTAGAATATTTGCGTGATGATTTAGTCGAAAAAGGTGATGACGTATTAGCCCAATTTTTTGATGAACACCCAACGGCAGATCGTCAACATTTGCGTAATTTAGTACGCTCCGCTCAAAAAGAAAAAGAACAAAATAAACCACCGAAAGCGTATCGGGAAATTTATCAGTATTTGAAAGAATTGATGTTGGAAAATTAAAAAAACAAGGCACTTAATCCAGTGCCTTTCATCGCTAATTCGTAGCAGAACTCTCTTGCAAATCCTTACGCAACGACACTAACAACTGATCGATTTTAAAGTTTTCCGTATCAATAATTTCAAATTTATATTTGTCATATAACACAAAATCGGTCTTTTTCGGGATTTTGCGTAGCATATACATCATAAATCCGCCAATGGTTTCATAATTTTCATCTGAGGGAAACGCTGGAATATCTAAATATCGCATGACATCTTCTAATGGGGTAATGCCATCAATAAGCCATGAATGTTCATCACGTTGTACGATCTGTTCTTCTTCGTTAGAGACCAATTCCCCCATCACAATACTCATCACATCATTGAGTGTGACAATCCCCACCACCAACGCATATTCATTCACAATCACCGCAAAATCTTCACCGGTAGATTTAAATAATTCCAATACTTCATAGAGAGATAAGGTATCGGGAATAAACAAGGCTTTACGTAATAACTTAGAATCCGTCAGCGCCACTTTGTTGTCAGTTAAATACAAAGTGAGCAAGGTATGCGACTCCACATAGCCTAGAATTTTATCTAATCCCGCATCACAAATCAGTAATTTTGAATGGGAATTTTTAGCCAAGGTATCTAGCACTTCTTGCTGATTAAAACTGCGGTCTAAAAACACAATATTTTCACGGGTCGTCATTGTGGATGTCACCGTTCTTGATTGCATATCAAAAATATTTTCAATCAAATACTGCTCTTGTGCTTTCAATGCTCCCGACTCAGCACCGGCCTCCACGAGAGCCACAATATCTTCCGACGTCATATTATCTTCACGCACCGTAGACACACGTAAAAAGCGAAACACCCCATTTGCCAACGTGTCAAAAATCATCACTAAGGGCTTAAAAATAAAAATGCAAAACCGCATAACGCCCACGGTTCGCATGGCGATTTGTTCAGGATAGGTCATAGCAAGACGCTTAGGGATCAAATCCGCTAGCAAAATAAAGGAAAACGTCACCAACGCAAACGCCGTCCAAGATGCCACACTTTCTACCCATTCTGCTTGTGTATACTGACTTAACAGCTTGACAAAATACGGATTTAGCGCACTTTCCCCAATCATACCGCCTAAAATGGCCACCATATTTAAGCCGATTTGCACCACAGTAATAAAACGCCCCGGCTTTTCTTGTAACTGCAAGACTTGTGTGGCCCTGATGTCACCATCATTGGCTAAAACTTGTAGCTTAATTTTTCTGGCGCCTGCTAGGGAAATTTCTGCTGAAGAAATCACCGCACTGAGCATAATTAAGCCTAAAATAATTAAAATTGCCTCAAATAATCCCATGATATTATTCCTACGCTATTGATACTGTTTCACAAAATCCAAAAACCGCTGTTCGTCCCAAATTTGAACACCCAATTCTTGGGCTTTGGTTAGTTTTGATCCTGCTGAATCGCCTGCAATCACAATATCGGTTTTTGCTGACACACTGCCACTCACTTTCGCCCCAAAAGATTGCAATAACGCTTTGGCATCATTGCGTCCCATTTGAGTTAAGGTTCCCGTTAATACCACGGTTTTACCGTTTAACGGATTTTCACCAATGTCTTTTTCTTCCACATCGTCCCAATGGACACCTTGTGCGATTAAATCATTCACTACGTCCAAGTTATGTTGTTCACGCCAGAACACATAAATCCGATTTGCCACAACGATGCCCACATCTGGTACGGCTTGTAATTGTTCTAAATCTGCTTGTTGAAGTGCGGTGAGATTTTTGAAATATTTGGCTAAATTCAATGCGGTGGCTTCGCCCACGTCCCGAATACCTAGGGCAAAAATAAAGCGTGCTAAAGTTGTTGACTTGGCTTTTTCTAGGCTATCCAGTGCATTTTGAGCGGATTTTTGTCCCATACGTTCTAATCGCATTAAGGTGAAAAGATCCAATTTAAATAAATCTGCTGGCGTATGAATAAACTCTCGATCCACTAACTGCTCAATCAGTTTTGCTCCCACGCCGTCAATATCCATGGCTTTGCGAGAAACAAAATGTTTCAAAGATTCCTTACGTTGTGCATCACAAAATAAGCCACCAGTACAACGAGCAACTGCCTCGCCATCAATTCGCACCACTTGCGAACCACACACGGGGCATTCGGTTGGAAAAATAATCGATTCTGCATTGGCTGGACGGCGATCATGTACCACACCAATAATCTGTGGAATCACATCACCTGCACGGCGAATAATCACGGTATCACCAATGGCAATATCAAGACGTGCAATTTCATCGCCATTATGCAAGGTCGCATTACTCACCGTTACGCCAGCCACGAAAACAGGTTGTAATTTTGCCACAGGCGTAATTGCCCCCGTTCGTCCTACCTGAAATTCCACATCTTTTAGTATCGTCATTTCTTCCTGTGCAGGAAATTTATACGCAATCGCCCAACGTGGTGCTTTAGAAATAAAGCCAAGTTCCTGCTGTAACGCAATATCGTTAATTTTTAACACTGTGCCATCAATGTCATAGCCTAAAGTTGGACGTTTTTGTTGAATAGTGCGGTAGAAATTCAACACATTTTCTACCCCATCACAAAGCTGAATCTCCGCATTCACTGGAATACCGATAAATTTCAGCCATTGCAAACGTCCATAATGGGTTTCGGGCAAATCCACCCCTTCGGCAATCCCAATACTATAAGCGTTCAGCATTAATGGACGTTGGCTAGTAATTTTCGGATCGAGTTGACGCAACGAGCCAGCAGCAGCATTACGTGGATTAGCAAAGGTTTTCTCCCCTTTGGCTAAGGCTAATTCATTTAATTTTTCAAAGCCCGCTTGTGGCATAAATACTTCACCACGCACTTCTAAACGAGCAGGCGGATGGTCAGTTAATAATTGTAAGGGAATATTGCGAATGGTACGAATATTGGCAGTAATATCTTCTCCCGTAGTACCATCGCCCCTTGTTGCCGCTTGCGTAAGAATACCATTGACATACAAAATACTCACTGCCAAACCGTCTAATTTTGGTTCACAACAAAATTCAAGGGTTTCTGGCAATAACACCAAACGATCTTGAATACGTTTTACAAAGGCATAAAATTCTTCATCGGAAAACGCATTATCTAGGGATAACATGGGAATTTCATGGGTAACTTGGCTAAAGCCCGATAATGGTTTTGCCCCGACACGCTGGGTCGGCGAATTGGCGGTAATGAATTCGGGATATTGTTGTTCTAAGGTTTTTAATTGATGAAATAAACGATCATATTCGCTGTCTGGAATTTTGGGTTCATCAAGCACGTGATATTGATATTCGTGATAACGCAATGTTTCACGCAACTGATTCATTTGTTTGGCTATATCCGTCATTTTATTTTTCTTTTCTAAAATTATTAACAAAATAAACCGCACTTTGAACGCTCAACAGTGCGGTTTTCAATCGACAATTTTCGCTACATGCGATCTAAATAATCTTGTTCTTGCTTGTCATCAAAAATAGCTTGTTGATCGGTCAACACAAAACCATTTAATTCTTCAGCTAAATTTTTTGCGGCTTGGATCATCATTTTTAAATTGGCTTTGTCATTTCCAACCTGTGACGGTACTTGCATAAATAGGGCAAGACCGATAGTGGAAAATTCATTCATGGCATAAGGATTAAATGTACCGGGTTGTTCAATATTCGCCACACTGAAAATCACTGGACTGGCTACCGTATCAACGTGACGGTGATATAAATTGTCTTGGCCAAAAATAAAACCGAGATTATCCAAGGATTGTGCAATAGAAAGCCCTAAAAATTGACGATTTTCGGGGGCGACAACATACAATAGCATAAAATCAGTCGCTGCAGGCTGCTCTTGCGCCACTGGCTCACTGGCTTTTGGATTATCAATCGGTTGTTGTAATGCGGGTTCAGAAATCGGTGAACTGGCCTGTTGCAACTGCACACGCAATTCTGGTGATGTCATATCCACTTGCGCTTGGGTTTCCGCAAAGTCCACGGCATCCGCTAAAGTATAGTCCGCCATATTAGCTTTCGGCTGTTTTGGTTCAGGGTGATATTCATAATGCACGGGTTCGGCGGCGGATTGATTAAAATCAGCATTCGGCAACGTGATTTTAATTTGATCCACAGAATGCGCTTGTCCAACCGATACGCTTGGCGCAGCCGCTGATACCTCGTTTGCCGGAACAACTGGCTGTACAGCTTGTTGCTGAACAGTCTGTTGCGATACCGCTGATTGTGGCGACACATTCAAAGGTGAGGCAGTGGTCGGTTGGACAAAATTTGGCACCACTGTTTCGTTTTGTTCTGAGGGGTTAACCGATTGGTGGTGTTGAGCTCGCCCAAAGTTATTCGCATGCTCAAAATATTGCGATTTTTCACGACGATTTGACCAAATACCATGCGCCACTAAACCAATTAAGGCCAGAATACCTAAGATAATTAAAACTGTATTGAGATCCATTGCAATATGTCCTATTCCAAACCAGCAGAAATAATTGTTAGCTTACCATATTTATTGCCATTATGGATCTTGAAATTTGCATTTTTTGACCGCACTTTGTATCCTGTACAAGGTTTTACATAAAAATGGATAAGATAGGAAAAAGCATGATTGAAGAAAAAGAAGTCAAATCGGGTTTTCATTACTTTGTTATGGGTTGGCATTTAATTACCCAACGAGGCTTGCGCCGTTTTGTGGTGATGCCGATTTTACTCAATGTTGTGTTAATGATCGGCTTGAGTTGGCTGTTTATCAGTCAAATTAGTGGCATGATCGACTGGATTATGAGCTTTTTACCCAGTTGGCTCGATTGGCTCAGTTCGGTGATGTTTATTATGTCCTTGGTGCTGATCCTGATGGGATTTTATTTTTCCTTTACCATGTTATCAGGTTTTATCGCTGCGCCATTTAACGGCTTATTGGCGGAAAAAGTAGAAAACATGCTGACCGGTGAAAGTCTCGCTGACATGACGATGATTGATTTTATCAAAGATATTCCACGCATGTTAGTGCGAGAATGGCAAAAATTGGTGTATAGTTTACCGATTTATATCGCCTTGTTTTTACTCGGTTTTATCCCTATGCTTGGGCAATCTGTGGTGCCGGTTTTAACGTTTATATTTGCGGCTTGGATGATGGCTATCCAATATTGCGACTATCCTTTTGATAATCATAAAATTTCATTCCATACTATGCGAGTAAAACTCAAAGAAAATCGCACGCAAAGTCTAATCTTCGGTGGGTTGATTAGCCTGTGTATGTTTGTACCACTGGTAAATTTAGTGGTGATTCCTGTGGCGGTTTGCGGTGCCACCGCCATGTGGGTAGAAACCTACCGCAAAGCCTTATATGCTCAGCCATCCACAAAAAATTCAAGCAATTCCACCGCAGTTTCAACAGGTGTGCGTACCGCTCAAGGCAAAAATATAGACTTACGTAATAATCAAGATATTGTTTCCAAATAATGCGTCTTGGGTAGCTGAATTTTTATGGTTCCGCTACCCTACATTATTTCAATTTCTTCGCCCGTTCTGCATCCATTTTTTCTAAGGCTTGTTTGCTTTGTTGATAAACCGTTTGATTGTTTTCCGACAAGGCACACAAGGCTTTGTTTTCTAAGCTATCCGCTTGACGATAATAATTGGGACTGGTCATCGCAAGATCAAACTGTTCGTAAGCCGTTTGAAATTCCCCTTGCGAACAAAGAAAGGTGCCGTAATTATTGTGTACATCACCTTGCTTATCATCTAATTTAATCGCCTTTAAATAGGCCTCTCGAGCCTGAGCAACATTGCCCTGTTGCTGATAGAAATAAGCAAAAGCGGAATGCACCAAATAATAATCAGGGGCATAGCTCATGGCTTTATCCAGATTTTGTTTGGTCGCATCTAAATTTTGTTGGGATAAATAACCTAGCGCTAATTCCACTCGGGCTTTGGCGGCAGATTGTTGATCAAAATCCACATCTTCGGCGGGCTGTGACACACACGCCGTCAGTGAAATAAGCGAACAGAACATAAAAAAGTGCGGTATAAATTTCATAAAAATCTCCTTTATAATCCCCTCTCCCTCTGGGAGAGGGCTAGGGTGAGGGTCATAAACCACAGTGAACATCATTAACCCTCACCTCCCGAAAATTTTTTCAAAATTTTCTCCATCCTCTCCCAAAGGGAGAGGCTGTAATAACAGGCTTAATGTGTTTTCACCTCAATCCCTTGCCCGAATTGTTTTTTCATGGCAATGGTTGCCGTGCGTTTAGTGCGGTCAATCACATCCCCCGCCAACTGCCCGCACGCTGCATCAATATCATCGCCACGGGTTTTGCGAACAATCACGGTGAACCCATATTCCATCAACGTTTTTTGGAAACGATCAATACGAGTATTCGAACTTTTCGCATAAGGCGCTTCAGGGAACGGATTCCACGGGATTAAATTAATTTTACACGGCGTATTTTTCAACACACCCGCCAATTGATGAGCATGTTCCACCCCATCATTGACTTGATTTAACAGCACATATTCAATGGTCACTTTGCCGTGGTTAGCATTGGACACTTTAAGATAACGATGCACGCTGTCCATCAACATTTTGATGTTGTATTTTTTATTAATCGGCACCAACACATCACGCAATTCATCATTCGGGGCGTGCAAAGAAATTGCCAATGCCACATCAATCATCTCGCTGAGTTTGTCCAGTGCAGGCACCACGCCTGACGTAGACAATGTCACACGGCGTTTAGATAACCCATAAGCAAAATCATCCAACATAATTTCCATGGCTGGCACCACATTGGCCACATTCAACAACGGCTCGCCCATGCCCATCATCACCACGTTAGTAATCGGACGAATTCCTGTCACACCAAAATTACCAATAATTTTAGATGCTCGCCATACTTGCCCGATAATCTCCGCCACCGTCAAATTGCGGTTAAACCCTTGTTGTGCGGTAGAACAGAACGTACAAGCCAAAGCACAACCCACTTGCGAGGACACACACAAGGTTGCTCGATCGTTTTCGGGGATATACACGGTTTCCACTTGTTGATCGCCTACTTGCATTGCCCATTTAATCGTGCCATCAGAAGAACGTTGCTCCACCGCAACCTCAGGGGCTTTAATTTCCGCCACCGCTTTTAATTTCTCACGCAACTGCTTGTTAATATTGGTCATATTATCAAAATCATCTTCACCAAAATGATAAATCCACTTGACCAACTGATCAGCACGAAACGGCTTTTCACCGATTTCTTTAAAAAACTCACGCATTTGTTGGCGAGTTAAATTCATTAAATTAATTTTATCTGACATATTTACCCTATTGTCACGTTGCTACACTTACGACATTGTTTGTATTTTAAACAATATAAAAGGGCGCTATTCTACCGATTTCCGCCCCATTAATCTATGCGAATTAAAAAAATAATCCAACTTTTGAGTGTCATTTTTGGAATCAAGATCACAAAAATAGTTATTTTAAAGAGGAAAACTACATATATTCGCTATAAAAATAGTTAAAATTTCACCGCAGTTTAACGGTTACACCGCCAAAATCCGGCAATTACACAAATCAACGCTGTCAAATTCAGTTAATTCACCCACTTGTTTATGGGGTATCGGGAACAGACGCACGGTCAAGGGTTTATTTAAGCGAAATGCCATAGTGCCAGTATCTCGCATTAATGCCGCAATTTGTTCAGCCGTCACATTGCCCGCCACTGGCACGGTGTCTAAACCAATGCCACAGACAGCGCTATAAGTCAGCAAGGCACGAATATCAAATTGCTGTTTTTGTGTGCCGTCAGCCAGCCCTAAATCTTCCGTCACAGCGAGCATTAAACCTGAAAAGCCCACTAACGGCACATGTTGCACGGATTTAAATACCCGAGTTAATAATGACGAGGCCTCTACCGTGCCGGCTGCGCCAAAATACGGCACGCCCATTAGTTCATACACTTCTGTCATGGAGGCACAATTTTTTGATGGCGCAGCGGAGCTGTCCATTCCCGCAAACTGGAAATGCAACGAATCTTGCACCGAATTGACCGCACTTAACACTTCATCCACGTGATATTGCAAGGCTTGCGACATGGTCTCATAACATTGTTGGAAAAACGCATTGTGATGGGTTGGCGATAGCTCTTTTAATACGGCGACTAACAAATCAGGGGTTTCCAAGCCAATCACAAAACTATTTGGCAACTGGCTAGAATGATAACTGGCGGGGAAATAAGGAATAAACGGCTTGCAGTTAAAATTCACGGTAAAATTAAAATTGCCCTCGCCACGAGGCGTGATTTCCGCAATGCGTTTGACCGCTTGAGCGGATTGCAAAATCAAATCGTTGTTTAAAATACCATTTTGATCTAATTCCACATTGACACAGGCATTACATAAATCACCATAATCCGCAATAAGTTCAGGCAACAGAGCGATTTCTTCCGCCGTTTTGGCTTCACCAATGGCAAAACGGATCCGCAATCCACTGTCGTTAAGCTGTAATAACAGATCTTTCAAATAAGCTAAATCTTGTTTAGCGCTGGCTAAACTGGTGAGATCCAAATATTCGCCAAAGCTATTGGTGACAATGCGAATAGATTGTACGGTATAGCCTTTTTGTTGAATGGCAGGCACGAGAATATCAAATTCCGCTTTGGCTTGATTTAACGCATTGAGCCACTGGCTTTTATCCTTGGTTAGGCTTAAAAAAAGCGTCACGGCACGCACTCGACACAGAGCTTTGTTTTGATAGGTTTGCATATTAATTTCCTTATTATTAGTTATTTTAAATTTGTCACTAACACATTGATATAATCCATATCACAGCAACCACCGTCTAGGATGGCGATTGGCATCAAATTTTACCGAGGGTTACACATTAAAACGGAAGTGCATAACATCCCCATCTTGCACAATGTAATCCTTGCCCTCAAGTCGCCATTTGCCCGCCTCTTTTGCCCCGTTTTCGCCTTTGAATTGGATAAAATCATCATAGGCGATGACTTCGGCACGAATAAAGCCTTTCTCAAAGTCGGTGTGAATCACTGCGGCGGCTTTCGGTGCGGTTGCCCCCACAGAAACCGTCCATGCACGTACTTCTTTCACGCCTGCGGTGAAATAGGTTTGTAAATTTAACAAAGCATAACCAGCACGAATGACACGGTTTAAACCAGGTTCTTCAATACCTAAGTCTTGTAAAAATTCGACTTTTTCATCATCTTCTAATTCAGCAATTTCTGCTTCAATCGCCGCACACACAGGCACAACAACCGCCCCCTCTTTTTCCGCAATGGCACGCACTTGATCTAAATACGGGTTATTTTCAAAACCGTCTTCATTCACATTGGCAATGTACATTGTCGGTTTTAAGGTTAAAAAATTATAGCCTTTAATCGCAAAAAGTTCGTCTTTATCTAAATTAACTTCACGAATCATGCCTGCATTTTCTAACACAGGCAGGATTTTTTCCATAATGGATAATTCAAATTTAGCCTCTTTATCACCGCCTTTGGCTCGTTTTTGCAAGCGTTGAATGGCACGTTCACAACTGTCTAAATCCGCTAACGCCAACTCCGTATTGATAATCTCAATATCGTCCGCAGGGTTGATTTTACCTGCTACGTGAACAATATCATCGTTCTCAAAACAACGTACCACGTGTCCGATAGCATCGGTTTCACGAATATTGGCTAAAAATTTGTTGCCTAAGCCTTCGCCTTTGCTTGCCCCTGCCACTAAGCCTGCAATATCCACAAATTCCATTGTGGTTGGTAATACCCGTTCAGGTTTGACAATCTCTGCCAACGCATCTAAGCGTGGATCGGGCATTGGCACGACACCCGTATTTGGTTCAATGGTACAAAACGGATAGTTTGCCGCTTCAATACCTGCTTTGGTTAATGCGTTGAAAAGGGTTGATTTTCCGACATTGGGTAAACCCACGATACCACATTTAAATCCCATTTTTTATTCCTTACTCTACTTTAAAACTGTTTAATCGGTTAGTGGCTTTTACCACACCGTCTTTGAATAATACGTCCACACAACGACAGGCCTCGTCAATGGCGGCGTTGATTTTTCCTTGATCTTGGGGGGCTGCCTTGCTTAATACATAACCCGCCACCAATTCTTTACTGCCAGGGTGATCAATGCCAATACGAATCCGATAGAAATTTTTGTTATTACCTAATACCGCAATAATATCTTTCAGCCCGTTATGCCCACCATGTCCACCACCTTGCTTGATTTTCGCTACGCCACAGGGTAAATCCAACTCATCGTGTACCACGAGAATTTCTTCAGGTTGAATGCGAAAGAAATTGGCTAATGCACCCACCGCTTTACCGCTTAAATTCATAAACGTGGTTGGCACAAGCAACCATACATCACCAAGTGCGGTGGAAATCTTGGCAGTTTTACCAAAATATTTGTTGTCGTCTTTCAGGCTGACATTATGCGCACGAGCAATTTCATTGACTAGCCATTCCCCTGCGTTATGACGAGTTCCCTCATATTTTGCCCCAGGATTGCCTAATCCGACAATTAATTTGATTTCAGACATAGATGATTCCGTTAGTCAAAAATAAGGGCATATTATAGCGGAAAATTTAGGTTTTTACACGGTATTCCGATGTGATGTTTTCGTATCCCTAAAAAACAAAAGGACTAAATCCTGTCTAATGCCAGATTTAGTCCTTACCTTATGGAAGATTAATTAGAATTTATAACTCAAATTCCCTGTAATACGGCGTTCTGCACCGTAATAGCAGTAAGTATCGCAACCTGCCACATAACGGCGATTACCCACGTTATCTACGTTCACCTGAGCATTCCAGTTTTTGGTAATGTCATAACGTGCCATTAAATCTACCACGGTGGCTGATGGTACACGGGCGTGAGAGTAAAGCGAATAGTTTTTCGCTGTCACGCTATGACCGATATAACGAATACCTGCCCCAACCGTTAAACCATTTAAAACTCCATTATCAAAGCTGTAGGTTGTTTTTGCGGCGATAACATTGGTTGGAATCAATGGTTGACGTGTTTTTTCGCCAGTGGTTTGAGATTTTGATTCAGATTTGGTGTAGGTATAAGCTAAAGTCGCTGCCCAGTTTTTCGTGAGATTGACATCGGCTTGCAGCTCAAATCCTTTACGGTAAATGGGATCAGCACTGCTTACGGTTGCCCCAATACCGTTGCTAATTAATGCACCCGTATCTTTCGCACGGAAACCTGCCAAAGAAATTGAACCGTCTAACCATTCTGGTAAATATTTCAAGCCTAATTCATATTGGCGAGTAATATTCGGATCGTAAAGGCTTTGATTGCCACTTAATCCCACTGGCAAATTGAATGATTCGCTGTAACTGAAATAGGGATTTAACCCGAACGGCGCTTCATACATAAATGATGCGTTGTATGATGTATGGTTATTTTTCACCGTTTGCGTACTGGTATATTCATCTTGTTTTGCACGGTCGTGACGTACACCAAAGCCTAAAATATAATGTTCTGCAAAACGAGCTGTATCTTGCAAATAGAAACCTAATTGACGAGATTTAATTTGTACGTGCGGTGCAGCACTCACATCTTGAGCTTGATTCCAACCTGTTGACGGGGCAAATACATTGGTTGCAGTTGTGCCACCGAATAAGGTGTAAAGTGCATCGACTTTGTTGTGACGATAGTCTGTTCCTACCACTAAGGTATTTTTTAACCAGCTATTATCATAATTCCACGTCACATAGTTGTTGGCTGAATGGGAAAGGGCTTTACCGTCATTGAATACCACACCACGAGCTAACGCATAGCCTACCGCACTTGGTGCAAGTGGTGCCCAGTTCGCATCATAAGCAGATGGATAAGCGTAAGATCCACGGTGGAAATTATCAATATGGCGATAGGCATAGCTTGAATTAAAGTTCAAACCGTTGCCAAAGTCGTGGCTAAATTCATAACCCACGCTGTATTGGCGATTGGTTTCCGTATCATTAACAGGATCGCCTAAGTTGGTATTACGGTTGATATAGCCGTTTGGTGACGGCACTAAGGTTCCCTCTTGTGGTAAGAAATTGTTACTTGGCACACCGTGATCACGTTGATAGCTAGTTAATAAGCTAAAACGGGTTTTGTCGCTAATATCCCACGTCAAGGTTGGGGCGATATAAAGCGTGCCATTTTCTGTATTTTCCCAGTCACCTTCACGGTGCAAATAGCTCGCCACCACACGATAACGCAGGCTTTCATCCTCGCTGATTTTACCTGTGTAATCCGCACCAAAGCCGTATTGGTTGTGGCTACCGAAAGTGGTTTTAAATTCGCCGTGACCGATATTTTCTTTGTGAGCTCGTTTGGTCACATAGTTGATTAAACCACCTGCATTGGCCGAACCAAAGGTTTGGGAATCTGCGCCTTTGGTGATTTCAATGGCTTCTAAACCGAAACTATCCACATAAGGGGTGAAGAATCCATAGCTAAAACTTGGCAAGCCATTGACTGCTTGAGACACTTCCGCCCCACGCACTCTAAACCAGTTGGTATTGGTGTCGTTACCAAATACTTGGTTGGCGAAGCCTGCTTGATAGCGAGCGATTTCATCGACTTTGTCCACATTTTGGCTGTCAAGTTGTTCACGAGTTACCGCCACAGCCGATTTTGCTTGGTGGAATGGCACTTCGCCCATACGGAACATTGAGCCCTCTGTCACCACATCAATTTGATCTAACTGTGTGTTATTTTTATCGTCTGATGCTATGGCAGGTACTGCCATAGCAATTAGTACTAATTGGCCGATTGCTGAATAAGCAAAGGTTTTTTTCATTTTACTTTCCTTTTAAAGTTAGGTTACATTTTACGCATCATCACTAAGAAATAACTGCCGCCCAGTAGGGTTGCCACCAGACCGGCAGGGATTTCATAAGGGAATAAGATTTGACGACCGAGCCAATCGGCAACAATCATCACCGTTGCCCCCAATAACACCGCACCACTCAGTTGAGCTTTGGGTTTGTGCCAACCGAAGAAGTGAGCGAGATGAGGAGCGAGCAAGCCCACGAAACTGAGCGTTCCAATGAGCAAGGTTGAGGCGGCGATTAATACCGCAGAAAATAGCATTAAAATCCACCGCACTTTGGCTAAATTTAAGCCTAGGGCTTGAGCGGTCGGGTCTTGCAACGCCAGCAAAGATAACCAGCGGTGCAAAGGTAAACTGAATAAAAATAACACCAACGCCAACAATAGCGAGCCAATGGCTAAGGCGGGCGTAGCTTGATAGGTGGATCCTGATGTCCAGGCTAATAATTGTTGCCATTTGTAATCGCCCGATGCCAGCACTAAACGTTGTACCGCATCAAACAAGGCGGCAATGCTAATGCCTGTTAATAGCACTTTTTCGGGCAATAATTGGTGGCGTAAATTCAGCCCAATAATCAAGCTCAATACCAACAATGCCCCGATCACGCCAGCCAGCCAAAATTGCCCTTGGGTTGGGGCAGCAACGAAAAAGATCACCAGTAAAATACCAAACGCCGTTCCCGAGGTAATGCCCAATAATTCAGGACTTGCCATCGGGTTATGGCTTAAACGTTGTAACAAGGTGCCAGCTAAAGCCAACATAATGCCAGCTGAAATGGCGACCACTACGCGTGGATAACGCAAGGATAAAAGTGCCGTATTCCATTGCCAACCTTGCGAAGATTTGCCAAAGAGTAACGCCACAAAAATGGCGAATAACATCAAGCTCAACAGCAAAACTGCGGTGAATTTTGCGGCAGTTTTGTGGCGAGCGATTGCGTCATTTTGTCCTTGCAAACGTCCGTTATGTTTCATATTAAACATTAACCACAGCAATAACGGCGTGCCAAGTAAGGCAGTGAAAGCCCCCGTTGGCAGTTGGGTATGCCAATAATAGTCAATCAGTTGCAAAATGAGATCGGTGATTAACAGCAACATCGCCGCTAAATAAGCAGAAAGCACTAAGCGAGAACGCAAATTGGTCAGAGCAAATTGTCGCACGAGGCTTGAGGCTGCCAAACCAATAAACCCTAACATACCCACACGGCTGACCACGATTGCCACTAAAAAGGCGGAAATCACCACACCTGCAAAACGAATCAGATTGACGGGTACGCCCAAACTTTTCGCATTGCTGTCATTTAAGGTCAGAATTTGCAACGGGCGGAGTAATAACGCCGTGCAGACAACGGCTAACCCTAATTGCCACAGCAACTGCAAGCTATCATACCAACTTTCTTGCACTAAGGATCCCGCTCCCCACAGCAATAAACCACGGCTTTCTTCGGGGTAAAATAACATTAACACAGCGGAAAATGAGCCTAAATACAGGTTGACCACAAGCCCTGCCAAAATCATTAATAAGGGGGATAAGGTTTGTCGCCACGCCAACAAGAAAACCAACGCCAAGGCGGATAATGCCCCAATCAGAGCGATAAGCACCGATCCGAGCGAAAGAAACTGCGGTGCAAAAATGGCGAGAATAAATAAGGCAAATTGCGATCCTGAGCTAACCGCAAGGGTATTATCCGATGCCAGTGGATTGTTAATCACTTGCTGTAATAAGGTGCTGGCTAAACCCAATGCCGCCCCAGCTAAGATTGCCATTGTCAATCGAGGTAAGGTGTAGTTGCTATAAAGAAGCGTAGCAAATTCGTTTGAGCCGTTTAATTGCAATAGGGAAAGCCAACTGAGCAATAAAAGTGCGGTGAAACAAAGGGCGATATTCAGTTTTTTTACCATGATTCACCGCCTTGTTTTAATCCTTGGGCTAATCGTTCAGCAAAAATACGAGCCGATGGCAATGCACCAAATGTCCAAGTGGCAGGCAAAATTAACGGATCTTTTGACAAGTTCAACTGTTGCCATAACGAATTATATTGCAATGCTTTTTCTACATTCGCAGGGTGGGGCTTCACCACAATTAATCGGGTGTTGGCAGGCAATTTAGCGAGTTCAGTAATTGCCAAATTTTCCGATCCCCATAGACCGCCAGTGTTAGCCCAAGCATTGCTAAACCCCAATTTTTCAATTACCGCACCAAATAAACTACGGCGACCATAAAAGCGTAGATGGCGAGCATCAATAAATTGCACGATCGCTAATGGGCGTTGTTGATAGGATTCAAGCTCGGTTTTAAGCTGTTCAAAATAGGCAAAAGTTTGTTCAATCAATTTTTCGGCGTTTTCCGATTGCGAAATTAACGCACCGATTTGTCGGGTGGCATGTTGCATATTTTGCCAAATATCGCCGTCTTGATAAAAATTGACTAAATGGGTGGGGGCGAGCGGTTGTAGGCTTTCGCTTAAATTGGCAAAGAAATTGCTATTAATAAACATCTCCACCTTGATTTGCGACAGCATTTCTTTATTCGGCTGCATCCGCAGACCAAGATCAAGGGTGCTGGCAGGTAGTTTTGGCTCACCGACCCAACGTTGATAACTCGGTTTATCGCCAATCGCCACAGGCGGATTATCCAAGGCGATCAGGGTTTCTGCTACCGTCCAATCTAAGGTGGCAACAGGGATTTGAGCAAAAACCTTTAGGCTCAATAAGGAAATAAACAGGCTTTTTAATAAGATTTTTAGCATGGTTTCGCCTTAATAAAAAACCACAGGGGCTTGCGTATTAGGGTGAGCGATAACATTTAATTGCAAACCATAAATTTGTTGTAAAGAATCAGGGGTAATGAGTTGTTCAGGCGTGCCTTGAGCCAACAGTTTGCCTGAATGTAAGGCGATTAATTCATCACAAAATGCCGCCGCTAAATTCACATCGTGGATCACGATCACCACGCCCAAGCCCAACTCTCGGCTGAGTTTTTTGATGAGTTTCATCACTTCCACTTGATGGGCAATATCTAACGCTGCCAAGGGTTCATCAAGCAATAAAAAACGGCTTTGTTGAGCCAACAACATCGCCAGCCAAATGCGGGAACGTTCGCCACCTGATAGCACATCAATTTGTTGATCGGCGAATTTTTCCGTATGAGTTAAAACTAAGGCATTTTGCACCGCAGTTTGATCCTGCTGTGGATTGCTTTTTAACAAACCATTCCACGCATAACGTCCGAGAGCGATTAATTCTCTGGCGGTGAGTTGGGTATTGGTGGGCAAATGTTGTGGCAAATACGCCACTTCACGGGCAAATTCACGACTGCCCCAATGTTCAATAGCCTGATTATTAAGCAGAATTTTCCCTGATGAAGATTTTTGTTGGCGAGCCATTAATTTGATTAAGGTGGATTTTCCAGACCCATTGTGTCCAATTAAGCCATACACTTTGCCGAGCTCAAATTGTAAGGAGATCGGGGAAAGTAGTTGACGAATGCCCGTAATAGTGGGAATGGCGAATGATACCTGATCTAATTGAAACACAAAAAACCTAACAGAAAAACCCGAAAATAAAGGTTGAGCATTTTAGTTGGGTTTTGTATGAAATGCAAACGATTTTTATTAGATATTTTATGCTGTCAATGAGGAAGAGCTAAGAAAGCGGTTTTTCACCACTTTCTTAGGATAAATACTACGGTCGCACACCCAACGTATGGCAAATCGCATAAGTCAATTCGCTACGATTTAAGGTATAAAAATGGAAATCGTTCACGCCCTCACGAGAAAGCACACGCACCATGTCTATTGCCACACTGGCGGCAACTAAATTGCGGGTAGTTTGATCTTCATCTAAGCCCTCATACATCTTAGCCAACCAACTTGGGATTCTCACATTGGTGACACTCGACATTTTCTGTAACTGTTTGAAATTCGTCACCGGCAAAATACCCGGTACAATTTCGGCATCAATCCCAATGGACGCACAACGATCACGGAAACGCAAATAGCTTTCCACATCAAAGAAAAATTGGGTAATCACATGATTGGCCCCAGCATCAATTTTGCGTTTTAAATTAATCAAATCTGCTTGAGCGGATTTCGCCTCTGGGTGTACTTCAGGATAGGCTGCTACGGAAATATCAAAATCGGCCACATCACGCAATAACGCCACTAAATCTGAGGCATAAAATGGCTTTTTCTCGTAGCCTTTGGGTTCATCACCACGCAATGCCACAATGCGGCGAATGCCACTGTCCCAGTAGTCTTTGGCAATTTGGCGCAGTTGTTCAGGCGTGGCATCAATGCCTGTTAAATGGGGCGCTGCCTCTAAGCCCGTTTGTTGTTTGATACTTTTCACAATGCTGTGGGTGCGATCCCGCTCACCTGAATTGGCCCCATAAGTGACTGAGACAAATTTCGGGTTGAGGGTTTTCAAACGGTGAATAGATGCCCACAAGGTTTCTTCCATTTTCTCTGTTTTCGGGGGGAAAAACTCAAAGGAAACGTTAATTTTGCCGTCTAAATCAGCGATATGTTGGTTTAATGTATCAATTTCTTTGGCGTAGCTCATGATTTCACTCCTGTTATCCACATTCCATCAATGTGTTTCATGAGATATAAAGTAAAGCAATCATAAACATGCGTCAATTTCAAAAAATTCACTTTTTTTATGAATTGAATTCATATAAGTGTTATTTGTAGTCACCTCACAAATTCGCTATACTTTCACCAGATAAATGCACTCATTGGGAACCTCATGAATAAAAAAATTAAATTCTTACTCCGCTTTTCTACGGTCGCCCTCGTGGTAGGAATTGCGGCGCAATTTTATACCAATTATCAAATCGATCAGACCATTAGCAAATTTCCTTACCAGTTAAAGGATCAATTTAATATTAACGTCACCGAAAGTAACAGCGATTTTTTCACTCGGGATTTGACCTTTAGCCTTGAGCAAAACGATCAAAAAACCGATTTTATGCACACAAAATTAACCGCACTTCCGTTGATGATTAGTGCGGAATCGGAATTTAATCCAACCTTGATTAAAAAATTAAATGAGCAATTAAATATCACCATTGATAAAAACACCATTACCAGTCAATTTTCGGTGTTTAGTGATGGGTTAAGCTCTCGTATGCTGACCGAATTTCGTGATGGTACCAATAAATCACAAACCCTAGACACAGAACTTTCCTACGATATTCAATCCAAATCCATTGCATTACAAACGGAATTATCTGGTTTCAACTATGATAAATTGTTGAAAATCACGGAATTGAAAGGCAATTTTTTATTAACTACGCTTAGCGATAATTTATATGATTTAATCAGCGCAGATGTCAAAACCAAAAAAATTGATATCAATTTACTAGACGGGGACAATACCCATATTGGTCTGGTCAAGGGGCATTATATTATTCATAAAAAGATCGCCGAACAGGGCTATGATTTAAATCAGCAGCTCAATCAGCAAGGTATTTATCTGTCGAACAGAAACACAAAATCTGATGACGATAAAGTGCGGGCCGAAAATGTGGCATTTTCCATTAATCGTCAAGGGATCCCGTCGCATATTTCGCTACCTGAGCAGTTAAAACAGCTACAATCTGAGCAATTTAATTTAACCGAATTAACCAAACAATTTTTTGATTTTGTTTATAATAATCAAAAAATGGACAGCAAACTTTCGGTAGAACGGTTTATTTTGCCTGAAAATGAAAAGGCGATTTTGGATGCCAAAGAAAGTCAGTTTGTTTTTGCCTCTGACCATCAAAATAAACAAGATGCCACATTAACCTTTAATGCCAATGTGAAAAATCTGACACTCAATCAAGACGAGGATTTTGCCTTGTCTAGCACAAATTTTGCCACAGAAAACAAAATTGCCCATTTTAATGTGGACGATTATATGGCATTTTTAACCCAATATTTGCCCACCAGTTTGCAAAGCAAACAAGCGCCACAAAAAGATCACCCGAAATTTTTGACGGATTTAACTAAACTGGCAGAAAATACCCATTTCCAATTAGAAAGTGCGGTGAAAACGCAGGCTATTTCGGTAAAAGATCAGGGAACCGCTGACAATGTGCTGTTAACCTATCGTACTGATGTCAAAAAAGATCTTTTGGCGACGCAATATCATGTGTCGTTGGATAAACTGGCGTTGAATGAAGAACAGTTGCAGTTAAGCAAATTGCACTTAGATCTCCCCACAGAAGAATTACTGACGCCTCATTTTAAGCAAGCCTATTTGTGCCAATTCTACGCCGCTATCTGTGTCACGCATTTATCCATGGAGAGCTATCTAAAAACCGCCACGCCTTATTGGGAAACACCAATCAAGGTGTCCAACGCTACGATTTCCGCCAACCTTGACACCTATCCGACAACGAGCAAAGCCATGCCAGTCAGTGTCAATCTCAGCGCAGAGTTGCCACAAGGTTATTTAGGGATCTTGCTTGGTAATCGAGAAAACAGCCAAGTGAAATTGGATATGACCGTGGCGGAAGATATGGCAAAAGGAGAAAAACCACAAACCGACTTTTGGCAGTATGCAGTGCCTGCCGTACAAGAACTTTTTGAATTAAAAGATGGTAAATATCATCTTGATTTTCAATTAGATAATGGCAATATGCTATTTAATGGTAAACCGTTTGATGCGGATCTGGTGGATTAAGAAAACCGTAAAACAGGCTATCAAACAGGAAACGCTCTCCCCCGTTTCCTGTTTCTTATTCCGTTAATTTTTCTAAGCCAAAATGGCGATAAGTATGGCTTGTGGCAATGCGTCCCCTTGGTGTACGTTGCAAAAAGCCTTGTTGGATTAAATACGGCTCCAAGACATCTTCAATGGTATCCCGTTCTTCTCCAATGGCAGCGGCAATATTGTCTAACCCCACGGGACCGCCGTCAAAACGTTCAATAATCGAGGTTAAGAATTTACGATCCAAATAATCAAAACCGGCCTGATCAATATCCAACATAGACAAGGCTGCATGGGCAATATCCGCAGAAATCACACCGCGGTTTTTGACATCTGCATAATCACGCACACGACGTAACAGACGATTAGCAATTCGTGGCGTCCCTCTCGAACGGCGAGCAATTTCAAGGGCGGCGGATTCGGATAATTCAAGATTTAAATACTTCGCACTGCGTGACACAATAAAGGTTAAATCCTCTACCGAATAAAATTCCAAGCGTTGCACAATACCAAAACGATCACGCAATGGCGACGTGAGCGATCCTGCTCTTGTGGTTGCCCCAATCAAAGTAAAGGGTGGTAAATCCAGTTTAATCGAACGAGCCGCGGGGCCCTCGCCAATCATAATATCCAGTTGATAATCTTCCATGGCGGGATATAACACTTCTTCAATGGCGGGCGACAGTCGGTGAATTTCATCAATAAACAACACATCATGGGGTTCAAGATTGGTAAGCATGGCCGCCAAATCCCCTGCTTTTTCTAGCACAGGGCCGGATGTGGTGCGGATATTGACGCCTAATTCATTGGCCACAATATTTGCTAGCGTGGTTTTTCCCAACCCAGGTGGGCCGAAAACCAACAGGTGATCCAAGGCATCTTGGCGCAATTTTGCCGCTTGAATAAAAATCTCCATTTGCGACCGCACTTGCGGCTGCCCGACGTAATCTGCCAACAATTTAGGGCGAATAGCACGATCCACCGCTTCGTCATCTAATTTTGCTACGCCACTGATCAGGCGATCTGCTTCAATCATGTTCTATCTCACTTACAACGCTGCTTTTAAGGCTTCACGAATTAATTGCTCCGAAGAAAGATCGGATTTTGCCACTTTTTTCACCATTTTTTCTGCGTCCGTTGGTTTATAACCCAATGCAATAAGTGCAGAAACGGCATCTTCAGCAGCAACATTTTCTGCGGAAGAACCTCGTTCAACGGCAGGTAAATGGGTGCTTTCCACAAAGAAATCCCCTTGCCCCACGCCTTTAAATTTACCTTTCAATTCCACCAACAGCCGTTCCGCCGTTTTCTTACCTACACCGGGGATTTTCACCAATTTAGATAATTCCTCATGTTCAATGGCATAAGCAAAATCCGCCACTGACATCGCGGATAAAATCGCCAACGCCAATTTCGGCCCGACGCCATTGGTTTTAATTAATTCACGGAATAAACTGCGGTCAGATTTATGTGAAAATCCAAATAAAAGGTGCGCATCTTCACGTACCACAAAATGGGTAAACAAAGTGCAATCTTGCCCCAATTCAGGCAAGTCATAAAAACTGGTCATGGGCAACAGCAATTCATAGCCCACCCCTTGCACGTCTAGCAAAATTTCAGGGGGGTGTTTTTCAATAAGTTTACCTTGTAAGCGACCGATCATTGTTGTTTCCGTTGTTGAAAAAATTTGCTTTATTATACTAAAAACTGAATAAAAGAACAGTTAAATTTTCAAGCGAAATCGCCCACGGCTATAACGGGTGCGTAAAAGTGCGGTGTATTTTTCACGAGTTTCTGTGGGTTGAGCGGTTTGGGAGATGTGCAAACTATGTTGAATGGTGTGCGCATGGGTAATCGCAATGGCTAAGGCGTCAGCCGCATCCGCTTGGGGTTTGTCGGAAAGTTTTAATAAACGGGTAACCATATCTTGCACTTGCACCTTATCGGCGGAGCCAATACCTGTCACGGTTTGTTTGACTAAACGAGCGGCATATTCAAACACGGGTAAATCTTGATTAACGGCGGCCACAATGGCGGTACCACGAGCTTGGCCGAGTTTTAACGCAGAATTGGGATTTTTCGCCAAAAAGACTTCTTCAATAGCAAACATATCAGGTTGGAATTGGGTAATAATTTCCGTCACACCCGCATAAATACGTTTTAAGCGGGTCGGCATATCGTCCACTTGGGTACGAATAGCGCCAGAACCAAGATATTCTAATGTGCGTCCAGTTTGTCGAATTACCCCATATCCTGTCACTCTGGAACCAGGGTCAATGCCTAAAATAATTGCCATATTGTCCTACAAAATAAAATGGGTGGAGCTTAATCCCCACCCAATTATCATAACCGATTTCAATTATTTATTTAATCGTTTTGTTGCTGTTTTATTCACATTACAAAGTTTCGCTAAGATTTGATCGGATTCGGCGCCTTTTTTGAGGAAATGAATCGCATCAACCCCGTTGAAATTATCTAAGGTCAAACCCGTATCCACATTCCATTCATACTTATCTGAAACGAATGAAACCGTATCTTTGCTGTTATCATCACGTGCCAATGATACTTTTAATGCTTTTTTGCCTTTACCTAAACGTACACTCACTGCACGAGGATCGTTATTTTCAAAGGCATAAGTTGCTGTAACGACTTTACCTGATTGGCAACGATACACCACAGATTTGTTCACCGTTGGTACTTTTTGTACTTTGACTTGTGCGGTACCATCAATATTTTTTGCAATTTCAGCGGCTTGTGTATTGGCCGTATTTGCGGCTTGCTCCATGGCTTGCGCTTGTTTTTCTGCTTGTGCAACGGCCATTTCCTGTTCAGTTGGGCCAGAAGAACAAGCGGCTAACACCGCAGCAGCACAGATTGCAGGAATAAATTTAATTAATTTCATAAAATCTCCTTAAATAAAATAAAAGCAAAGTCTTGTTCAAAAAGACAGCTTTATCCTAGCATACCAAACCCGATAATACAAATTTATCTTAAAGTAAGGCGGCGACTTCATCACTGATTTCGGCATTGTGATACACGTTTTGTACATCATCACAATCTTCTAACATATCAATTAAACGCAATAATTTCGGGGCATTTTCCGCATCAAGATCCACCGTGGTTGATGGAATCATAGTCACTTCCGCATTCTCAATTTTAAAGCCGGCTTTTTCAATGCCATCACGCACATCACCGAGATCTTCCCATGCCGTATAGATTTCAAAAGAACCATCCTCTTGCGCTTGAATATCGTCTGCACCTGCTTCAATGGCTGCTTCAGTTAGCGCATCTTCATCCCCTGAGGCAATTAAGATCAAGCCTTTTTTGCTGAATAAATAACCGACTGAACCCTCAGTTCCTAAGTTACCACCACATTTAGTAAAACTTGGGCGAACTTGGGAAATGGTGCGGTTGGCATTGTCGCTCAAACATTCGACCATCACTGCTGTGCCACCCGGTCCATAGCCCTCATAGACTTTGGTTTCCATATTGGTGTCATCGCCACCACCCACACCACGTTCAATGGCACGATTAATGGTGTCACGAGTCATGTTGCTGGAAAGCGCTTTATCCACTGCTGCACGTAAACGAGGATTCGTGCCGACATCTCCGCCACCAATTTTTGCAGCGGTGACTAATTCACGGATTAATTTAGTAAATACTTTACCACGTTGTGCATCTTGTGCGGCTTTGCGGTGTTTGATGTTAGCCCACTTACTGTGTCCTGCCATTTGTATGTTTCCTTTTTATTTTTTAAGTTGTCTATTTTATTCGTTATATCGGATTTCGCCGATGGCGACTTACTTTTCTTTGCTTGTACAAAGAAAAGTAAGCAAAAGAAAGTACACCCCGACTTCACCGCTTTTCCTTGCTTATGGGGATTTTGCTTAACGGAAAGTTTTGAACTCGCTTCGCTCAAACATGCAAAACTTTCCTACAAAATACCCCAACGCAAGGGCGGTTCAGACGGGGCCCCATTACTGATCTTTTTGAAATCAGTTTCCCTATATTCTTCCCCTCTCCCTTTGGGAGAGGGCTAGGGTGAGGGTTCTATGTTATTAAATATTTTTCTATTGCCTGCCGATTATTCGGTGATTTAGTGAGTTCGGCAGCTTGTTTAGGTTCTAACCATTGATAAGCAAGATGTTCCGTTAATTGGGGAACTCGCTCATCAGGCAGTACCAACAAAAACCAATGCTCTTTGCAATGGGTCACATTCGGGGCATATTTATACCGAAAATGCGGGAAAATTTCAAATGTTATCCATTCGTTGCAGTCAAAAAGTGCTAAATTTTCCGCTTTGATGTCAATGCCTGTTTCTTCTAATACTTCTCGAATTGCCGTTTGTTCGGGCGTTTCGTTCTCTGCTAACGAGCCTGTTACTGATTGCCAAAAATCAGGATCGTCTTGGCGTTGGAGCATTAGGACATTATTACTGTTTTGGGCATAAATGACAACTAAAACGGAGTTAGGGTTTTTGTATGCCATAAATTATTCTTTAGCAATACGCATAAAACTTCTTAGTTTTACAATGAACAGCACGACACTTACAATTAAAATAAAAGGTGTCTCATTAGGAGCAAGAAATTTCCAATGCATAAGCCCAATAAAAGCAAATACACCTAACAACCATTTTTCTACCCCATTATATTCATCTATTAGAGATAATAGAGAAAAGAAAATTTGTAATAATACAAGATAAATAAATTGCTTCAAACTAACTATCAACATTTGATAATATCCACCACCATAATGTCCCCAGTCTACAAAATCAGCACACACGTTAAGAACTACCATCCCCGTACAAATATCAATAATAGTTTTTGTTGGCATATCAAGAAAATTATAAATTTTATCAGGTAATTTATCTTCCTTATCAATAACTCGATATAGAAAGAAAATGAAAACCACTATTGTAAAAAACCAAATAATGGGAACCATTGTCTCTCGTTTAAAAGCAAGATCAGGGAGATTAGGCTTGAAATATTGAAAACAAAAAATAAAAATAAACCATATCAAATTTGGTTTTAAACTTTTCCACAATTCCGTAACAATATTGCTAAATAATATATTTATTGAAATATTTGGCTTAGTCATTTAATTTCTCTTATATTAAATAGGTCTTTTAACCATTTAAAAGACCTATAATAAATTACTTTATTCTGCTTTCACCACTGCCACCGCCAATTCCGCCAACGCCTGCGGATTCGCAAAACTCGGGGCATCCGTCATCAAGCACGCTGCTGCAGTGGTTTTCGGGAATGCAATCACATCACGGATATTTTCTGTACCCGTCAACAACATAGTTAAACGGTCTAAACCAAACGCCAATCCAGCATGTGGCGGTGTACCGAATTTTAAGGCGTCTAATAAGAAACCGAATTTTTCACGTTGATCTTGTTCTTTAATGCCTAAAATGCGGAATACGGTTTGTTGCATTTTCGGGTCGAAAATCCGTACCGAGCCACCGCCCACTTCGTAACCGTTGATCACCATATCGTAAGCGTTTGCCACGGCACTGGTTGGATCCGATTCAAGCTGTTCTGGGCTGAAATCTTTTGGTGAGGTGAATGGGTGGTGCATGGCGGCTAAATTGCCGTCTTCATCCCGTTCAAACATTGGGAAATCAATCACCCATAGCGGTTGCCATTCGTTTAGGCGAGTTAAACCGAGATCACGACCAAGTTTTAAGCGTAACGCACCTAATGCGTCGGTGGTAGTTTGCCATTTATCCGCACCGAAGAAGATAATATCGCCTGTTTCGGCTTTCACTCGATCTAAAATCGCTTTTAACACGTCTTCCGATAAAAATTTCGCAATCGGGCTTTGCACGCCGTCTAGTCCACCATTCACATCATTGACTTTTAACCACGCCAAGCCTTTTGCACCATAAATGCCGACAAATTGGGTGTATTCGTCAATTTGTTTACGCGTGATGGTTGAGCCGTTTGGTACACGAATTGCCGCCACACGTCCGCCTTTATCGTTGGCAGGGGTTTTAAATACGCTAAACTCCACCTCACGCACAAGGTCAGAAATGGTGACCATTTCTAATGGGTTACGCAAATCAGGCTTGTCTGAACCGAAACGTTCCATGGCATCTTGCCAGGTCATCACAGGGAATTTGCCTAAATCCACGTTGATGGTGTTGAGCCATAAACCATGGATCAATTCTTCCATAATCGCACGCACTTCAGGGGCGGTTAAAAAGCTGGTTTCCACATCAATTTGGGTAAATTCAGGTTGACGATCCGCACGCAAATCTTCATCACGGAAACATTTCACAATTTGATAATAACGGTCAAAACCAGACATCATCAAAAGCTGTTTAAATAATTGCGGTGATTGTGGCAAGGCATAGAATTTGCCTTTATGCACACGGCTTGGTACGAGATAGTCTCTTGCACCCTCTGGCGTGGCTTTGGTCAACATTGGGGTTTCAATGTCTAAGAAACCCTGTTCGTCCATAAAACGGCGGACAAAGCTGGTAATTTTCGCACGAGTTTTTAAACGTTCCGCCATTTCAGGACGGCGTAAATCTAAATAACGGTATTTTAAGCGTTGTTCTTCGGTGTTATTTTGGTTGAAGTCTAACGGCAATACGTCAGAGGCATTATAAATAGCCAATTCGTGAGCCAAAATTTCCACTTCGCCTGTTGCCATATTTTTGTTAATTTGATTATCAGGACGAGCAATCACTTCGCCTTTGATTTGAATACAAAATTCGTTACGCAGGCTGGCAGCTTGCTCTAAGGCTTGTGGATATTTCGGGTCAAAACACACTTGCACAATGCCTTTTACATCACGCATATCAATAAAAATCAATCCACCTAAATCACGGCGTTTATTCACCCAACCGCTTAATGTCACTTGTTGTCCGATATTGTCACGGTTTAATGCACCGCAATAATGTGTACGCATCATATTCTGTTTTCCTTAAAATTATTTTTTAAACATAATCGGTAAATTATAGCTGAAAAAAAATAAAACTTCTTCTAAAATAACCGCACTTTTTTATCTAAAGATGGCAAATTTATGAATAAAGATACTATTTTCTCTGCCCCCATTGAAAAACTGGGCGATTTTACTTTTGATGAAAACGTGGCGGAAGTGTTTCCCGATATGATTCAACGCTCCGTACCGGGGTATTCTAATATCATTACAGCTATCGGCATGTTGGCAAATCGTTTTGTCACGGCGAATAGCCATGTCTATGATTTAGGTTGTTCTCGTGGCGCAGCGACACTTTCTGCTCGCCGAAATATTCAACAGCCAAACGTAAAAATTATCGGTGTGGATAATTCACAGCCGATGGTAGAACGTTGTCGTCAGCATATTCAAGCCTATCATAGCGAGATTCCAGTAGAAATTTTGTGTGATGATATTCGCAATATCAAGATTGAAAATGCCTCTATGGTGATTTTAAATTTCACCTTGCAATTTTTACCACCTGAAGATCGCCAAACCTTGTTGGAAAAAATCTATCAAGGCTTAAACCCAAATGGCGTGTTGGTGTTGTCGGAAAAATTTCGTTTTGAAGATAAAAACGTGGATAATTTGCTGATTGATTTACATCATCAATTTAAACGTGCTAATGGTTACAGCGAATTAGAAGTGAGCCAAAAACGCACCGCACTGGAAAATGTGATGCGACCCGATAGCGTCAATACCCATAAAGTGCGGTTAAAAAACATTGGATTTTCGCAAGTGGAATTGTGGTTTCAGTGTTTTAATTTTGGATCCATGGTGGCGGTGAAATAGTCCGCATACCAATAGCCCCGTACTTACGTATGGGGTTAAGCATGGTTACGCCACGCCGTGGCTAATGCCAACACAATCGTAACCTTGTACGTCACTGCAAGACAAACAAAAACGCTGAATAATAACTTATTCAGCGTTTTTCTTCTTTATCGGCATTGACTATTTGTCAAATGAACCTTTGTCCTCGAGTTTTGTCACTACTTTGACACTAAGCCAAACGGTAGCTAAAACACCAATTACCCAAGCTGCATATACCATTGTAATTCTCCTTTTTAGTATGCTGTCGTTTTGTTTTCTTCGATGTATTTCGCATCGATACGACCGAACATTTTGTAGTATGACCAAATGGTGTAAGACAAGGCAATTACCACAAACACTAATGCAAAGTAGAACATTAAGGTTAAGGTTAAGTGACTTGATGTTGAATCCCACATCAATAAGCTCATATCAGGATGCGTAATGGATGGCATCACAAATGGGAACATAGACACACCACAGCTCACGATCACGCCCAACATGGTTAATGATGAGAAGAAGAACGCAAAGCCAGAGCGGTTCGCTTTAGAGGCGGCGATATTTAATAACGCACCAATCACTGCAATGGCAGGGAAAATATACAATACTGGTAAGTCATTGTAATTTCTGAACCATGCACCGGTTTCAAGCACCACGGTTTTGCCTAATGGTGAAGACACCGCATTGTGGTCAATCGCACTCGTTACAATGAAACCATCTTTGAATAATAACCATACACCTGCAAGCACAAATGTCACTAAGGTAGCAAAAGCACCTACTTGTGATACAGCTCTTGCACGATTGCGTAATTCGGCAGTGGTTTTCATTTGTAACCAAGCTGCACCTTGTGTGGTTAACATTGATAAGCTAATTAAGCCACAAAGTAACGCAAATGGATTTAATAATTCAAAGAATCCGCCGGTGTATTTGATTTGCATAATGTCGTTGAATTCAAATGGCACGCCTTGTAATAAGTTACCAAAGGCCACACCGAACACTAATGACGGCACAAAACCACCAATGAATAAACCTGCATCCCATGCTTTACGCCACGTTGGATTATCGATTTTCGCACGATATTCTAAGCCCACAGGACGGAAGAATAAGGCAGCTAGAACCAAAATCATGGCAATATAAAAGCCTGAGAAAGACACGGCATAAACGATTGGCCATGCGGCGAACATTGCGCCCCCTGCGGTTAATAACCAAACTTGGTTACCGTCCCAATGCGGTGCAATAGTGTTCAACATAACACGTTTTTCAACTTCTTTTTTACCGGTGAATGGTAATAAGGTTAATACGCCCATATCGAAACCGTCTGTGACACAGAAACCGATTAACAATACGAGGATAAGAATCCACCAAATAAAGCGTAGAATTTCATAATCAATCATCGTCTAACTCCTACTTATTTAGTTGATTGCTCAAAATAATAGCGACCTGTTTTTAATGCGCTTGGGCCAAGACGACCATATTTGAACATTAAATACATTTCTGCGACTAAGAATACCGTATATAAGGCACAGAGTAAGCCAATGGAGAACCAAAGGTCACCGGTACCCAATGATGAGTTAGCAATACCTACTGGTAACACATCTTGAATTGCCCAAGGTTGACGACCATATTCGGCTAAGAACCAACCGCATTCAATGGCAACCCATGGTAATGGTAAGCCCCATAATAAACCACGGAGCAATAAGCCACTTTTCTCGGTTTTATTACGCCATGCTTGTACAAATGCACCAAGAATTAGTAAACCGATTACACCTGCTAACCCTGCCATCACACGGAATGACCAAAATAATGGAGTAACACGTGGAATACTGTCTGCTGCGGCTGCACGAATTTGGCTTTCAGTAGCATCCACCACTTTATCGGTATAACGTTTTAATAATAAACCGAAACCTAAATCTTTACGTGCTTCTAAGAATTGTGCTTTGGTTGCTTCGTCAATTTGACCCGCTTTTTTCTGAGCACGCAATTCTTCTAATAAACCATAAGCAACAATACCGTTACGAACACGTTGTGTATTGGTTGCTTCTAAGTCAATTAAGCCTGGGTAAGTGCCATCAAGTGAACGGGTTGCAATCATACCCCCCATAAATGGAATTTTGATTTCAGCATCATTTTTACGTTCTGCTTGATTTGGAATCGCAAACAATGTCCAAGAGGCTGGCGCAGGTTGTGTATGCCATTCCCCCTCCATTGCGGCAAATTTTACCGGTTGATCGGTTACCGTTTGATAAGCAGATTCGTCACCTAAAATAATGGTACTACCTGTGGCCACTAAACCAAAGGTTGCCGCAATCGCAAAAGAACGTTTAGCAAAAGCAACATCACGGCCTTTTAAAATGTAGAATGCACTGATCGCTAACACAAACATCGCACCCGCTACATAACCAGATGATAAGGTATGTAACAATTTATGTTGTGCTGCTGGGTTTAACCATAAATCTAGGAAACTGGTCATTTCCATTCGCATAGTTTCAAAATTAAATTCTGAACCTGCAGGGAATTGCATCCAGCCATTTGCCACTAAAATCCACATGGCAGAAAGGTTTGAACCAAATGCGACGCAGTAAGTAGAAATTAAATGTTGTTTTTTAGATAAGCGATCCCAACCAAAGAGGAACAAGCCCACAAATGTTGACTCTAGGAAGAAAGCTAACAAGGCTTCGATAGCTAAAGGAGCCCCGAAGATGTCACCTACATAATGAGAATAATATGACCAGTTAGTACCAAATTGGAATTCCATGGTGATACCAGTCGTTACCCCTAAGGCGAAGTTAATGGCAAATAACTTACCCCAGAATTTAGTCATATCTTTATAAACTTCTTTGCCTGTCGCCACATAAGCGGTTTCCATAATCACAAGAATAAAGGAAAGACCCAATGTTAACGGAACAAACAAGAAGTGATATAACGCAGTTAACGCAAACTGCAAACGAGATAGTTCAACAACGTCTAACATCTCACAACTCCTTGTAAATATGCTACAAGATTATATTTCGATTATCGTCCAAAAACGTAATCACCCCGATTTTCTCTTAATGCACTACACATCAAAAGTAACCTTTTATACAAATTATTTAACAATCTTTATTCATTTAATAAATAATAGATTAGCCAAATAATCCAAGATCGGGGCTATTCTACTACTTTTTATGCGGATAAAAAACAGAAAAAATGTTAACTAGATCACATTTCTAGATCTAAATCAAAAAAATCGCAAATTTATTTGCTTTGTCACATTTGATCTGTCGCAAAATTAAATAATTATTAACAAATATTTAACATTTCAACATTATTCTTTACTCGCTATCATATTCAAGATTGCCCCTAAAGAAATATCACTCACGACAAAAAAATATAGACATTTAATTTAATCTCTGGTATTTTCTCCAAAATCGTGGGAATTGTGTACTAAATTTACTCCCATTCTACGCAATGAATCTAAGGATAAAAAATAGTATGATGAAAGCAACAACCAAATTCACAAAACTGTGCTTAACCATGGCATTATCGTTACTTGCAAGTTTGTCCGTGTCCGCCGCAAATACAGCAAAAATGCCTGAACAATGTGAAAAACTGTTTAATGAGGCCGAAAAATTATTTGTTGAGGCACAAAATAGCCCCGGCACGCACACACAACTGAACAACATTCAAAACAAGTTAAATCAAAGTAAAAAACAAATTCTAGAAATGGAAGTGGCAACCCAAATTAAAAGTTGCGATCAAGGTTTAGCCAAACTGAGCCAACTACACAAACCAACTGAAGATCAAGCAAACTAATCTGATCAATTCCCTCTCCCTCTGGGAGAGGGCTAGGGTGAGGGTAAAAAATGTAATAGAACCCCCTCACCCCAACCCTCTCCCAAAGGGAGAGGGAGCAAATCGTGGGAAAATACCATTATGCTCTCGACCGCCACAACTGAAGCCAAACTTCAAGACCTTATTCAAACCCACTTCCCTGAAAAAACGCTCGCAAAAAATACCGCACTTTTAGACAAATTAAACCATGCGATCGCCATGTCAGACTTCGTCTTTGAAGTCTTTAAAAAACAACCGCACTTTTTAGCAAAATGTTTAGAAATCTTACCCGAATTACCTGATGGGGAACAATATTTTCCTCGATTACATCATGAGTTAAATCAAATAGATAACGAAGAACAATTTTACAAAACGCTGCGCCAATTCCGCAACCGAGAAATGGCCATTTTGAGCATTTGTCAAAGCCTAAATGTAGGCACCGTAGAACAAGTTTTTATCCGTTTATCACAATTAGCCGAAAGCCTGATTATTGGGGCAAGAGATTGGCTGTATCAACAAGCCTGTCAAGAAATGGGTACACCTTGCGATGAACAAGGCAATCCGCAACAACTGTATATTTTGGGTATGGGCAAGCTCGGGGGTTTTGAGCTGAATTTTTCTTCCGATATTGATTTGATTTTCACCTACCCTGCGGCAGGCGAAACTGTGGGTGGTCGCAAAGCCATTGATAATCAAAAATTTTTCGTGCGACTCGGGCAGCGATTAGTCAATGCGTTGGATCAATTCACGCCAGACGGCTTTGTGTATCGCACCGATATGCGACTTCGTCCTTTTGGCGACAGCGGTGCATTGGCGTTAAGTTTTGCCGCCATGGAAACCTATTATCAAGAACAAGGGCGAGATTGGGAACGCTATGCCATGATTAAAGGGCGAATTTTGGGTTATGATCCACAAGATCCGAACGTAATAGCCCTACGCCAACTGCTCCGCCCTTTTGTCTATCGCCGTTATATTGATTTCAGCGTAATTCAATCTTTACGTGACATGAAAGGCAAAATTGAGCGAGAAGTCCGCCGTCGTGGTTTAGTGGATAATATTAAATTAGGGGCTGGTGGCATTCGTGAAGTGGAATTTATTGTGCAAGTATTCCAATTAATTCGGGGCGGACGAGAAATCAGCTTGCAACAACATTCGCTACTTAACCTGTTGCCAGAATTAGAAAAATTAGGCTTATTACCACCTGAAAAACGCCACGATCTCACCCAAGCCTATTTGTTTTTACGCCGTGCGGAAAATGTGTTACAGGCCATTAATGACAAGCAAACTCAGCTATTGCCGACAGATCCACAGGATCAAGCACGTTTAGTGGTAGCATGTGCGGAATTTACCCAGTTGAACGCCGAACATCAGCCCGAAACTGTGCGTTATCCCATTCAAGATTGGGATAGTTTTTATGCCGTATTACAACAACATCAACAAAAAGTGCGGTGCGTTTTTGATGAATTAATTGGCGATGAAAAAGAAAAAAGTGAACGTCAGACGGATAACGGCTGGCAAGATTTGTTGGAAATGAATGAGGCGGAAATAGAACAATTCCTCACTGAACAGCACATTTCCGAGACCCATTTTGACGAAATCTTAGATCATTTACACAAATTCCGTCACGAGCTAGAACACCGTGTCATTGGCCATCGTGGGCAAGAAACCCTAAATCAATTATTGCCCCAATTATTTAGCCAAATTTTTAGCCATTCCGCTTATTTAACCTTGTTGCCACGCATGTTAAATATCGTGCAACAAATTCTCTCTCGCACCACCTATTTAGAGCTGTTAGTAGAAAATCCACAGGTACTGACCCAATTATTATCGCTCTGTTCACAATCCAAAATGATCGCCGAACAAGTGGCTCGCCACCCGATTTTGTTGGATGAACTATTAGATCAAAAAAGCCTACAAAATCCACCGCACTTTGAGCAATATCCTGCGGAATTGCAACAATATTTGCTGCGTTTGCCGCCAGATGACGAAGAACAAATTCTATACGCTTTACGTCAATTTAAACAAATTACCTTGCTCCGCATTGCTGCTGCCGATATTCTTGGCGTGTTGCCGATTATGAAAGTCAGCGATCACCTCACCTATTTAGCCGAAGCCATTATTGCGGCGGTAATTAATTTAGCCTGGCAACAAGTTACCACTCGCTTTGGCACGCCTCCCCATTTAACCGACAACGAAAAAGGCTTTGTGGTGGTGGGTTACGGCAAACTCGGTGGAATTGAGCTAGGTTACAAATCTGATTTAGATTTGGTATTTCTGTATGATGGTGTGCAAGGACAGACGGAGGGTGGCAAAAAATCTGTGGATAATTTTCAATTTTATCTTCGCCTTGCGCAAAAAATCGTCAGTATTTTTAGTATGAACACCAGTGCGGGCGTGCTGTATGAAGTGGATTTACGCTTGCGACCATCAGGTGAAGCGGGGTTGTTGTGCAATTCTTTTGAAGCCTTTAAACAATACCAACAAAATGAGGCGTGGACGTGGGAACATCAATCGCTCGTACGCACTCGAGCCGTGTATGGTGAGCCGAAATTACGCCAACAATTTGAACAAATTCGCACAGAAATTTTATCCACACCACGAGATTTAGCAAAATTAAAAACAGACGTCTTGGCAATGCGTGATAAAATGTACCAACATTTGGCCAATGCGGATCCCGAAAAATTTAGCATTAAAACCGATCAAGGTGGCATTACGGACATTGAATTTATCGCCCAATATTTGGTGCTTGCCAATGCCCCAAACAACACCGAGTTAGCCTATTGGTCAGATAATGTACGAATTTTTGACAACATGGCAGAATTTCAAGTGATAAGTGTAGATACTGCCGAACAACTTAAAGATTGCTACACGAGCTTACGCAACCGTATTCATCAGCTTAATTTACTGGGTGAAAAAACCATTGTAGATACCCGTGAATTTAGTGAAGTGCGGTTATTTATTCACCAAATTTGGAAAGAACTTTTTAATGACAACCATTGATATTGAAATCGCCTACGCCTACCCCAAATCCTATTTCTTAAAAAAATTACAGGTAGAACAAGGCACCACGGTACAAGCCGCCATTTTGCAATCGGGTATTTTGCAACAATACACCGACATTGATTTACGAGAAAACAAAGTCGGCGTATTCGCTCGCCCCGTGAAACTCACTGATCCTGTTAATCAAGGTGACCGCATTGAAATCTACCGCCCACTGCTTGCCGATCCCAAAGAAATCCGCCGTAAACGGGCGGAAGAACAGGCAAGAGAGGCGGCGGAGAAGAAAAAATGGGATAAAGAAACAAAAAATAAGCAAGTGTAATTTGCATTATTTATAATTTGTGGGAATATAAAGATCGAGCAAAGGGCGTATGCAATACGCCCCTACAATTTGATTACCATCAGCATTAACTGTAAAAATAACAAAAAATATAACGCTACATTGCATACACCCCAAAAACGCAATTAAACCACAAAAACGTAGGGACGTATTACATACCTCCCAAAAACGCAATTAAACCACAAAACGTAGGGGCGTATTGCATACGCCCAAAAAACACAATTAAATCATAAAAGCGTAGGAACGTATTACATACACCCAAAACACAATTAAACCACAAAACATAGGGGCGTATTGTATACGCCCCAAAAACGCAATTAAACCACAAAACGTAGGAACGTATTACATACACCCAAAAAACACAATTAAACCACAAAACATAGGGGCGTATTGCATACGTCCAAAAAACACAATTAAATCATAAAAGCGTAGGAACGTATTACATACACCCAAAAAACGCAATTAAACCACAAAACGTAGGGGCGTATTGCATACGCCCAAAAAACACAATTAAATCATAAAAGCGTAGGAACGTAT